>CAIXWQ010000683.1 GCA_903923175.1 uncultured delta proteobacterium | reverse complement strand
GAGCCCGCCGTCCGCGCCCGGGGTCGAGCAACCGCACTTCCCCTTGGGCGGCGGGACGTCCTCTGCCTTCGCCTTCGATTTCGCGGCCGCCGCGGCCGTCTCGGGCTTCGGCGCCGGCGGCTTGATGCCGAGCGCCTTGTCGTACTCGCCCACGTCGTCGAGGCCGCGGCTCACGTAGCTCGCGAGCGCGACGCCCCCGCGCGGCGCGGCGGCGAGCCCCTTGGCCGGCGCGGGCGAGGTCGTGCCCGGCACGCCGGCCGGCGGTCCGCCCCAGATCCCGCGCCGCGGCTTCGCGCACAGCACCGGGCCCTCCCAGGCGTGACGGATCGCGTAGCGCGCCTGGAAGTTGTTGCCGCCGGGCGACGACTTCGCCCCCTTCTCGAGGCTCCCCTTGTCGTCGACCACGAACTCGCGACCGCCCACCACGGGATCGGCCGCCTTGAAGACGAGGTCCTCGGTCAGCGTGCTCGCGTCGTAGCGCGTGTGCAGCCGCGTGAGCACGACCGGGTGCGCGCTTCCGCCGTAGTAGCCGCCCATGCCGCCGCCCATACGGCCTCCCCCGGGCACCCCGGGAAGCGCGCCCGGCAGCGGCGCGACGCCCGCGTCACTCGCACCTGGCGGCGGCGGCGGCGCGCCCATGCCGAACAGCACGTCTCCGCCGAGCGTGGCGATGTCGGCGTCCTCGAGCGGCGGCGTCGGGCACGGATCGCACGAGCTCGACTGCCAAGAGTACTCGGTGACCACCGCCCGCCCGCCCGCCTTCGCGATCGTGGCGTCGAAGAGCGTCGCGTAGAACGACCCGAACGCCTTGCGCGTCTCGTTGGTGACGTCGATGTTCGTGGGGATGAACGCGTTCGGGTAGTTCGCGACCTCGTAGCGCTTGTTCTCGGCGAGCACGTAGACGATGAGGTCCTGCTTCGCCGCGCCGCTCCCCGCAGCCGGCGCGTTGAGCAGGCCGAGGCGCACGGGGAGCTTGAAGGTCGTCTCCTCGTAGTTGAAGCGGAGCGGCGAGAGCACGACCGCGCCCGACTCGTCCCTGGTGACCTTGGTCGCGTCGACCTTCGCCACGAAGAACTTCATCTGCTCCTTCACGTACGGCGCGAGCGCCTCGGCGGAGCCCTTCGGGATCTTGTACTTGTTGTCGCCGAGCCAGCGCTCGAGGCCGTCCGAGTCCTTGGCGCTGAGGATCACGATCTCGTACTCGCCGACCGTGAACTGCGCCTCGATCTTGACGCCGTACCCGCCGCCGCCACCGCCGCCCGGCGCGGCCGCGGCCATCGGCGACGCGGCCGCCTTGTCCGAGCGCTCGTCGTACTTCGGCTCGAAGCACGGGTCCTGCTCCCAGTACTCGACGAGCCGCGGCGCGCTCAGCGACTCGAGCTTCTCGAACGCGCCGCGCGGGAGCGTCTTCACGTTCTCCTTCTGCAGCACCACCGGCACCGGCACGACCATCGCGAAGTCGGCGAGCGGCCCCCGGTAGTTGTTCGACATGCTGATGACGGTGCGCGTGCCGTCGCGCATCAACGCCACCTGCGTCGCGTCGTTGTAGAGCGGGCCGTCCGACGGCGCGACGTAGAACCCGCAGAACGCGTCGGCGCGCGTGGCCGACGTCGCCGCGACGGCGAGCGCGGCGCCCAGAAACCAGGATCGAAGCTGCATGCGGAGGACCCCCGAGGCGGCGAGCGTACGCCAAAATGAACGCGGGCCGGACGCGCGGACGGCGCCCGACCCACTTGCTACGTCCCGAGCCGCCGGACGATCTGTCGCCCGGGCGCGCCGGCGCCGCTCAACCGCTGGTGCGGTAGTTCGGCGCTTCCTCGGTGATCATCACGTCGTGCACGTGGCTCTCCTTGAGCCCGGCGCTGGTGATGCGGACGAACCTCGCCTTGGTCCGCAGCTCCTGGATGTTCCTGGAGCCGGTGTAGCCCATGCCGGAGCGCAGGCCGCCGACCATCTGGTGCAGGATGGCGCGGAGCGATCCGCGGTACGGCACGCGCCCCTCGATCCCCTCGGGGACGAGCTTCTCGTCCGCGGTGCCGCCCTGCCCGTAGCGGTCCTTCGAGCCCTGCTTCATCGCGCCGAGCGAGCCCATGCCGCGGTACACCTTGTACGTGCGCCCCTGGTAGAGCACGAGGTCGCCGGGCGACTCGTCGGTCCCCGCGAAGAGCGAGCCGATCATGACGCACGAGGCCCCGGCCGCGATCGCCTTCGCGACGTCGCCCGAGTACTTCACGCCGCCGTCGGCGATGATCGGCACGCCGTACTTCTCGGCCACGCGCACCGCGTCGCGCACCGCGCTGAGCTGCGCGACGCCCACGCCCGCGACCACGCGGGTGGTGCAGATCGAGCCCGGGCCGATGCCGACCTTCACGGCGTCGACCCCGGCCTCGATGAGCGCCTCGGTCGCCTCGGAGGTCGCGACGTTGCCCGCGATGAGCTCGACCTCGGGGTAGGCCTTCTTGGTGGCGCGGACCGCGTCGATCACGCCCTTGGAGTGGCCGTGCGCGGTGTCGATGACGATGACGTCGACCCCCGCCTGCACGATGGCGGCGGTGCGCTCCTCGCGGTCGGCCCCTGGGCCGATCGCCGCGCCGACGCGCAGGCGCCCCTTGTCGTCCTTGTTGGCGTTCGGATTTCGCTCCGCCGCCATCAAGTCCTTCACGGTGATGAGCCCGACGAGCTTGCCCGAGTGCGGCTCGACGACGAGCAGCTTCTCGATGCGGTGGCGGTGCAGCAGCCCGCGCGCCTCCTCGAGGTCGACCCCCGGAGGCACCGTGACCAGCTTGGTGGTCATGAGCGCCGAGACCGGCTGATCGAGGCGCTTCTCGAAGCGCACGTCGCGCGACGTGAGGATCCCGACCGGGCGCAGATCGTCGCCGCCGACCACCGGCAGCCCCGAGATGTCGTGGCGGCGCATCAGCTCGAGCGCGTCGCGCAGCAGCATCGTCGGGCGGATCGTGATCGGGTCGAGCACCATGCCGCTCTCGGCGCGCTTGACCTTGAGGACCTCCTTCGCCTGCTCCGAGGGCGGGAGGTTCTTGTGCACGATGCCGATCCCCCCCTCGCGCGCGATCGCGATCGCGGTGCGCGACTCGGTGACCGAGTCCATCGCCGCGGACACCAGCGGGATGTTCAGCTCGAGGTTGCGCGTGAAGCGCGTGCGCACGTCGACCTGCGCGGGGAGCACCTCGCTGTAGGCCGGCACGAGGAGGACGTCGTCGAAAGTCAGCGACTCACGGAGATCGTCGTCGAGCATGGGCGGGAACCTCGGGTTGCGGGAGCTGCAGGGTCAAAAAAGCACGACGCGGCCGCTCCTCGGGAGGAACGACCGCATCGGGACAGGCGCCGAGGCGCGATGCCGCCCGCGCGCGCGAATTTTCGGCGCCGCGGGCTCGAGTCATTTCACGTCACCATGCGGGCGACGCGCTTGGCCTGCTTCGCCTTGAACTTCGCGCGGAGGCGGTTCGTGCGGCTACGGTTGGTCTTGCGCGGCTTCTTGGAGAGAACGATGTACATGGCCATCCTGCCGAAAAAAGGGTTGCGCCTTCTAGCGCGGGGTTCGCGTTCGCGCAACACCCTCCGGACGTGGGGCTGCTGAGTTGCCTCCGCGCGTTACCCTCAACGTCGACCTCGGCGAGCTCGCGGACGAGCCCGAGGCGCTCTACGCGCTGGCGACGGTGGCGAACGTCGCGTGCGGCGGCCACGCGGGCGACGAGGCCTCTATGCTGCGCGCCTGCGCGCTCGCCGCGGCGCATGGCTGCGTGCTCGCGGCGCACCCGGGCTACCCCGATCGCGCGGGCTTCGGGCGGCGCTCGCTCCCCCTCGACGAGCTCGACCTCCCGGCGCTCCGCGCCTCGATCGCGGCGCAGTGCCGCGCGCTCGCCGCGGCCGCGCGCGGCCTGGGCCTCGAGATCGCGACGTTGAAGCCGCACGGCGCGCTCTACCACGACGACGCGCGCGAGCCCGCGCGCGCGGCCGCGGTCCTCGACGGCGCGGAGGACGCGCTCCCGGCGCGCCCGCTTTCGCTGGTCGTGCCGGACGACGCGGCCGCCCTCGCCGAGCTCGCGAGGCTCCGCGGGCACCGGATCGTCCGCGAGGGGTTCGCCGACCGCGCGTACGCGGCGGACGGCTCGCTACTCCCCCGCGGCGCGCCGGGCGCGCTGCTCTCGGCGCCGGCCGAGGCCGCGGCCCAGGCGCTCGCGCTCGCGCGCTCGGGGCGCTTCGACACGCTCTGCGTCCACGGAGACGGGCCGCACGCCGTGGCGATCGCGGAGGCGGTGCGCGCCGCGCTCCTCGCGGAGGACGCGCTCATTCGGGCTCCGAAGGCGCGGTGAGCACGGTGAACGCGAAGAGCGCGAAGAGCGCGAAGAGCGAAGCAGGCGTATCGCGCCGCGCGCGGGTGCAGCCGTTGGGCGAGCGGGCGATCGAGATCGCGCTCGAGGAGGAGCTCGACGACGCGGCGGCCGCAACCTGGGCGCGATGCGTCGCCGCGGCGCTCGACGGATTGCCCGGCGTCTCGGAGGTGGTCGCCGGCTACGGCGTGACCGTCGCCATGACGCCCGGTGGCGCGAGCGACGCCACGCGCGAGGCGATCCGCGCGCGCCTCTGCGTCGCGACGAGCCCAGGCGACGCGGGCTTCGACGCGCCCCGCACGCACGTCTTCGCGGCGATCTACGACGGCCCGGACCTGCGGAGCGTCGCGGAGGCGCGCGGCCTGTCGATCGACGAGCTCGTGACGCTGCACGCGGGCGCCACCTACGAGGCGGAGATCGTCGGGTTCCTCCCCGGCTTCGCCTACCTCGGAGGGCTCGATCCGCGGCTGGAGACGCCCCGCCGCGCGACGCCGCGGCCGCGCGTCCCGGCGAACGCGATCGCCATCGCCGGACGGCGCTCGGCCATCTACCCCCTCGCGAGCCCGGGCGGCTGGAGCCTCCTCGGCCGCGTCGACGGTCCCGCGCTCTTCGACCCGGCACGCACGCCCGCCGCGCTGCTCCGCGCGGGCGATCGCGTGCGGTTCGAGATCGCGGAGATCGCGCCCGACCGCGCCCTCGAGCCCGCGCCGCGCGCCCCCGCCGCGGTCACGCCCCACGCCACCGACGCGCGCCCCGGCGTCGGCCGCGGCCTCGTCGTCGAGCGCATCGGGCCGCTCGCGACAGTGCAGGACGCGGGGCGCCCCGGCCTCGCCAGCGCGGCGGTCCCCGCTTCCGGGCCGCTCGATCGCGAGGCGTTCGCGCGCGCGCTCGCGGCCGTCGGCGGCCGAGCGGACGAGGCCGCGATCGAGCTGCCGCGACTCGGCGCGCTGTTTCGCGCCATCGGCGACGTCACGTACTCGGTCGACGGAGAGCCCGCGCGCCTAGCGCGCGACGGCGAGCCGATCGAGGTCGCGCGCGCGCAGGCAGCCGTGCGCTACCTCGCGCTCGCCGGCGGCGTCGACGTCGCGCGCGTGCTCGGGTCGCGCGCGACGCTGGTGCTCGCCGGGCTCGGCGGGTTTCACGGGCGTCCTCTCGTCCGCGGCGACGTCATCCCTCTCGGAGACGCCGACGCGCGCCCCGCTCCGCGCCGCGAGCACGCCGAGCCCTTGCAGCTCGGGGGCGTCCTGGAGCTCGCCCCCCACCCCGACGCACCCATGGAGGCGCTGGCCGCCCTCTCGCGGGCGAGCTTCCGGGTCGACGCCCGCTCGGACCGGGTCGGCATCCGCCTCGACGGCGAGCCGCTCCCGGGCGGCGTCGCGCTCGCCCGCTCGCGGCCGCTGGTCCCCGGCGCGATCCAGCTGCCGCCCGACGGCCGGCCCCTGATCATCGGCCCGGACGGCCCGACGGTCGGCGGCTACCCGCTGCTGGGCGTCCTCGGATCGAGCGCGCTCGCCCGCCTCGCCCGCACCCCTCCCGGCGCCACGGTGACGCTGCGCGCGCATTGAACCGGAGTGGACGAAGTCCACGGAGGTCGAAGAGCACGGACACGTCCGACGAGTCGGACGTGCTCCGCGCGCATTGAACCGGAGTGGACGAAGTCCACGGAGATCGAAGAGCACGGACACGTCCGACGAGTCGGACGTGCTCCGCGCGCATTGAATTGCCCTGAAAACTTGGCTCTGCGCGATGGCTCGTGGGAATCTGCGGCCGATGCCGCGCGTCGCACCGAAGGACTACGAGGCGCAGCGCGCCCGCGGCTCTCGCGACGCGCATGACGCCCGAGACTCCCGCGGCGCGCCTGCGCCGACCCCCTCTGGCTCGCCCAGGGCACGGCTCGCGCCCTCGATCCTCTTCGCCCGGCTCGTGTCGGCCGGCCGCGACTCGCTCCCGCTCCTCATCCTCGGCGTCGCCATCATCGGCGTGCCCGTGCTCGTCTTCGAGCCGCAAGGGCTCCCGCGGCTGCGGTCGCTCGAGCGCGACGTCGAGCAGGTCGAGGCGGAGAACCGCGCCCTCGAGCGCGAGATCGGCCGGCTTCGCACGCAGGTGAAGCAGCTCAAGGACGACATCGGCACCATCGAGCACGTGGCGCGCACCGAGTACGGGCTGATCCGCAAGAGCGAGATCGTGCTGCAGCTGCCGCGCGGGGCGGCCGGCAGCGCGCCTTGAGCAGAGCGGATGCGACGCCGCCTTCGGCGGAACGTCACGCCGCGCAGCCCGTCGAGCAGCGAGGAGCCGCTACCGCGCTTGCGCGAGACGCAGGCTGAGTTCTCGTCGCGCGCGATCGGGGGCAAGCTGGCGGGTAGGATGGCAACGCGCTTCGAGTGGCGGCAGAGAGGCGGCGCGCTCGCGATCGCGTCGGCGCTGCTCGCCTGCGACGGCCGCAGCGCAACGACGCGCGCTCCAGGCGACGCAGGCGTTGGCGCGCCGGACGCGCCGCGCCAGGCGGACGGCGACGCCGGCGATTCGCCCGTCGTCGCCACGCGCGAGGGCCCGGTGCGCGGCGCGACCCGCGACGGGATCCGGATCTTCTACGACGTGCCGTACGCGGCCCCGCCCGTCGGCGCGCTGCGCTTTCGCCCACCCGCGCCGGCGCCGACGCGGAGCGCCGTCCGCGACGCGACCACGCCCGGCCTCGCCTGCCCGCAACCCTTCGATCCGCTGACGGCCTCGACGCCGGATCAAGGCGAGGACTGCCTCGCGCTCGACGTCTTCTCGCCGAGCGTCGACCCCTCGGCGCGCGCGCCGGTGATCGTCTTCGTGCACGGCGGCAGCTTCGTGAACGGCGCGGGGAACGTGCCCCTCTACGACGGCACCGCGATCGCGAAGCGCGGCGTGGTCGTCGTGACGATCAACTACCGGCTCGGCGCGCTCGGCTTCCTCGCGCACCCCGCGCTCTCGGCCGAGAGCCCGGAGCGCGTCTCGGGGAACTACGGCCTGCGCGATCAGGAGGCCGCGCTGCGCTGGGTGCAGGCGAACGTCGCCACGTTCGGCGGCGACCCCGCGAACGTCACGCTGATGGGCGAGTCGGCCGGCGCCATCTCGGTCGGCCTGCACGTCGTCTCGCCGCGCACGCGCGGGCTCTTCCACCGCGCGATCCAGGAGAGCGGCACCTGCCAGCTCGTCACGACGCCGCTGCACGATCCGGCGACGCCGTCGATCGAGGACAGCGCGGAGGAGCGCGGGGAGCGCCTCGCCCGCGACGTCGGCTGCGACGGCGACGACGTGCTCGGCTGCCTGCGCGCGAAGAGCCCCTCGGAGCTCATCGCCAGGACCTCGGGCGGCACCGTCGGAACGCACGAGATCGGCATGGCTCCGAACGTGGACGGCGTGGTGATCCCGGTCGATCCCCGCCGCGCGCTGCTCGACGGCCCCGCGAACGAGGTGCCGCTGCTGCTGGGCACCAACGCCGACGAGGGGACGGTCTTCAGCCTGACGACGCCGATCCACACCGTCGCCGACTACCAAGCGAAGGTGATGGCGCTCGAGCCCGTGCGCGGCGCGCAGCTGCTCGCGATCTGGCCTGCGTCGGCGTTCGCGTCCCCCAAGGCGGCGTACGACGCGCTGCTCGGCGAGGTGCTCTTCGTGTGCCCGACGCGCGAGACGGCGCGCGCAGCCTCGCGACGCGCGCCGACGCACCTCTACCACTTCGAGCACGTGTCGCACTATGCACAGGAGGGGAACTACGGCGCGTATCACGCCGCCGAGCTCTGGTACGTGTTCGGGATCGCCGACTGGCCGCTGCGCGAATTCACGGCGTCGGAGCTGCGTCTGAGCGACGACGCCATCGGGTACTGGACCCGCTTCGCGCGCAGCGGCGATCCGAACGGCGACGGCGCGGTCCCGTGGCCCGCGTACGATCCCGTCGGCGACGCGCACCTCGTCCTCGACGAGACGATCGCGGCGGGGAGCGCCCTCGCGCGCGCCCGCTGCGACGCCCTCGAGCAGCTCGGGCCCTGAAAGGCGCGCCCACGTGCGCGTGCTGCGATGATTGCCGTGCGTGGCGCGGGGAGCCCGACCGCGTCTCTCGGCTCCCGTCGCGCGGGGAAGCGTCACCGCCACGTGCAGGACTTGCGCGGGGACCTCGCCGGACGCACGGGCTCTTCGGCCCCGCGGCGCCTCTTCCAGCGTTCGGCCCCCTAGGCCGCCGTTCCCCGGACGCGCGAGCTCGCGCTGCTTCGTGCGAATGTCGAAGGGATCTCGAAACGGCTCGTCGCGCCGCCCGACCATCGGAGCGGACAGGCGCGAGGTCTGCTCGCCGGCGGTCCCACTAGTGAGGTTGATCATGCGGCGCACGCGGACGCTCGGCGTTCTCTTCGTCCTCTGGTTCACGGCGTCCTGCGGCACGACCGCGGGGTCCGACGGTCTCGCGGCGACCGACGCGTCCGTCGACGCCTCGAGCGGCGCGCCCCCCCTCGGCGGCGCGCGCGCCGAGGCGCTCATCGACGAAACGCCGCCGCTCGTCCACCTGCGGAGCCTCGCCGCGGTACGCCGTCGCCTCGATCCGGAGGCAGGGCTTTCGCGCGTCGGCTCGGGGTACATGCTGTCGGGGAACGTCCCGAGCGGCGCCCGCGTCGGCGGGCGGTTTCAGCGCGTCGACCGCGACCGGCTCGTGGCGAGCGTGCCGGAGCGCTCCTCGGGCGTCGTGCACGTCGGTGTGCGCGGCGCGAACGGTGAAGAGAGCGCGTGGTTCGAGATCGCCTCGGAGGACGTGCGCAGCGCGCCCGCCGTCGAGGGGGTCATCGATCACGCGGCGGTCACCTTCCGCGGCGTCCTTCCGCACACCGACGTCGTTCACGTCCTCGAGCCGGGGCGCGTCGAGGAGCTCCGCGTCGTGCACGCTCCGACCGACGAGGTCGTCGTCCGCCACCGCCTCCACGTCGGGCAAGGCCTCCACGCCTTCCGTATGCGCGCCAATCAGGACGTCGAGGCGGTCGACGAGCAAGGGAAGGCGGTGCTCGAGAGCGATTCGATCGTCGCCTGGGACGCGACGGGCAAGGAGCTCGCGACGTCGGTGCGCGTGATCGAGGACGGGCGCGACTGGATCCTCGAGACGCGGGTCCCGACGCGCGGCGCGAAGTTCCCCGTGACCGTCGATCCGACGTTCTCCCCGGTCAGCTCCAGCGCCGCGACCGACCCCTACCCCGCCTACGCGTTTCCGTACGCGGGCTCGCAGAATTGGCTGTTCGTCGGCTCCGGCGGCACGCCGACGCTCTACGACCCCTACACGACGGCGCCCCTCGATCCGTTCACCGCGAAGCCCGCGCCGACCTGGGGTGGCAACCCCATTCAGCTCGCCGACGGCACGATCCTCTACACGCAGTCGGCGTCCGGCGCCTTCATCTACGACCCCGTCGCGGGCACGTCGACGAAGGTCGGCAACATGAACCAGCCCCACGACTACGGCGTGACGGCGCGGCTCCTCGACGGGCGCGTGGCCATCCTCGGCTCCGCCATCGGCACCGGCAGCACCGTCCCGAACCTCGAGCTGTTCAACGTCAGCACCCAGTCGTGGACGCTCGTCGCCCAGACGCCCTTCGCGAGCTCGATCGCCTATCAGCAGATGACCGCGCTCGACAACGGCAAGCTGCTCATCTCGGGCGCGAAGCCGTACTCCGCCGCCCCCCTCAATCCCGTCGTCTTCGATCCCAGCGCGCTGAGCAGCATGGCGAGCGCCGGTACCGTCACCTACCCGCGCTACAATCACCTCGCGCGCAAGCTCGCGAACGGCAACGTGCTGCTGGTCGGCGGCGAGTGCTACGGCCCCTCGTACTGCGACTACCTGTACACCGGCGGTACCGCCGACCTCTACGTCCCCGGCGCCGATCCGTCGAAGGACACGCTGACGACGCTCTCGTCGAAGCTCACCTACGGTCGCTACCTCAACAACTTCACGATGACCCAGCTGGTCGACGGTCGCTGGCTCATCGCGGGCGGATCCGCGTTCGAGACGGCCAAGGGGAGCAGCGCGTCGGCGTTCGCGACGGGCGAGACCGAGTACTTCGATCCGACGACGCTCACGTTCTCGGTCGGCCCGACGATGGCCTACACGCACATCCAGCACGCCGCGGCGCTGCTCCCGGGCGGGCGCGTCCTGATGTACGGCGGGCTGCAGAACGGGAGCGGCGGGAGCGGCAAGCTCGAGATGTACATCCCCGATGCGGTCACCGATCCCGGCAGCTGCAGCACCGGCATCATGGCCGATGGCTACTGCTGCGACCGCGCCTGCGCGGGGCCCTGCGAGGCGTGCAACCTGCCGGGCACGCTCGGCGTCTGCACCCCCGTCGTCGGCGCGCAACCCGCGGGCCACGGCCCGTCGTGCGCGCCGTTCCTGTGCGGCGGCGCCAACGCGTCGGGCGTCGGCGTGTGCGCGACGAAATGCGGCAGCGACGCGGGGTGCGTCGCGGGCGACTACTGCGACGCGCTGAGCTCGCAGTGCGTGCCGCTCAAGGCGCAGGCGCAGGGGTGCTCGCGCAACGGCGAGTGCACGAGCGGCGCCTGCGTCGACGGCTATTGCTGCAACTCCCTTTGCAACAGCAAGGTCTGTCAGGCGTGCAACGTCCCGGGCTCGGTCGGGACGTGCACCGACGTGGCGAGCGGCGATCCGCAGGGCACGCACGGCTCCTGCGGCAGCTACGCGTGCTCGGCCGGTCAGTGCGTGACGGGCTCGTGCGGCGCCGACACAGACTGCGCCACGCACCGCTACTGCGTCGCCGGCGCCTGCACGACGGCGCTCGGAATCGGCACCTCCTGCCTGCGCAACGCACAGTGCCAGAGCGGCTTCTGCATCGACAACGTGTGCTGCAACTCCGGGTGCGGCGCGGCCTGTCAGGCGTGCAACGTCGCCGGCTCGATGGGCACCTGTTCGAACGTCGCGACCGGCGCGCCGCACGGCGCCCGCACCTGCGCGCCCTACGCGACCTGCACGGCGGGCGCGTGCAACTCGACCTGTTCGGCCGACGGTGACTGCGCGAGCGGCTACGGCTGCTCCGCGGGCCACTGCGTCGTGCGCAAGGCGAACGGCGCGTCGTGCGCGCTCGGCACCGAGTGCGCGAGCAACACGTGCGCCGACGGGGTCTGCTGCAACAGCGGCTGCGGCGGCGCGTGCCAGGCGTGCAACCTCACGGGCTCGATCGGCACCTGCACGGCGGTCGATGGTGCTACCGATCCGCACGGCGTGTGCGCGACCGGCCCGTGCGGCAGCACGTGCAAGGCGGGCGCGTGCGGCTTCAAGGCCACCGGCACGTCGTGCGGAACGGCGGCGTGCTCGGCGGGCGTCCTCACGACCGCGACCTGCGACGGCGCGAGCGCGACCTGCCCTTCCGCGGCGCCGTCGCCGTGCCCGGGCCACCTCGCGTGCGCGTCCGCGCTCACGTGCAACACCAGCTGTCTGGTCGACGCCGACTGCATGAGCGGCATCTGCAACGTCGCGACCCACACGTGTGGCGTGCACAAGAGCGACGGCGCGAGCTGCTCGACGAGCGGCGAGTGCACGAGCGGCGTCTGCACCGACGGCGTGTGCTGCCACACCGCGTGCGGCGGCGCGTGCCAGGCGTGCAACCTCCCGAGCTCGCTCGGGACGTGCGCGCCCGTCGACGGCGCGCCCGATCCGCACGGCCTCTGCGCGACGGGGCCGTGCAGCGACATGTGCCGCGCGGGCGCCTGCGCGGTGCGTCCCTCGGGGACGGCGTGCGGCACCGCGACGTGCACGGCGAACAAGCTCTCGGTGTCGGTCTGCGACGGCGCGAGCCCGTCGTGCCCGGCGTCGGTGCCGACCCCCTGCCCCGGCAGCCTCGGGTGCGGGGCCTCCGGTCTCTGCAAGGCGTCGTGCGCCGCCGACGCCGACTGCGCCGTCGGCACCTGCGACATCGCGAGCGGCGCGTGCGTGCTCAAGAAGGCCAACGGCGCCTCCTGCGCGCTCGCAGGCGAGTGCGCGAGCGGCTCGTGCGCCGACGGCGTCTGCTGTGACGTCGCGTGCAACGGCGCGTGCCAGGCGTGCAACCTGACGGGGACTACGGGCAAATGCACGGCGGTCGACGCCATGGCCGATCCGAACGGGCGCTGCCCGATCGGCGAATGCGCCGACGTCTGCTCCAAGGGGACGTGCCAGGTGCGGGCCGCGGGCTCGAGCTGCGCCACGAAGACCTGCGCCTCGGGCGTGCTCTCGCAGGCGCAGTGCGACGGCGCCTCCGCGACGTGCCCCGCGCCGGTCGGAACGCCCTGCGCGAACAACCTCGCCTGCGCCTCCGCGAGCGCGTGCAAGTCCTCGTGCCTCGGCGACGGCGACTGCACGAGCGGCGTGTGCGACCCGACGACGAAGACCTGCATCGCCGCTCCGGTCGATGCAGGTGTCGACGCGCCCTCGGAGGCGGCGCCCGACGCCCCGCCCGACGCCGACGCGCAGGCCGACGTGGTGGACGCGTCGACGGAGGCCGCGCCCGATGCGTCGGTCGATGTCGCCGACGGCCTGATCATCGCCGAGGTCGGCGCGCCGACGCTGCCCGTCGTCCCGTCGGTGTCGGGCTTTCAGCGCTGCACGAAGCACGGCGAGTGCGCGAGCGGCTTCTGCGTCGAGGGAGTGTGCTGCAACACCGCGTGCGAAGATCAGTGCTACTCGTGCGCGCTCCTCTCGAACCCGGGCGTGTGCACGCTCGAGCCGATCGGCGTCGATCTCAAGAACGAGTGCGGTCCGGGCCTCTCGTGCCTCGGCACCTGCGGCGGCAACGGCCAGTGCATCGGGGCCGGCACGGGCACCGAGTGCGCGCGCAACCACTGCACGGGCCCCTCGACCGGCCTCGGCGCCGCGTACTGCCGGGCCCACGGCGCCCAGTGCCCGACCGACGACGCGGTCGAGTTCGACTGCGCGAACTACGCGTGCGAGCCCGCGTTCGGCGCGTGCCTCACGTCGTGCAGCGCCACGAGCGAGTGCGCGCCCGGCAAGCTGTGCGACGTCGCATCGAGCACCTGCGTGTCCCCGCCCGACGCGGCGCAGAGCAACAGTTGCAGCGTCGGCACGCCGGGTGCGCGCGGCGAGGACTCCCCGCTCGGGGCGCGGCTCGCGGTCTTCGGCCTGCTCGCGCTGGCGGTCTACGCGCGCAAGCGCATGGCGTAGTCACGAGGCGGCAGGCTCCCGTTCCCGCCGGATCGCGCTCCGATCCGACGCGGCGTTCGACCGCGTCGGGATCGGAGCCTGAGCCGAGGCCGGTTTTGCTGCGGCGACGCGATCGCGCGAGCCGCGCGTGACCGTCGGGGAAGACTGGGGTCGCTTCGAGCGCGGTCGGATCTTCGGGAGCTCACGGCGGCTCACGGCGCGCGCGTCGGCCCGCGCGCCCGTGCGCCCGCGCGCCCGCGCACGCACCCGATCGCCTCGAGATCGGCCACGGCGACGAGACGTGACGCGCGCCCCGCGCCGCGCGAGAGCACCCGCGTGCCCAAGTCCACCGCTCCACGCCCCGTTCGCCGCGTCTGCGTCTTCTGCGGCGCCCGCGACGGGGCGCGCCCCGTGTACCTGGAGTTCGCCCGCGCGCTGGGCGCGCTGCTCGTCGAGCGAGGCCTCGGCGTGGTGTACGGCGGCGCCAGCGTCGGGCTCATGGGCGCGCTCGCCGACGAGGCGCTCGCGCGGGGCGGCGAAGTGATCGGCGTGCTCCCGCAGGCGCTCGTCGATCGCGAGATCGCCCACGCCGGCCTCTCCGAGCTGCACGTGGTCGACACCATGCACGCCCGCAAGGCGAAGATGGCCGAGCTCTCCGACGCGTTCGTGGCGATGCCGGGCGGGCTCGGCACCTTCGAAGAGCTGTTCGAGGTCATCACCTGGCAGATGCTCGGCATCCACCAGAAGCCGATCGGCCTGCTCGACGTCGGCGGCTACTACGCGCCGCTGCGCGCGGCGCTCGAGCACGGCGCGGCGGAGGGCTTCGTCGATCGCGCGCAGCTCGACGCGCTGGTGATCGAGCACGAGCCGGTCACGCTGATCGATCGCCTGACGCGCGCGCACGCGATGCGCGCGAAGGGGCGCGGGCTCACGCTCGACGAAACCTGAGCCCGCGCGCCACTAGCGCAGGTCTTCGATCTTCCATGCCCCGTGCTCACGCACGAAGTCGACCGCGCCCGCCGAGCCGTAGGTCATGGTCGCGCGGTCGCCGGTCTCTTCGATCGTCGCCGTCGGCAGCGCCTGCCGGATCGCCTCGACGAGCTCCGCGATGCGCGTCCCCTCGGGCTTCCCCTCGCCCCAGGCGTCCTTCAGGCGCTGCTCGGTCAGCCCCTCGTGGTGCGCGTCGGGGGTGTACTTGATCAGCACGTCCCAGCGGCGGCGCGAGAACGCGCGCAGGAAGCCGACGATCGCCTGACGCGGCGTCGCTTGCGAGTAGAAATCGAGCGCGGCGCCGTCGACCTTCCAACGGCCGTCCTCGAGCACGAGCGTCACCGTCTCGCCCGAGGCGAGCGGCACCGTCGCGGTCACGTAGGGGTCGTCGGTCGGCCGCAGCAGCAGCTTTCCGAGCTCGGCCGACTCCTCCTTGTTGCGCCCGACCGTGACCTTGTAGGTCTCGACCGTCACCCCCTGGCGCGCGTCCTTCGAGAGCAGGCCATAGGCCTCCTCGGCGCGGCCCGCGGAGAGCGACTCGCCGTACGCGCGGAGCACCGAGCGCGGGCTCTGCGCGTTCACGCCGCCGCAACCGGTCAGCGCGGAGAAGGACGTGGCAGCGAGCAGGAGCGCGAGGGCGCGGCGGGCCATCCCCTACGAATACCACACGGCCCAGCGCCCGCGGCAGGCTGCGCCCGCGGCCCCCTGCGCCCGACTCACGCCCAGAGGCGCTCCTTCTCCACGAGGTCGAAGACCTCGCGGAGGATCTCCACGCCCGCGAGCGCGGTGGCCTCGTCGAGCGTGAGCGCCGGCTGCAGGCGGAAGCTCGCCGCGTACGCCATCGTCAGCAGGCCGCGGCGCAGGCACTCGTGGAAGATCCGCGTGGTCGCGGCCTTCGAGAGCGGCTCCTTGGTCCGCTTGTCGCGCACCAGCTCGATCGAGAGGAAGAGCCCCGCGCCGCGCACCTCGCCGACGAACGGGTAGCGATCCACGAACGGTCGCAGGGCCGCGAGCAGCGTCTCGCCGACCACGCGCGAGTTCTCGACGAGCTGCTCCTCGTCGATGATGCGCAGCGCGGCCGCCGCGGCCGCCGAGGCGAGCGGGTTGCCGCCGTAGCTCGACGACGAGCCAGACGGGTTCGACCACGGCTTCGCGCTCGAGATCTCGTCGGTCGTGAGCAGGCCGCTCACGGGGAATCCGCCGCCGAACATCTTGCCGATCGTGACGATGTCGGGCTCGACGCCCGAGTGATCGATCCCCCAGAAGGTGCCGGTGCGCCCGAAGCCGGTGATCATCTCGTCGGCGATCAGCAGCGCGCCGAGGTCCTTCGCGAGCGACGCCACGGCCGGCAGGAATTCGCGCGGCGGCACCAGGTTGCCCGCGGTGCCCTGCATCGGCTCGACGACGATCGCCGCGATCGAGCCCGCGCTCTGCGCCTTGAGGTGCCGGCGGCCGAACTCGACGCACGCGACGCCGCAGCTCGGCGACTCGAGCTTGAGCGGACAGCGGTAGCAGTCCGCGTAGGGGATCTGGTGGTGCCCCGGCAGCATCGGGCCGAGGTGCTCCTTCAGCGTGGTGCCGTTGAGCGAGAGCGTGCCCATCGTCTTGCCGTGGAAGCCGCCCCAGAAGCTCACGAACTCGTGCTTGCCGGTGTGACACTTGGCGAGGCGCATGGCGCTCTCGACCGCCTCGGTGCCCCCCGAGTACATCTGCAGCCGACGCAGCTTCTTGGCGGGCGCGTGCGCGGCGAGGCGCTCGAGCAGCTCCACGCGCGACTCGCTGGTGAACGAGCCGACCGACGCCTTCGCCACCTGGCGCTGCACCGCCTCGACGTACTTCGGGTGCGAGTGGCCGAGGCCGTTGACGCCGATGCCGCCGATGAAGTCGAGGAACGAGTTGCCGTCGACGTCGGTGACCGTGCTGCCGCGCGCCTCGTCGACGACGATGCCGGCCATCAGCGCGAACCCCTGCAGCCCGGGCGCCATGTGGGCGTCCTCGCGCGCGCGGAGGGCGCGGCTCTTGGGGCCGGGGATCTCCGTCTTCAGTTCGGGACGCTGCGCCTTGGGCTGGGAGTCGTTCATCGCGGGGCGCCCTTTGTAGGACAACTCGCGCGCGATGGCGATCGTGTGTCGCGTCGTACCGGGCCTCTGCCGTTCGGACTGCCGGGCGCGCCTCGCCGCGCGACGATTCGGGCCGAAATGGGCGGGCGGACCTCGGGTAGCCCAGCCTTGGACACGGTCGACGGCCCCGCGCCGCTCGGTTTGCGCCGAAACGGGCGCGCCCCGCACGCTCGGCTATGCTCGGCCGCGCCCTCCCCCAGCGGTTTCCACGACATGAACGACGCCCCCGCCACGACCGCCGACGACGCCCGCGAGGCGCTCGACACGCTCGACACGCTCGGCGCGCCCACGCGCCACCCGACCGAGGGGCGGCCCGAGGCGGCGCGCGCGAGCTCGCACCTGCTCGTCTTCTCGCGCAGCACGGTCACGTCGCTCTTCACGACGGCGCTCGACTTCCTGGCGCTCGTCGGCCTCACCGAGCTGGCCGGCGTCAGCTACGTCGCAGCGACGTGGGCGGGCACCGTAGTCGGCTCGCTCTCGAACTTCACGATCAACAAGCACTGGGCCTTCGACGCCAAGCACAGCCCCATGGGCGCCCAGTTCGGACGCTTCCTGCTGGTGCAGCTCGGCTCCTCGGCCCTGCACACCGGCGGCGTGTGGGGCTTCACGCGCTTCGGCGGGCTCCCCTACGTGGCGTCGAAGACGATCGTCGCGGCGCTCGTCTACCTCGCCTGGAACTACCCGCTCAATCGAGCGTACGTCTTCCGGAGTCGACCGTCGGAAGCCGTCGCTTCGTCGTCGACGTAGCCGGCGCGGTCGCCGTCGGCGCGATCGCCGAGTTGCGCCGCCCGCTGATCGCCGTGCCGAGCTCGATGAGGCGCTCGCCCGCCTCGATGCGCGCGACGTCGGCCAGGTTCGAGTAGGGGAGCGACGTGTGGATCACGCAGTCCACGCCGCAGTTCGTCTCGCACCCCTTCTTGCCGTCGTTGCGCGCGATCTGCTCGCGCGTGACGTCGTGGAAGAGCCCCTGCCCCGGCGTGTGGTAGCACCAGTGGAACTGCCCCTCGGGCGAGACGTAGAACGCCTTCTGGCCGCCGAAGCAGGTCCAGTCCATCGGCCGCCCCTGGAGCGCCTCTTCGTAGTAGCGGATCAGGTAGTACGGCGTGTGGACCGCGCGCCCCTCGTGCTTGCGGTCGAGCAGCCAGCGGACCTTCTCGAGGATCCGCGCGTCGTTCGGCCCGCGCACGAGGCGGCCGCGATCGTGCGCGACCGAGAAGTTCACGCCGACGCCGAGGTCGAAGCAGAAGCGCGCGACCTCCTCGACGTCGTCGATGGTCTCGTCGCAGATGACCGTGTTCACGCGGAACCAGATGTCGGTCTTCGCGACCATCTCGATCTTCTTGGCGAGCGTCTTCAGCGACTTCGGCGTCGCCTTGGTCGGCGTCACCGCGTCGACGGAGATCTGGATGCGCCCGATGCCGGAGTCGATCAGCTCCTTGAGCCGCTCCTCGTTGAGCAGGAAGGCGTTGGTCGTCATGCCGGTGGTCATGCCGCGCGAGACCACGTGCCGGAGCAGCACGAGGATGTCGGGGTGCAGCAGCGGCTCGCCGCCGATCAGATCGGTGTGGACGCAGCCGAGATCCTTGCACTTGTCGATGCGACGGATCGCCTCGGCGGTCTCGACGTGCCCCTTCGAGTTGTCGTACTCGGAGCAGTAGCCGCAATCGAGGTTGCACTTCCACGTGATGTTCAGCTGCGCCCAGATCGGCTTCGCATCGATCGCGCGTGGGAGGTTCTTCGCGATCGTGCCGAGGCTGACGGGATCGTTGGCTCCGCTCATCGCGCCGACTCTAGCAGGCAGCGCCGAGCTCGCCCGCGCCAAGCGAACGAAAAAAAGCATTCGTCGCCGACGTTGCCGCGCCGCGTTCGCGGTGGGAAGCAGCAGAACCGTGGGGAGGTGCCCCCAGGGCGCTCAGGGAGCGTGCACGCCGTCGACGCTGGCCGCGTGGAGCACGGGCGCCTCGACCTCGTCGTCCTCGTCCTCGCTGACCGGCGGCTGCGAGGTCGGCGCGGCCGCTCCCGCCGCGCGGGCCGCGAGCTCCTTGGCGCGCACCGAACGGGCCACCGCCATGAAGCGGCGCACCGCGGACGCATTTCCGACGAGCGCGATGAGGGCGAGCCCGGTGAGCATCGGCACGCCGACAGGGTGGTCGAACCGGCCGAGCTCCCAGCCGTCGGTGAACGCGGAGATCACGGCGCCGGCGACGAGGTACGTCCCCCGCTCGTGGCGGCGCATCGTGCCGCGAGGCGTCGGCACGTGCATCGCCTCGGCCTTGGCGCTCGAGTAGCTGATCATCAGCGCCGCGAGCAGCGCGAACATCGCCGTCGCGCAGAACCAGGCGTCCTGCCGGTAATAGAAGGCGAGCCCGCCGATGAAGAAGAACTCGGTGTAGCGGTCCGCCGCGGCGTCGAGCACCTCGCCGCTGTCCGACGACTTCTGGGTCGCGCGCGCGACCATGCCGTCGAACGTGTCGAGCAGCATGCCCATCAGCCCGAGGAAGCCGCCGATGCCGAAGTGGCCGAGCGCCAGCGCGAAGCCGGCCGCGATGCCGCTCACGAGCGAGCCCCACGTGATCATGTTCGCCGTGATGCCGAGCGCGACGCAGAGGCGGACGATAGGCCCGAACGTCCAGTAGAACGCCTCCATCACGCGCTGCGACAGGAGCACCGAGCCGCCGATCTTGTCGATCCGATCGAAGCGGGCGCGCCCCTTGGTGAGCAGGCGGAACGAGAAGAGCGTCAGGACCGTCGCGGCCCAAACCAAGATCGCCCAAGCGAACGAACGGTCCAACATCGCGCCTCAGACCTCCGTGGCTAGCGGCAGCTCCCTCGAGCCCTGCGACGCCGAGGCGTACGCGTTGTCGATGAGCTGGATGCAGAGGAAGGCCTCGCGCGCCTCGTGGCCCACGAAGTCACCCGTCTCGATGGCCTTCTTGAACTGATCGAACAGCGAGTTGAACCAGCCGACGTGGCTGGCATCCATCCAGTTCGACTCGATGGCCTGGCGCTCGACGCTCCACTTCACGGCGCCCTGCGCCACGTCGGGGCCGTTGGTCGGCTGCATGAGCGCGACCTGGATGTCGTCGTCCTCGACCGTGATCGCGCCATGCTCGCCGTGGATGGTGTAGATGACCTTCCGGACGCCCGAGGTCCACGTGAGGATGGCCTGCGCGACGCCGTTCGGGAACGTGAGCGTGCAGGTGAAGTTGTCCTCGGTGTCGTAGGCGCCGAGCGTCGACATCTTCGCCGTGACGGCGGTCGGGTGCGACGCGAGCCAGTCGAACGCGAGGTAGAACGTGTGCGAGCCGTGGTCCATCGCGATGCCGCCGCCCGAGATCCTCTTCTCGCGGCGCCAGTCGCGGTTCCACTCGGCCACGCCCTTGGCGTGCGTGTTGCGGAACGTGTTGAGCGTGACGAGCCGCACCTGGCCGATGCGCCCGGAGTCGATCACGCGGCGCACGGCCTTGATGACCGGCGCGTGCTTGTAGTTGTGGCAGGGGAAGAAGACGCGGCCCGCGCGGCGCGCATGCTCGAGCAGCCCGCGGGCCTCGACCGTGGTCGGCGCGATGGGCTTCTCGCACAGCACGTGCAGCCCGGCGTCGAAGGCGGCGTGCGCGATCTCCGCGTGCACGTACGGCGGCGCGGACACGTCCACGAAGTCGAGGTTCTTCGCCTCGGCGGCCAGCAGAGCCTGGTGCGACTCGTAGATCCGGACCTCGGGCGGCAGGCTCGCGCGCGCCTTCTCGCGACGCTCGGGACAGACGTCCGCGATCGCGACGACGTGGACGTCCCCCGACGCCTTCGCGCGGGCCAGGTACGCAGGGATGTGCCCGTTTTCGGAGATGAATCCGTAGCCGACGATGGCTCCGCGGAGGGGTTTGGGCATGACGGGCGGGCTCGGTTATTCCGGGAATCGCGGTAGGTCAAACGACCTTCAAGGGGTCGTCGCGGCCTCCCGACCGGTCGGAGGGCCACGACGACTCTGCGCCCGGGGCCGAGTTCCCCGAAGGAGACGCTGTGGCCCTGAGTGCATGAGGCGTGCGCGGGCGTGGGTGCCCATGCGTCACCACTCCGTTTGCCGTTGGCGCAATCTTCACGCGACCACGGGAAGCCGAGTTCGTCGGCGGATCGGCAGCCGCCTGTCGGAGCGTCGGCACCCGACGCAGGCGCGCGTGAACCCCGCAGTGTGGCGAGATCACCTCACCGCGAAGAGAGCGGCAGTCGCCGACTGCGTACGCGATTTCGCACCGCCTCGGCGGAGCCGCGGGTCACGCCCAGGCGCGTTCGAGCACGGCGAGGGCGTCGGCGTATCCGATGGCGACCGGATTGTACGCGAGAGCGCCTTCGTCGAGCGCCATGCGCGCGAGCGTCGGGAGCTGAGCGCGGCCGACCTTGCCGGTCTCGGCGAGCGTGCGCGCCAGCCCGCACTGGGCGTGCAGCCGATCGCGCAGGGCGCGGATGGACGCGATCGCTGCGCCCGGGCGCGCGCCTCGCGCGGTGCGCGCGTAGACGTCCGCCCCATCGAGCGGCAGCAGGAGCTCGCCGATCGCGTCACGGCAGCGCTCGTCGCCGTGCGCGTTGTGCTCGAGCACGTACGGGAGCAGCAGCCCCATGCAGGCGCCGTGGTGGACGTGGCAGAGGGCGCCGATCGCGTGGCCGAGCGCGTGGACCAGCCCCGTCATCGAGTTCGAGAAGGCGATCCCCGCCAGCGTCGCGGCCAGCGCGAGCTCGAAGCGCGCCGCGAGATCCCCGGGCGAAGCCATCACGATCGGCAGGTGCTCGGCGACCTTCTTCACCGCGGCGACCGCGTAGGCGTCGCTCACCGCGTTCTTCGCCATGCAGGTGTAGGCCTCGACCGCGTGCGTGAGCGCGTCCATCGCGGTGGCCGCGGTCAGGAACGGCGGCAGCGTCACCGTCATGCGCGGATCGAGCACCGCCGCGTTCGGCAGCAGGAACGGCGAGGTGAAGGGGAGCTTCACCCCCTTGTCGGGGTCGGCGATGACGGCAGCGAGCGTGACCTCGGAGCCGGTGCCCGAGGTGGTCGGAACCACGAAGAAGGGCTTGAGCGGGCGGGTCAGCGCGCCGGCGCCGGCATAGGGCTCGAGCGACTCGCCCCCTTCGGACACGAGGATGTTCGCCCCCTTGCTCGTGTCGATGACCGAGCCGCCTCCCACGGCCACGATCGCGTCGCACGAGCGCTCGCGATAGAGGCGCGCGCAGGCGGCCACGACGTGGGTCGACGAGTCGGCGGGGACGTCCTCGAACACCGCGCCGAAGGCCATGTCCCCCTCCGCGAGCGCGCGCTCGAGCGGCGCGAGCAGCCCCGCACGGCGGACGCCCGCGTCGGTCACCAGCATCGGCCGCGACGAGCCGAGTCGCCGCAGCTCGAACGGCACGTGCTCCAACGCGGAGGTGCCGGCGAGGATCTTCACGGGGCAAAAGAACTCGAAATACACGCGGTTCATCGTGCCTCTCCCGTCGTCGTGTTCGTTCGCAAGCTCGTGTCCGTGTCCGTGTCCGTATCGGTGTCCGTGACCGGGCTCGTGGCCGCGCTCGGGCTCGGGCTCGGGCTCGAGTCTCTCAGTCCGCGAACGCCCCCCGCGCGATCCGTGCGTAGAGCTTCGCGGCCGCGACGGCGTGTCCGGCCAACGGCAGCGCGGGCGCCCGCTTGAGCGCACGCGCGGCGATGGCGTGTGGCAGCAGGATCGACTGCATGCGATCGAGGATCCGCTGCATGCGCATGGCGAACGCGACGTCGCCGTCGACGACGAGCCGGTCGTTGGCGAACGCAGCCGGCGTGCACTCCACGAACGAGAGCACCCGCGCCGCGTGCCGCAGGTGCTTGAACTGGATGGCGAGCGTCGGGCGCGTCGCCGCGGCGTCGGGCACGAATCGCCCGGCGAGCTTGCGCAGCCGGAAGCGGGGGCCCGCCGGCAGGACCTTCATCTCGAAGTTGAACCCCTCCGGAAACCCCTCGATTTCGGCGCGAACCTCGTCGTCCGTGGAGGACACCGCGACCAGCGCGCGCCCCATGAACGCCATCATCAACGCGACGAACGCGCGCGTCGCCTTCACGTCCAGCGCGCCGACCATCGCGTCCACCGTGGAGCTCGCGGGCACGCTCACCCCTCCACGCGTTCGAGCACGGCCGCCGCGCCGAGCCCGCCGGCCGCGCAGATGCCGAGGAGCGCGATGCGCTTGCCCGTCCGCGAGAGCTCGTTCGCCATCGTGGTGACCATGCGCGCGCCCGTGCCGCCGAACGGGTGCCCGAGGGCGAGCGAGCCGCCGTGCACGTTGAGCTTCTCGGGATCGACGTCGCCGACCGCCTCGTCGCGACCGAGCCTCGCGCGTGACCAGGCCTTGCTGCCGAGCACCTTGACGACGCTGAGCACCTGCGCGGCGAACGCCTCGTGCATGTCGATCAGGTCCACGTCGGCGAGGCGCAGGCCGGCGCGCTCGAGCGCGCGGGGCATCGCGAGCGCGGGGCCGATCAGGAGCTGATCGGCAGGGTCGACGCCCACGTACGACCACGACCGGATCGTCGCGAGCGGCTTGTAGCCGAGCGCGCGCGCCTTCTCCTCGCTCATGAGCAGCACCGCGCCCGCGCCGTCGGTGAGCGCGCTCGAGTTGCCCGCGGTGAGCGTGCCATCTCGAGAGAACACGGGCTTCAGCTTGGCGAGCTTCTCGACGCTGGTGTCGGCGCGCACGAGCCCGTCGGCGTGGACCCACTTGCCGCTGGGGGTCTGCACCGGGACGATCTCGGCCTCGAAGCGCCCCGCCGCGATCGCGGCCGCGGCGCGGTGGTGCGAGCGCGCGGCGAGCTCGTCCTGGGCTTCGCGCGAGATCTCGTTGCGGCGCGCCATGCGCTCGGCCGCCGCGCCCATGACCTCGCCGGTGGTGCGCTCGGCGATCCTCGGCCGCTGCGGCAGGATCTCCGAGAGCGGCATCAGCTGCGAGAGCACGCCGAGGTAGTCGGCCGGCGTCGGCTTGCCGAGCGCCAGCGGCGCGAGCGCGTGCACGACCTTCTGCGGGAGCTTGATCTCCGCGTTGCTCGTGGAATCGCTGCCGCCGGCGATCGCGACGTCGTACTCGCCGCGCTCGATCGCCGCGGCCGCGAGGGTGATGGCCTGCAACCCGGAGGCGCAGGCGCGCGTCACGGTCATCCCCTCGCACCCCGCGTCGAGCCCGAGGTCGAGCGCGATCTCGCGCGCGACGTTCGGCGAGGCGCTCGGCAGGATCACGCCGCCCCAGACGATCGACTCGACCTCGTCGAAGCGCAGGCCGGTCTTCTGCAAGAGGCCGCGCACCGCCGCGCCGCCGAGCGCGATCGTGTCGAGCTTCACGAAGTCACCGAACGCCTTCATGAACGGCGTGCGGGCGCCGGCGACGATGACGGCGCGGCGGGTCTGGGGCTCTCTGGATGCTTTCGCCATGGGGTGCTCCGGTGTTGACGCCGTCTCTCGCGGGGGTCTGGGGCGGCGCCTCGCAGAGCCCCCAGTGGGACCGTGTGGTGACTCGCGCCCGCGCGTCCCGACGGACTCGACGAGGCTCGATGAGGCGCGAGGCCTACGCGCCGACGAAGGCGCCGCCGCAGACTCGCAGCGTGCTGCCGGTGAGCCCTTGGGCGCCGGGCGTGGCGAGGAAGGTGATGGCCTGCGCGACGTCCTCGGGCTGGCCCCCCTGGCCGAGCGCGGCGAGGCGGCGCGCGACCTCGCGGATCGCCATCGGGATCGCGGCGGTGAGGCGCGTCTCGATGAATCCGGGCGCGATGGCGTTGACGGTGATCCCGCGGGGCGCGAGCCGGGCCGAGGTCGCGCGCACCCAGCCGACGATCCCCGCCTTGGAGGCGGCGTAGGCCGACTGGCCGACGTTCCCGGCGAGGCCGGCGATCGAGGAGAGGCAGATCACGCGCCCGCCCTCGCGGAGCAGCGGCTCGAGCGCGGCGGTGACGCGCACGACTGCAGCGAGGTTCACGTCGAGCACGGAGTCCCACTGCTCGGGCTTCATCCGCGCGAGCGTCTTGTCGCGCGTGATGCCGGCGTTGTGCACGACGACGTCGAGGCCGGCGCCCGAGGAAGCGGCGCGCACGGCCTCCGCGATCGTGGCCGGGGCGTCCGGGGCGCCGAGATCGACGAGCAGCGGCACGCCCGCGAGCTCGCGGGCGAGCTGGCTGATCGCGGCCTCGTCGCCCGGCCGGTCGAGGCAAATCACGCGCGCCCCTTCGCGCGCGAGCGTGCGCGCCGTCGCCTCACCGATGCCGCGCGCGGCGCCGGTGACGAGCGCGAGCTTCCCCTCGAGCGAGCGAGTGAGGCGCGCGGCCCCCTGCCTCTTGGCCGCATCGTGCAGGCGGATCGGCTGCGCGGTCACGAACGCCGACATCGGCGACGCGACGAACCGGATCACCGGGGCGAGGTGATCCTCGGCGCCGCGCGCGACCGAGATCAGGTTCGCGGTCGAGCCGTTTCGCCCGATCTCCTTGGCGACGCTGCGCACGAACCCCTCGAGCGCGGACTGCGCGGCCGTGGCCTCCGCGCTCGCGCTCCCGACGGAGACGGCGGACTCTGCGCGGCCGATCACGAGCACCCGCGCGCACGGCGCGAGCCGCCCCACGAGCGGGTGGAAGAACTCGTACACGGCGTGGAGCCCGGCCACGTCCGCGATGCCCGTCGCGTCGAAGACGACCGCTGCGAGCTTGGCGGTCTCGCCGAGCGCCTCGAGCGGCTTGGCGGGGCGCCCGTGCGTCTCGCCCGCCTCTCGGAAGGCGGGGCGGAGCGCCTCGAGCACGTAGGGATCGGCGCCCGCGGCAGAGAGCGCGTCGGCGATCGCCGCCGAGAGCTCGGCGCCGGGGGTCGCGCCGACGGCGACCTTCGCGTCCATCAGCGGTCGCGCCTTCCAGGCGCCGCGCTCACGCTTCAGCGGCTGCGGCAGCGGGAGCGGCAGGCCGAGGGACTTGATCAGCTTGCGGGCGGTCGGGTTGGCGCCGAGGTCGACGAGGAAGTCGGACATGGTGAGTCTCCTGAGGAATCCCCGCTCGCTCACGCGCGCGGCTCGCATGGAATGACGGCTCGCGTTCGCTCGCGGCTCGTGGTCCGGGTGCGCCACGCGGGGGTCAGCGCGTGGTGAACGTGCCTTCGAGGTAGGCGCCGCCGCCGGGGGCGTCGCCGACCCAGATCGAGCCGTCCTTCACGTAGACGCCGACGCGCGCTGGGAGCACGAGCGGGCGCGAGAAGCGGGCCTCGATCGCCGCGAGGCGCGACGGATCGCCGGCGAAACGAGCGCGGTTCAGCGCCTCGATCGCCCGCGCGAAGGTCGCGAACCCGTGGAGGATCGGCGCGCGAAACCCCGACATGCGCGCGTAGGGCGCGAGCCAGTGGATCGGGTTGAAGTCGCCGGTGAGCTTGGCGAAGTCGAGCCCGGCGTCCTTCGCGAGGCGCAGGAACGCGAGCTCGGTCGCGTCGAGCGGCACGCCGGATCGAGGCCGCCTCGCGCGCGGCTCCGCGGGCCTCGCGAGCGGCACGAAGGCGCGGATCTCGCCGGTCATCGCCTCGGGCTCGCTGCGCGTGCCGGTCACCACGCGCTGCACGAGGATGGCGCGCGCGCCGTCGTCGTCGATCGACTCGAGTCGCGCCTTCACGAGCAGCCGCTCGCCGGCGGGAATCGGCGCGCGTTGCTCGAGCCGGCACCCCGCGTTCATGACGCGCGCCATCGGATACGGCAGCCCCTCGAGCGTCCGCGCGGCGAGCGGGAAGCCCCACTGCGGGAACAGGCTCGCGGGGAGCTGGCCGCGGTACCAGCCCGGATCGCCGCCGACGTGGCGAACGTAGTCGCGGACCAGATCGGCCGACCGCGGCGGCAGCTCGGCTTCGAACCAGGGGCCTGGGGTGATCGGCGCGGCCCCCTTCGGCGCGGGCCGGAGCGTGGCGAGCGCGACGCGCCCGAGCGCGCCGAGCACCGGGCCTTGCGAGAGCACGTGGTGGAGCGGGATCGACATAGGCGTGCTCCTCGGCTCACTTCTCGGTGGCGCCCGCGACGTCGGGCGGGGCCGGCTGCAGCGACGCGAGCACGCGCGCGCCGGTGGTCGTGATCTCCTCGTGCAGCGCCTTGCAGCGCAGCTCCGCGCGATCGAGCCAGCGCTCGAGTAGCTCTCGCCGCTTCGGGTGCGCCTTGGCCTGTGCGAGCAGCAGCTCGCAGATCGCCTCGTCGGCGAGGATGCGCGTGAGGCGCTCGGCGTGGAGCATCGCCAGCGCGAAGTCGCGCTTCGGATCCCAGCCGGTCGTGAGCGCGGCCTTCCACTCCGCCACCGGCACGTCGGCGAGCGCCTTGAACTTCCCGGCCGCCGTGCGCGTCAGCAGGAACTGCTGCGCAGAGAGCGACAGGCTCTGCACGCGCGCGACGCGGCGCTCGAGCTCGTCGCGCGCCGACACCGCGCGCCACTTCGCCTGGCCGATCTTGGTCACGAACGCCTGCGGCTTCTTCAGGATGCCGAGGAGCGTGTCCTTCATCGCCATCAGCGACTGGATCTGGCTGGTGCCCTCGTAGACGGGGAGCACCAGCGCGTCGCGCAGCAGCTTCTCCGCGCCGTACTCCTGCGTGTAGCCCACGCCGCCGTGGATCTGCATGTTGCGCCGCGCGATCTCGACCGCCTTCTCGGCCGCGAGGTACTTGAGCAGCGGCGTGTACCGCCGCGACCGCGCACGGTGATACGGCAGCTCGCGCGCGATGCGCTGGCGCTCCTCGTCGTTCGCCGCGGTCTGGAAGCGCTCGAACAGCGCGAGCTTCTGCGACATCTCCTCGTGGTACGCCGAGGCGACCGCCAGCGTGCGGAGCGCCTGCACGTCGGTGCGCATCTCGTCGAGCAGGTCGGCGACCAGCTCGTGCTTCGCGATCGGCTTGCCCATCGACCAGCGCTCGTCGGCGTAGGCCTTCGCCTGGCGATACGCGGCCTCGGCGAGCCCGATGCTCTCGAACCCGACGCCCACGCGGGCGTTGTTCATGAGCACGAGCATGTACTTGAAGCCCTCGCCGCGCTTGCCGATCAGCTCCGCCGGCGCGCGGTCGAACGAGAGCGCCGCGGTCACCGAGCCGTGGTGACCGATCTTCTCCTCGACGCGCTCCAGCGTGACGAGGCGCTTGCGCGTGCCGTCCGGGCGATCCTCGTACGCCTTCACGAGGAACATCGAGAGCCCCTTGAGCCCCGCGAAGGCGTCCTCGCCGGCGGCCCGCTCCTCGGTGCGCGCGATCACGAAGTGCCACTTGCCGTGGCCCGACGTGATGAAGATCTTCTGCCCGGTGACGAACCACTCGCCGGTCTCGTCCTGCTCCGCCGTCGTGCGGAGCGCGGCCATGTCCGAGCCGGCGTTCGGCTCGGTGATGTCCATGCAGCCCCACGCCTCGCCGCGCGCGAGCTCGTCGATCATCTCGGGGAACCGCGTGCTCGCGATCTTCGCGTGGGCCACGTCGAAGTGCGTGGTCCCCTCGTGGATGGAGTAGACGAGCGCGGCCATCGCCATGCCGCCGTGGAACGAGAAGTGCGTCATCGAGGAGACGTCGGCGCGCCCGATCATCTCGCCGCAGAGGAAGTACAGGAGCAGCGGCGCGTTGAGCCCGCCGAGCTCACGCGGGATGCACAGCTTGTGCAGCTCGGCCGCCTTCAGCGCGTCGAAGAAGCCGCGCATCGCGGGGGCCTCGACCGCCTCGCCGTCCGCCAGGTGCGTCCCTTCGTGGTCGATTTTCGCCGAGAACGGCGCGAGCTTCTCGGCCACGAGCTCGCCCATCAGCTCGGCGACCTCGCGGTAGAACGTCTTCGCCTCGGCGGCGGTCTTGAACCCCTCCGCCGTGCGCCAGCCGTACTCGGTCACCTCGGCGAGCGAGGCCCAGTCGACCGCTTCGTCGAAGTGGAAGAGGAGGTCTTCGTTGTCGGAGAAGAAGCTGGCCATGTCCCCTTGGCTCCTTTGCGGGCGCGCGTGTCGGCGCCCGCGCGCCCGTTCATCACGTCGGAGTACGCATCGGTGAGCAGGCTCGCGCGCGCGACGCGGGCGAGCTCGCGGTGGTAGCGGCGCTCGCCGTCCCCCTCGCCGTCACGCGGGATGGCCGACGCGCCCACCGAGGCGGCGGCGCTGGCGGCGATCACGAGCTGGATCATGTGGGCGACGTACGCCTCGGCGTCGACGTCGTCGCGGTAGCGGCGCTCGCGCTGGCCCGCGCGGATCCCTTCGGCGAGCGCCTCGAGCCAGGGCCGGATGGCGCCGCGCAGGATCTTCTGGATGTCGGCGGGGCGATCGAGCACCTCGCGCAGCACGACGCGGGCGCGGTCGGGGTGCTCGCCGAAGAACGCGAGCAGCTCGCCGAACACGGCCTCGAAGCGATCGTGCGCGCTGTGCGAGGCCAGCAGCAGCCGCGGCAGCGCGTCGTTCCAGTGCGCGACGATCGCGTCGAGCACCGCGAGCCGCACGTGCTCCTTCGAGGGGAAGTGGTGGAGGACCGCCGGCTTGGTGACGCCGACGGCGTCGGCGATCTGCTGCAGCGCCGTGCCGTCGAAGCCCTGCGCCGCGAAGAGCCGCGTCGCCTCGGCGACGATCTGCGCGGGCATGTCGCTGTCGGCGGCGCGGACGACCATCGGGTTGGTCATTACTTACCAAGTGGTAAGCCGTGACGCAAGGGGTCGAGGTCGACCGCTCGGCGGAGCGGGCATGGCGGGGCGGGCGCGGCGGACGCTTACGGGAATCCCCGCTCGCTCGCGCTCGCGGTTCGCGGCGGAACTCGGCGAAATGCGCGCGGGCGCGCTTAGGTCCTCATCCCGGGCGCCTCGTGCCCGCTTTCGGCCACGTACTCGCCGTAGCCGCCGCCGTAGAGGTGCGGCCCCTGCGGCGTGAGCTCGAGCACGCGGTTGCTGAGCGCGCGAAGGAAGTGACGGTCGTGCGAGACGAAGAGCATCGTCCCCTCGAAGCCCGAGAGCGCCTCGACGAGCATCTCCTTGGTGCCGAGGTCGAGGTGGTTCGTCGGCTCGTCGAGCACGAGGAAGTTCGGCGGATCGTAGAGCATCGTGGCGAGCACGAGCCGCGCCTTCTCGCCGCCCGAGAGGATGCGGCAGGGCTTCTCGATGTCGTCGCCGGAGAAGCCGAACACGCCCGCGAGCGTGCGCAGCGAGCCGACCGACGCGCGCGGGAACATCGCGACGATCTCGTCCCACACCGAGTTGGTGGGCTTCAAGAGCTCCATCGCGTGCTGGGCGAAGTAGGCCATCTTCACCGAGCCGCCCACGGTGACCTTCCCCTTGTCGGGCGTGGTCACCCCGGCGATCAGCTTGAGGAGCGTCGACTTGCCGGCGCCGTTCACGCCCATCACGCACATGCGCTCGCGGCGGCGCACCAGCAGACTGAAGTCCTCGTAGATGATCTTCTCGCCGTAGCCCTTGAACACGCCGTCGAGCTTCGCGACGTCCTCGCCGGAGCGCGGCCCCTGCTGGAAGTCGAAGTGGAGCTGCTTGCGCGTCTTCGGCGGCTCGACGCGCTCGATCTTCTCGAGCTTCTTCACGCGCGACTGCACCTGCGCGGCGTGGCTCGCGCGCGCCTTGAAGCGGGCGATGAAGGCCTCTTCCTTGGCGAGCATCGACTGCTGCCGATCGAACTCGCTCGCCGCGTTCGCCTCGCGGATGGCGCGCTCCTTCAGGTAGAAGTCGTAGTTCCCCGAGTAGACGGTGAGCTCGCCCGCGTCGATCTCGACGATGCGCGAGACGATGCGGTTCATGAACTCGCGATCGTGCGAGGTCATGATCAGCGCGCCCTCGTACCCCTTGAGGAACTGCTCCAGCCAGAGGATCGACTCGAGATCGAGGTGGTTGGTCGGCTCGTCGAGGAGCAGCGCATCGGGGCGCATGAGCAGGATGCGCGCGAGCGCGACGCGCATCTTCCAGCCGCCGGAGAGGTTGCCGACGTCGCCGTCCATCACGTCCTGCCCGAAGCCGAGGCCGGCGAGGATCTCGCGCGCCTTCGACTCGAGCGCGTAGCCGCCGAGCTCTTCGAAGCGCGCCTGCACCTCGCCGAACTCTTCGAGGACCTTGTCGTAGTCGTCGACATCGGGATCGCCGAGCGCGTGCTCGAGCTCGTGCAGGCGGTGGCCGACCTCGCTCACCTGGCCGGCGCCCGCGAGCGTCGCCTCGACGACGCTGTTGCCCGACATCTCGCCGACGTCCTGGCTGAAGTAGCCGACGGTGGTGCCGCGCTCGATCGCGACCTGCCCCGCGTCCGGCTCTTCTTCGCGGACGATCATCCGGAAGATGGTCGACTTGCCCGCGCCGTTGGGCCCCACGAGCCCCGCCTTCTCGCCCTTGAAGATGGCGAAGGACGCGTCCGCGAAGAGGATCTGCCTGCCGTGCTGCTTTGCGATGGAGTCGAGCCGAATCACGCGCGGCGCTCTAGCACGTCTCGAAGCCTCCGTGGCTCGGCCGTACCAGCATCGCCGCCGATTCCTCCGGCGCGCGCGATCGGTTCAGCGCTCTTTGACGATCTTCCGCTTCGGCGGCGTGATGCCGCCCGTGCGCGGCGGCGGGGTCGCAGCCGCGCGGGGCGGCGGCTCGCGACGGGTCGGGCGCTCGGTGCGATCGCCGTAGCCCGCCCGCGCAGGTCGCTCGGCGCGATCCGCGCGCTCCGGCGCCGCGGCGCGCACCGGACGTTCCGCTCGATCGCTCGCGCCCTCGCGACGGATCGGGCGCTCGTACACGGGCACCTCGCGGCGCGCCGGACGCTCCGCGGAGGCTGGACGCGCGGCCGGCTCGACGCGCTCGACCTGCTCCGACTGCACGGGCGGCTGGGGCGGCTGGGGCGGCGGCGGCTGCGTCTGCGCCGCGCGCATTCCGCGAGGCACGTACTCCTGGCGCTCGCCAGGCTCGGGGCGCTCGACGTGCGCCTCGCGCGCCTCTCGCACCGCCCCCTGGGCGAGGCGCACCGGCCGCTCACGCTCGCGGTCGGTCGTCTCCGACCAGCGGCGGATGCGCACCTTCGGATCGCGCGGATCCGGCTTGCTCGCCGAGGCCTCGAACGCGTCCGCGACGTCCCTCGCGACCTCGACGATCGAGAAGATCGCGTCGACCTTGATGGCGCCGACCGAACGCCCCTCGATGCCACCGCGTCGGCACACCATGCCGAGCAGGCGGCGCGTGTCGGCGCCGTGCTTGCCGCCCCAGCTCACGTGGAACGGCACGAATTCCTGGTTCGCCGGCTTCTCCTGGCGACCCTCGCGCGGCTCGCGCGCGTCCCGCGATTCGCGCCCGTCGCGAGCATCTCGGGTGGCGCGCAGCGGTCGCTCGTCGCGCGGCGACATCGGCGTGATGTTGCGCACCTCGCGCACGTGCGTCGGGCCGTGCAGGCCGGCCTTCTCGAGCAAGCGCGCGACCGCCTCGACGGCCCCCTCCCCCTTCACGACGCGCTCGGCGATCGCGAGCGTGTGCGTGTCGAGCGTGGTGCCGTCGCCGCCGCGCGCGAGCCACTCGAGCATCCGCGCCTCGCGCGCGCGGTAGATGGCGTCCTTGCCCGGGAGCGGCTCGACCTTGTGGGCGATCTTGCCGCGGGCGAGCCCACGCGCGATCCCCTGGTAGTGCTGCGGGCTCACGAAGAGCAGGCTCATCCCCTGCTTGCCCGCGCGGCCCGTGCGCCCGCTGCGGTGCGTGTACGTCTCGACGTTGGTCGGCGGCTCGACCTGGATGACCCGCGCGATCCCCGCGACGTCGATGCCGCGCGCGGCGACGTCGGTCGCCACCAGCGCCTGCACGCCGCCCGAGCGGAACGCGGCGAGCGCGCGCTCACGCTCCGGCTGATCCATCTCGCCGGAGAGCGAGCGCACCACGAACCCGGCCTCGGCGAGCTCGCCGGCGATGCGCGAGACGTCGGCGCGGGTGCGCGCGAAGACGAGCGAGCGCGCGTCGGGATCCTCGAGCATCAGGTTGATGAGCGCGTCGATGCGCTGATCGGGGACCACGAGGTGAACGACGTGCTCGATGTCGAGGTTGGCCTCGCCGAGGCGCGTCCCCTGGACGTGGACCGGATCCTTCTGGCACTTGTCGGCGAGCGCCACGACGTCGCGCGAGAACGTGGCCGACACCAGGTGCGTGCGGCGCTCGGCGGGCAGGCAGGCCAGGATGGCCTCGAGGTCCTCGCGGAAGCCGAGATCCAGCATCTGGTCGGCCTCGTCGAGCACGACGGCCGCGAGGGACTTCGCGTCGATCTTCCCGCGCTCGAGCGAGTCGCGCAGGCGCCCGGGCGTCGCCACCACGACGGCGGGGTTCGACGAGAGCGCGCGACGCTGATCGACGTAGCTGGAGCCGCCGGTGACGGCGCTCACGCGCACGCGTAGGCCGGCGAAGAGCCAGCCGAGCTCGTCGGCGACCTGCTTGGCGAGCTCGCGCGTCGGCGTGAGCACGAGCACTCGGGGGCGCGCGGGGCCGCCGAACTCGTTCGTCAGGTCGTCGAGGACGTCGCGGACGACCAGCCCGACCGCGATCGTCTTGCCGGAGCCGGTCTGGGAGGTGATGCGCAGATCGCGGCCGTTCAGGGCCTCGTCGAGCACCGCCTCCTGCACCGGCGTGAGCGTGTCGTAGCCCTTCGCCGCGAGCGTCGCCGCGATGGCCGGGCCGACGAGTTGCGAGAGGTCGGTGCCGGTGCTCGTCATGGCCGCGCGCTCTAGCACGAGTCGCGCGGGTTGACTTGGCGGTGAGCGGCGCGAGGGGCTACTTGGACGCGCTCGGCGCCGGCGGTGCTGCCGAGGTCGCGGCCGGAGGCGACCTGTCGAGGCCGAGCGCCGCCTTCACGTAGCCGCGCGTCCAGGCGTACCAGCCGAGGCCCGCGAGCAGCGCGAGGAGCACGAGGTACACCGCCCACGGGCGCTTCTTCTCGGCGAACGGGTCGTCGAGCGAGCGCTCGGAGTTCGCCGGGAGGACGGCGAGCGACGTCAGCGAGCCCCCGAACGGGATGTTCATCTTCGCGACGCCGTTCACGGCCCAGCCGTTGGCGTCGAGGATCGGCCCGAGGTTGCGCTGCCGGAGCTTCAGCCAGGCCAGGATCATCGACGGCCCGGAGACGAGCAGCATGACCCCGATGACGACGAGGGGCATCTGCCACCACTTGAGGTTCAGGAACCCCGTGGCGATCGCCGCGACGGCCGAGCCGACCATGCCGATGGCGATGCCGATGGCGGCGAAGATGCCGGCGAACTTGGCGATGTCGAAGGCCTGCGCCGCGGGAGTTGCGGCGGGCGCGGCTGCAGGCGCAG
>CAIXWQ010000682.1 GCA_903923175.1 uncultured delta proteobacterium | reverse complement strand
GAGCGCCGCGGCGAGCGGGACCGCGACCGCGCCGAGCCTCTCCCCCTCGACCGAGCCTGTCCCGGTGCCCGGTGGCCTCGGCGTCGTCGCGCCGCCCCCCGCCCCCTCGGCGGTGGCCCCCTGCCCGAAGCCTCCGTCCGTTCGCGGCGAGGCCCCTGCCGTCGTACCCGCCGCGCTGCCAAGCGCGAGCGCGAGGGCGGTCGGCGGCCCGGCGACGAGGCCGGCCCCCAAGCCGAGCGTCACGCCGAGCGTGCCGGTCGTCCCGATCACGCCCACGCCTCACCCGCCCGACATCGACGGCGGCGAAGCGCGCGTGCGCATCCCCAGGCCTGGCGCCGGCCCAGAGCTCGCGTAGCTTCACGCGATGCGCCGCGTGTCGTCCCTCGCGCTCCTGCTCGCCACCGGCGTGATCGCGTGCGTGCGCGCGCAGCGCGACAAGGTCGGTCCCGAGCCGCTCGTGACCGCCGCGCCTGCGACGGCGTCGGCGTCGGCGTCGGTGAAGCCGAGCCCCGAGGCGACGCGCGCGGAGGTCGGCGCGTTCCTCACGCCGTTCGCCGTCGACGACGACGCGCCCTACCGTCGCGTCCTCTACACGTGGACGACCGGCGCGCAGCTCGAGGAGCTCGCCGTGAGCGAGGTCCTGCTGTCGCGCGCCGAGTCGGCGACCTACGGCCCCTCGGGCTTCGACCGCGCGCTGGCCGAGCGACCGCCCGGCGACGCGCTCGCGGGCCTGCTTCGCGACGAGGCCTACGCGAAGAAGCGCTTCGCGTGGCCCGCGCCGTGGGCGACGGTGTCGGGGCTCGCGGGCACGCCGTACGGCGATCGGCTCGTGCGCATCGAGCTCGGCGACGAGGCCATCGTGCTGCGGCACGTGCTCTCGACCGGCGCGTGGGACGGCTTCGACGCGAAGGGGGCCCATGTCGACGAGGCCACCCTCCTCGCCCACCCCGAGCGCATCGCGGCCGCGTATTTCGTGAGCGACGTGAGCGGGCCGGCGCGACCGGCGTACCGCGAGTACGTGCTGCTCAACGAGTCGCAGATCGCGTCCTGGTCGTACGGCGACGCCGCGGGCGAGAAGCTGCTCGTCGACGCCGCGGAGATGATCGAGCGGCTCCCGGCCGCGGCGCCGAGCGAGCTCGACGGCGGCCCGGACGGGTGGGCGCTCGCGCTCCCCGCACACTGGCGCGGCGGCAGAGGCACGCGCGCGGCGGGAGGTGCGGGCGGCGACGTCTACGTGGCGTGGTCGTCGACGCTCGCGTTCGCGACCCCGGCTCACGCCCCGGAGCGGGGCCGGCTCGACGCCATCGTCCGGCGGCTCCGCGCAGCGCCGCGGACCACGCCGCCGAGGACGCACCGCCCGACCGCGAGCTTCGCGTTGACGCATCGCACCTCGCGCCCGACCCCGCCGGCGGCAGGGCCGCGCTCCTACGCGATCTAGCGGTCCGCCGAGCGTGCTGAGGATCACGAAAGACGAAGCGCTCGCGCGCGCCACCGAGGAGGCGGGCGGCGCCCCGCGCTGCGAGATGTGCGTGCTCGCCGGCGCTGGCGCGCGCGGCCTGGCCCTGCGCGAGACGGCGAACGCGGTCGCCGTGCTGAGCCGCTACGCGGTGCGCCGCGGCCACGTGCTGGTCGTGCTGCGTGATCACCGCGAGGCGATCGACGAGCTGCCGGCCGAGGACTGGCTCGCACTCAGCCGCCTCGCCTGGGAGGCCACGCGGGCGCTGGCGGCCGTGCTTTCGCCGGTGCGCACCTACGTCGCCGCGCTCGGCACCGTCACGCAGCGGGCGAATTCGTTCCCCCACGTGCACCAGCACGTCGTGCCGTTGTTCGACGGCGGCACGAGCGATCGCCCCGCCGAGGTGTTCACGTGGCAGGGCGGCGTGCTCTGCTACGAGCCGGGGGAGGCCGAGGCGCTGACCGCGCAGCTGCGCGCGCGCTGGCCCGCCTAGCGCATCGAAGGCGAACGACGTCGTCCTCGTGCGAAGGATCCTTGGCAGCACGCTCCGAGCGCGCTTCCATGCTCGAAGGCGCCTCATCGGCGGAGGGGAGGGACCGGATGCCGCCGCGTGGCGCGAGCGGAGGGAAGTCGAAGCTCTCGGTGAAGTTGGCCGAGGGGCAGCTGCGCGCCACCGCGCGCCGCGAGGGGACGGCTCCGCCCACCCGCGCGGCGGTCGACGAGGAGCTCGCGCGCCTCGGCATCGTCTACGGCCTCGACGCGCTGGCGATCGAGCGGCTCTGCGCGGGGCGCGTCCCCGCCGGCACCGACCTCGTGATCGCGCAAGGGATCTCGCCGAAGCCCGGCGTCCCGTCGCGCATCGAGTACGCGTTCGTGCTCCCCAAGGAGAACGTCTCGTTCACCGCGACCGAAGGCGACGCGCGCGTCGACTTCCGCGAGGGGCTCCTCAATTCGCACGTCGTCGCGGGCACCGTCGTCGCGCGCAAGGTCGCGGGGCGCCCGGGCACGCCCGGCAAGAGCGTGACCGGTCAGTCGGTCCCGCCTCCCGATCCGCCCGAGCCAGCGCTCGTCGCCGGCGAGAACGTCCAGCTCGGCGCCGGCGGGGCGACGGCCATCGCGACCGCCGACGGCCTCGCGACGCTCGACGGCGATCGCGTGGTCGTCATCGCCACCTGCACGGTGCGCGCGGTCAACTACGCATCGGGCAACATCCACTTCGACGGGCCGGTCATCGTCCGCGGAGACGTCGAGCCGGGCTTCTCGGTCTCGGCGACCGGCGACATCGAAGTGCAGGGGATGGTCGAAGGCGGGCGCCTGCTCTCGGGCGGCAACGTGATCGTGCGCGGCGGCGTGCGCAACGGCGCGCGCGTCGAGGCGGTCGAGAGCGTCTCGGTGCGCTTCGCCGACTCGGGCGCCATCCTGCGCGCCGGCGGCGACGTGCAGATCGTGACCAACGCCGTCCGCTCGAGCATCGCGGCGGGCCGCTCGGTCACGGTCGGCGACACCGTCAGCGGCGCCGACGTGCTCGCCGGCACGCGCATCGAGGTCAGCGAGGCCGGCGGCGAGAGCGCGGTGCGCACGACGCTGGAGATCCGCCGTGACGCCTCCGACGATCGCATTTCGAAGCTGCGGGCGACGCTCGCCCACGCCGAGACGGCCTCGGCGATCCTCGACCGCGCGCCCGCGATGAAGACCTCCGTCGTGCCGAGGAGCCAGCTCTCGGCCCTCAAGCGTCTCACCGCCGAGCAGGTGCAGGCGCACGTGAAGGTGCGGCTGGTGCGCGCGCAGCTCGGGCTCTGCGGCCAGTGGCGCGTGCAGGACACCTTCGCGGGCGAGGTGTTCGTGCGCCGCAAGGTCCACCGCGGCGTGCGCGTGCTGATCCACGCCGGGCTGGCGTCGCGCGTCGAGGTCGACGGCGGATCGCGGTTCCAGTTCGCGCCGGTCGCGCCCGAGGGGGCCGCTTGAGGCGTGCGCGGCGCGGCTAACGCAGCGACGGAATCTTGAGCTTCGCGGCGTCGAGGGCGGAGTTCAGCGTGCGCTCCTCGGTGCGCGCCGCCGCCATGCGCTGCGCGGCCTTCTTCCAGTCGCCACGCGCGCTGGCGTCGAGCGACGCGGTCGTGTTCTCGAGCACGAGCAGCAGAGACATGTGCGCGTTCTTCACCGCCGCGGGGGCGGGGATGCGCGCCGCCGCGGTGCTGCGGGTCTCGGCGATCTCGTAGACGAGCCCGGCGAGATCGGTGTCGCTCGGGTGCGCGCCGACCCAGTCCTGCGCGCGCTTGGTCTCGTCGAGCAGGATGGCCGCGCGCACGAGCCAGTCGTTGGTGGTCATGGCCGGCTTGACGGGCGGCGCGGCGGCCGCGCGCCGGCTCGCGACGAGCGCCGCGGCGCCGAGCCCGAGCGAGAGCAGCGCCCGCCTCGGCATCGCCGGCGTCGCGCTCGCACCGTTCGAATCGTTCGGAGGCTTCGGGCCGTCGCTCACGCCCGAACCATACGGCGCGCGCCCCCCGCCGTCACGCCGCGGCGCGCGGTTCAGCGGATCGCGAGGACCGCGGACAGCAACGCCGGGTCCTCGTTGAGCGCGTCGACGGCGAGCGCTGCCGCCACCATCTCGGCCTCGCGGCGAGAGCGCGCCTCGCCGGTGCCGAGCACGCGCTCGCGCACCTTCACCCGGATGCGCCAGCGGCGATCGTGATCGGGGCCGGAGGTGCCGTCCAGCTCGTAGACCGGCGCCTCGCCGCCGCGGCGCTGCACGATCTCCTGGAGCACGCTCTTGGCGTCCTTGGCGCGCAGATCGATCGGCCCCGACGACGAGCTCGCCGCGACGCGCACGGCGTCGTCGAGGCGCGCGCCCAGCACGGCGCGCACGAGCCCGCGCGCGCCGTCCAGGCCGCAGGCGAGGTACGCCGCGCCGATCACCGACT
>CAIXWQ010000681.1 GCA_903923175.1 uncultured delta proteobacterium | reverse complement strand
CGATTTCGGCTTCGCGGGCGCGGGCTCGAAGCGCGCCCCCACGCGGGAGATCGCGCGCGGCTCGGCGAGCCTCGCGCCGAGCGCGGTCGTCGCGCGGATCAGCGCCCAGGGATCGCGCCGCACGCGCACGGCCGACGCGGCCTGCGCGGGCGGCGGAGCGAGCGCGGCGTCGGGGCCGTCGGTCGCCTCGGTCTGGGAAGGGCCGCAGGCGGCGAGCAGAGCGAGAGCGATCCCGAAACCGAGGTACTGAGCGCGCATGCAGGGATTTCTCCTGCGCGGTCCGGTCCGGGTGCTCGATCCTCGGAGAGCCTCGCCGCGCGAAGGGAGCCTGAGGGCGCCTCGTCAGGCCTCCTATCCTGGTTTCCTTAGTGTCGGCGTTCGATGAGAGGCGCAATCGCTTCGCGAATCGGCGACCACGGTCCGCTTGCGCCCTACTCCCCGCTCCACAGCAGCTGCGCGATCAGCGCCGCGCGGCTCTCGACGCCGGCCTTGTCGAGCAGCGCGGTGACGTACTGCACCACCGTCGCCTCCGAGAGCGACATCTCCGCGGCGATGGTGCGGTTGGAGAGCCCGCGCGCCACCAGCTCGTACGCCTGCGCGAGGCGCGGCGTGAGCTCGAGCCTCGCGATCTGCGCCCGCACGCGCGCCGCGGGGCTCGCCGCGCCGGCCGCGAGCCGCTCGACGATCAGGAACGCGTCCGCCTCGCCGTGACCACGCAGCGGCGTCGTCTCGAAGCCAGGCATGACCTGACCGCACCGCGCCGCCCGCAGCCGCTCGTTCGTGCCCGCGCGATCGCGCTCCAGCGCGCCCTGCCCCGCTGCGTTGGCGTGCTCGAGGACCCCGGACGCGCGCACCACCCACGCCGGCGCCGCGATCGCCTCCAGCGCCGCCAGCAGCGCGCTGCGCGTGCGCGGCGCGGCCGACCACATCCGGTCGAGGATCAGGCGACGGCGCAGGTGCGGCACCAGGCGGCGGAGCCCATCCAGCTGGCGCGGCTCGAAGGCCTGCGGCTGGAAGAGGCCGACGTAGCCGAGCATCGAGGCGCCCTCGCAGATCACGACCCGGACGTGCTCGTCGCGGGCGATGCCGAAGCGCGGGAAGAGCGCGCGGGTGACGACCGGCGCGCCGCCGAAGCGCGCCTCGATCTCGGCGCGGCTGCGCTGACGATTGCGGTCGAACGGGTCGGGTCGAAGCGGGTTGTACCCCGTCCAGCCGACCGGAGGCTGCACCGCCAGGAAGTCGTCGAGCGCGCCGACCACGCCCGGCAGACCGACCTCGGAGCCCTGGGGGATGCGCACGTGCCCCGCACGCTCCTCGTATTCGTAGGCAACGACGCGCGCCACGCCGAGCGCGTCCGCGAGCCGAGCCGCGAGCGAGGGGAGGACGCCGGCTTCGGAGGTCCGGATCACGGCGAGCTCTGCCCGCAGCGCGCGGAGCTTGCGATCGAGCGCGGGTTCGGACCTTCGCTGGGTCACCATCACTCCCGATTGCAGAGAATATGAAAACCGAGTGGACCATGCCAGCCGCCGCGTCGCGTGAGCCGTGCGCGAGAGCGCGGCGCGCGCCTGCCGCGGCGTTACCCTGTGCGGACGATGCCCCGCCCCCAGCCCGCCATCCTCGCCCCGCTCGCCGCGCACGGGCGCTTCCTCTCGCTCGATCTCGCGCTCGGCGCCGATCCGCACGCCGTGCTGCGGCGCCTGTCGCACCTCGATCTCCCGCATTGCCCCGAAAGCGGCGAGGGTTGCGTGATCGGCCTGGGCGAGCCGCTGGTGCGCGCACGACACGCGCAAGCCGCGAGCCCACGCCCGCTCGCGGGGCTGCGCCCGTTCCCCGCGCTCGCCGGCCCCGGCGTGGCGTTCCCCTCCACGCAGGGCGCCCTCTGGATCTACCTCGCCGGCGCCGACGCGGGCGCGCTCTTGCAGCGCGGGCGCTCGCTCCTCGCCGCGCTCTCGCTCGGGCTCGTCGCGCACGCGCCGCACGGCTCGCTGCGCGTGGTCGAGGACGTCTCGGCCTTCACCTTCGACGCCGGCCGCGATCTCAGCGGCTACGAGGACGGCACGGAGAACCCGAAGGACGAGCGCGCGCGCGAGGTCGCGATCGTGGCCGGGGCCGGCGAGGGGCTCGACGGCGGCAGCTTCGTCGCGGCGCAGCGCTGGGTGCACGAGCTCGCGCGCCTCGACGCCATGAGCGAGCAGGCGCGCGATCACGTGATGGGCCGCAGCCGGCGCACCAACGAGGAGCTCCCCGACGCCCCCGCCTCGGCGCACGTGAAGCGCACCGCGCAGGAGAGCTTCGAGCCGCCGGCGTTCATGCTGCGCCGCTCGATGCCGTACGGCACGGTGAGCGAGCACGGGCTCTACTTCGTGGCCTTCGGCGCCACGCTCGACGCGTACGAGCGCGCGCTGCGGCGCATGGCGGGGCTCGACGACGGCATCGTCGACGGCCTGCTCGGCTTCTCGCGCGCCGTCTCCGGCGGCTACTACTGGTGCCCGCCGCTCGGTGACGACGGGCGGCTCGATCTGCGCGCGATCCTGGGGTGAGCGCGCCTGGGGTGAGCGCGCCTGGGGTGAGCGCGCCTGGGGTGAGGGCGCCTGGCGTGAGCGCGCGCCTCGCGGGAAGCGCTACGGCTTGCGGTCGAGGCCGCAGGCCGTGACGAGCGCGGTCTCGTCGCCGGTGAGCGTGTTCTGGACGAGATCGGCGCCGAGCGGGCCGGCCTTCACGCAGTACGAGCCTCGCATCGCGAGCGGGAGCGAGGCGTTGTCGAAGAGCGCCAGGCACGAGAAGCCGGTCGGGCACGCGCAGAGGCTCACCGTGCTGCGATCGACCCCCGCCGGCACGTCGCAGCGGCACGAGCAGTAGACCGAGTCGAGCGCGCTGCGGCCGGAGCACTGCGCCTCGACGGGGTGGGTGAGCGGCCGATGCTGCGCGTCGCCCGGCGCGGGGCAGCACAGGTCGCCGCTCGCGGTGCCGTCGAGGGTGTAGAGCCCGGGCATGCCGGCGACGGCGCTGCAGGTGCCCGTCTGCCCCGACGTCGCGTTGCCGTACGGGCAGGTGACGCGCCCCTGGAAATAGGCCTGGAGGCAGACGCGCGTGTCGCAGCTGGTGGACTGCGTGTCGACGCCGAGATCGGTGAGGACCGCGCCGCCGCCGTTGGGATCGTTCTCGGACTCGGGGATGCAGGCGTTGCCGAGCCCGGTCACGGAGGCCGAGGTCGAGCCGGACGAGCCGCTGCCGCAGCCGCCGGCGACGAGCGCGAGGGCGGCGCCGGTAACGAAGACGGCGAAGACGGCGAGCACGCGAGCGCCGGTCGAACGTCGGGATCGGGTCATCGGGAGCTCCTCGGCGCCGCGGCGAGCGGGCGCCCCGCGCCGAGCGCCGGAGATCGGGCTCGCTCCGACGATAGCGGGAAGGCCAGGATGCGCGAGCGAGCGCCGGGGCGCTTCCGTCGCGGGCGCGCGCGGCGTGCGCCAACGCAGGCTCCGCGCGCGGCCACGGCGTCGCTAGGCTCGCCCGCGATGCTCGATCTCGATCTCGATCCGGAGACGCGCGCGGCGCTCTGGCAGCGCGCGGGCGCGCTGCT
>CAIXWQ010000680.1 GCA_903923175.1 uncultured delta proteobacterium | reverse complement strand
CGGCGCCCCGCGCGCGCGCGGCGCCGACCCGCGGACCCTCCGCCCGAACGGGCCCCCGCGGACACCGCTCATCCATTCAGGATGCCCATCGAAGCCGTGTCCCCCTCGCCCGCCGCGCCCACGCTCGCGCGGCGCACCCGTTGCTTCGGGCCGGACCGCCACCCTGCGGGGCGGTGCGCCGCGGCCGACGACGACTCGAAACACGCCTCGAAACGGCCCTCGGGCCGCCTCGGAGCGGGTAGCGAGCTTCGCGCGGGCCGCGTCGTCCGCTACGCGCCGGTGCCCCGATGGGAGGGGTCACTACGCAGCGCAGGGGGTGCGCGTCCTGGGCGCGCGGAGCGGGAGGGCTGAGATGGCGAGAAGCAAGACCTCGGTCACCGACGAGCTGCTCGATGCGTACGTGAACCGTCCGCTCGCGGCCTACGTCGTGCGCGCCGTCGTCTCGACGCCGGTCACCCCGAACCAGCTGACCTTCGTCTCGATGGCGTTCGGCGTCTGCGGCGCGGTGCTCGTCGCGCTCGGCCCGTCGCTCTCGCCCTTCGCGCCGATCGGCGGCGGCGTCTGCCTCTTCCTCTCGATGGTCTTCGACTGCAGCGACGGGCAGCTCGCCCGCGCGCGCGGCGGCGGCTCGCTGTCGGGGCGCGTCCTCGACGGCTACGCCGACTACGTGGTCGCCGTCGCGCTGCACGTCTCGCTGCTCTACGCGCTCGCCCACTCCTTCGTCGCGCTCTTCGGCCACCCGTTCGGCGCCTTCGAGCGGTTCCTGGTCGTGCTCTTCGCCGGCGCGAGCATGGCGATCAACGCGGGGCGCTTCGACTACTACAAGCAGCGCTACCTCGCGCACACCGACCCGAGCCGCGAGCCCGAGCGCCCGCAGCTGTTCACCGACGAGGCCGCGCGCGCGAAGAGCTGGCTCGAGCGGGCGGCGCTGCTGCTGTTCGCGGCGTACGTGCGCACCCAGCAGGGGCCCTCGTTCGACGAGGCCGCGCGCCTCGCGAAGGAGACCGCGAGCGAGCCGGCGCGGCGCGCGCAGTTCGCGCTGGAGAACGGCCCGCTGGTGCGGCTCTGGAGCTTCTCCGGACCGACGATGCACAACGGCGCGTTGAGCGCGGCGGCGATGCTTGCGCCGTTCGTCCCGCAGGCCTTCGCGTGGTACTGCCTGTTCGCGATCGTCCCGGTCAATGTCTACTGCGCCGCCCTCCGCATCCTCCAGTACCGGCTGCTCTCCCGCGAGCGCACCCGCGAGTCAGAGCGCGACCAGGCCGTCGCCGCCGGGTGAGCGCGCGCGCGTCGCCATCCAGGGGCTGCTCCCCGAGCAGCTCGCCGCGCAGGCCGACATCACGCTCGCGACCGCGCGCAAGCTCGTCGCTGCGGTGAACCAGCGCTTCGTGGACGAGCTCGCGACGCACCTGCCGAAGAACGCGCGCCGCGGCGAGGTCGTGCGCGTGGCCGAGCGCTTCCGGGTCGGCAGGCTCGAGGTCGTCACGCGCGAGGCGTCGAAGCTCGACCCGTTCGTGAAGTACCTGTTCCGCTGCGAGGACGGCGCGGCGATCGAGGCGGTGCGCATCCCGCTCGAGAAGCCCGGACGCTTCGTCGCGTGCGTGTCGTCGCAGGTCGGCTGCGCGCTCGGGTGTCGCTTCTGCGCGACCGGGCGGCTCGGGCTCTCGCGCAACCTCGAGGCCTGGGAGATCGTGGAGCAGGTGCGCGCGATCCGCCGCGAGCTCCCGAAGGGCTCGCGCGTGCACGGCGTGGTGTTCCAGGGGATGGGCGAGCCGCTCGCCAACGCCGAGCGCGTGATGCAGTCGATCCGCGTGATGCACGACCCGTGCGGCCAGGCCATCGAGCAGCGCGCGATCACGGTGTGCACCGCGGGCGTGCCGGGCGGCATCCGCAAGCTCGCGGCCTCGGAGCTGCGCGTGCGGCTCGGCGTCTCGATCGCGGCGGCGCGGCGCGAGGTGCGGCGCAGCCTGCTCCCGGTGGAGGACGCGAACCCGCTCGACGAGGTGCTCGCGGCGACGGCGGAGTACGTGCGCACGCGCGGCGACGCGCCGATGCTCGCCGTCACGCTCCTCGGCGGCGTGAACACCAGCGACGAGGACGCCGACGCGTTCGGCCGCCTCGCGCTCTCGTTCCGCGAAGAGACCGGCGTCGCGCCGCGCCTCTCGATCGTCACGTACAACCCGAGCGAGGGGGACGTCTTCGCGCGCGCCTCCGACGAGGAACTGCGCCGCTTCCACGATCGGCTCTCGCGCTTCGGCGTGCCCGTGGTGCGACGCTACTCGGGCGGCGGCGACGTCGGCGCCGCGTGCGGTCAGCTGGTCGGGCGCGAGCAGGCGCAGAGCTCGTCCCCGCTCCCGGCGTCGAACCCCGGTTGACCCTGCGGGGCTCGTGGTTCGCGAATCCGAAGCGTGCTCGCGTGCGCTCCAAGGCCCCGCGAGGGGCCTTTCCCATCGAGGCCGGCACCTCGGTGCCGGTAGCCGCTAGTTGCTCGTGATCAGCACCGGCCAGTAGTGCGAGGCGCTCTTGTTGGTCGGATCGGTCGACACGAGCGTGACCATGTTGGCGTTCAGCGTCGAGTCGAGGCCGTTGACCTTCACGGTCACCGTCGCCTTGTCGCCGTTGTGGCCGGTGGTCTTGTCGACCGAGATCGACAGCTTGCCGTTCGCGAAGCTGGCGCCGCCGGTGTGCATGCCGGTCCCCTCGACCGCCTTGAGGGTCCAGTCGTTCGCCGTGGGGCCGTCGCTGTAATAGCCGACGGTGAACGAGCCGGTCTCGCCGACCTTGATGTTGACCCCCTTGGCCGTCACGGGCCCGGTGGCCGAGAAGGAGCCGAAATCGGGCACCGACCACGCCACGTCGTGGAGGTCGAGGGGCGTCACGTTGAAGTAGACGCCGGTGCTCGGGACGCACGGCGCGTGGCCCGCCGCGAAGCTCGCGCTCGACCACTGTCGCTGCAGCGTGTAGCCGAGCTCGAGGCTGGAGAAGATCGCGTCGCGATAGAACTCGCAGGCGTCGCCGTTCTCGGTCTGGCCGACCACGAAGGCGTTCCAGACGGCGTGGGCGTCGTCGAAGTCGCGGTAGGCGGGGCTGCGCGAGCTCGGATCGAGCGCCGCCTCGGCGATCTCGTGGCTCGCCGCCATGGTCGTCTCGTCCATGCCGTTGCAGCGCGGCACCACGGCGTACGCGACCTCGACGCCGCCGGCGACGACGGTGCTCGTGTGATACCCGCCCGTGCCCGAGCTGCAGATGCTGAGCAGCCCCGACTGCGTGTGCATCTGGTAGTCGGTCGAGTCGGACACGAAGACGAGGTAGAGCGTGTCGGCGGTCGGCGCGGGCCAGCCGGACGTCGCCGGGCTCCCCGCGCTCTTGCGCACCAGCGCGTCGAGCTGCGTGTCGGTCAGCGTCGCGGGCGCGGCGCCCGGGATGTGGACGTGGTTGCAGGCGCCGGAGACGGCCGGGCCGACGCCGTACTCGCACGCGACGGAATTCCAGTACTTGCTCAAGCCGATCTTGTCGGCGAACTGGTCGAGCGTGGGCGCGTCGCCGTCGTCCGACCAGGTGACCGTGACGATCTGCGGGTTGGCGAGGATCGGCCCGCCGTGGTTCTGGAGGTGGGGCGCGTCGAGCGCGAACGCCGGGTACACGGTGCTGGCCGCGTCGGCCGCGTCGGCCGCGCCCGCGTCGGTGCTGGCGTCGTCGGTGCCGCCCTCGCCTGCGTCGAGCCCGCCGTCGCCGCTCGGAAGCGGCCCGAAGATGCAGGCCGTGGGCGCCCCCGTCTCGGGCGTCGGCGCGCCGGCGTCGGCGAAACAGGCCTGCGGCCGGGGGCCAACCTCGGGCGCGACGTCGGGAGCGCCCGTGTCCGGGAGCGGTGCGACGGCCGTGTCGGGAGCGGCGTCGACGCCGGTGTCCTCGCTGCCCGCGGGCGCGGCGGCATCGGAGCCGCCGCACGCGGCGGTGGTGAGCGGGAGGACGAAGGCGAACGCGAACGCGAACGGCGAAGTCGAGCAAGCACGACGCATCGAGGGGACCTCTTGGGAATCGAAGGTCCGACTTCGTAGCAACGGAATCCGCGCTGCCCCGCGCGATCGGGCGGCGCGCCGTCCGGGCGAGAACCGTGCGTCCGGGCAGTCATTGACGCCGCTCGACGTCGACGGACCGGAGCGGGGCCCCTCGCTCAGGAAATCTCGCGGACGCGGGCGCGTGGGCGACGCGCGCGCCCCCGCGCCGAGCGATCAGGCGTTCGAGAGCGCGAGCAGCTTGTCGACCACGCGCGCGAGATCACCGCGATCGACGTCGACCTCGAGGTCCTTGGCGACGCTCGCCAGGTGCTTGCCGAGCGCCTTGGCGTCGGCCCCGCCGGCGCGCAGCAGCGCCGCGATCGGCGCGACGTGCGCGTCGTATTCGCCCTGCGCGTCGGCGACGGTCTGGATGCCGATGGGATCCCAGTCCTCGACGAGCACGCAGGCGATCTTGAATTCCAGGGCATCGGTGAACTGCGCCCCGCGCGCCTTGAGCGCCGATCCGAGCTGGAAGCCGAAGCGACGCGCGTCTTCGGGGGTGCGCACGCGGGCCTTGTCGGCCTGGGCGCGCAGGCGCGAGCCGTCGGCCTCGGTGAGCCACGCCGAGAGCGCGCAGATGTCCCCCTCGAGCTCGGCGAACGCGGCGAGCGGCACGGTGCAGTCGGCGTCGAGGGCCTCGAGCACGCCGCGCTCGGCCCACGCCCGCAGGCGCGAAGGCGCGTGCTCCATCTTGGCGAGCACCGCCTCGGTCTCCGTGTCGCCGGCGCGCGACTCGATCGCGAGCACGCCCTGGGCGACCGCCGGGAGCATCTCCTCGCGCGCGAACGGCGCGTGCGCGGGCATCGTGGCCGGATCGACGCCGAGCCGCCCGAGCCCCGCGGCGGCCAGCACGATGCCGTCGTACTCGCCGGCGGCGACCTTGCGCATGCGCGTGTCGATGTTCCCGCGCAGCGGCGCGATCTCCAGATCGGGGCGCTTGGCGTGGAGCGCGATCCGGCGACGCAGGCTCGACGAGCCGACCTTCGCTCCCTTCGGCAGGCCGTCGAGCGACGGCGTGAGGCCCGGGCGGACGAGCAGCACGTCGCGCGGATCGGCGCGCTCGGGGACGCAGCCGATCACGAGCCCGGCCGGCTGCTTCGCGGGAAGGTCCTTCATCGAGTGCACGGCGAAATGCGCGCGACCGTCGAGGAGCGCCTCCTCGATCTCCTTCACGAAGAGCCCCTTGCCCCCTGCCTCGTAGAGCGGGCGATCCTGGATCTTGTCGCCGCTGGTGACGATCTGGAGCTCCTCGACCTCCAGGCCCGGGTTCTTCTCGACGAGCGCCCGGATGAAGGCGCGCGTCTGCGCGAGGGCGAGGGCGGAGCGGCGCGTGGCGACGACGAGGCGGGGCATTTCCGCGCACACTACCGCAGATCACGCCCCCGTCTCCACGGCCGGTTCGACACGGCCGCGGTCGCCCTTCGGTGCGTCACGTCTCATGCTTCGAGCGTGCGCAACCGAGCTCTGAACACGCCCGCCCCCAGCACCGTCGCCATCACCTCGTCGATGGGCGCGCGCACCCGCCAGCGCGTGCCGCGGCGCATCGAGCATTTCCAGGGCGAGCTGACGCCTCTCGAGCAACGCGTGCTGCTCCACGCCGACGGCAGGATCGGCTTCGCGGAGATCGCCTGGCGCCTCGGCATCTCGGAGCAAGAGGTCGTCGCAGTGGCGCTCGCGCTGTCGGGGGTCGGCGCGGTGGTGCTGACCGCGGTGCCGCCGCCGCTGCCGAAGCGGCCAGCCTCGGGGACGCGCGCGAAGGTGATCGCGCCGATGAGCCCGGCCGGGCTCGACGCGGAGGAGCGCGGCGAACGCGACGAACGCGAGGAGCGCGAGGAGCGCGAGGAGCGCGCGGCAGAGCAGGAGCGCGCGGAGCTCACCGAGATCGAAGTCGACCTGGACCTCTCGGAGCTCGAGCGGCTCATGCGGGCGCCGGCTCGACGCTGATCGGAGTTGCGCCAAGCGCCTGACACAGCACGGTTGGCACAGTCGAGGGTGCCAGATCGGGCACCAGCGCCTTGTCACGCGAATCTGACAGGCCAAATTCTCCGGAGCGCCACCTTGGTTCGTGCGGTGGCACGATCCGCGCAAAGCTCCTGTGCCAAGGAGCCCGCCATGAAGACCCTCTTCGCCGCCACCTCGCCTTCCTTCGTCTCCGTCCGCTCCGCGCTCTCCGCGCTCTCCGCGCTCTCCGCGGTCGTCGCCGGCGCCGCCCTCGCGGTCGTGGGCTGCTCGGGGAGCTCCCCTGCCGACGCGAACCCCTCGCCGGTCGCGGGGCACGACCAGGCGAAGTCGGCGCTCGCGCGCGACACCGCGCCGAGCCTGACGGACGCGGAGCGCAAGTCGGTCGCCGACGGGCACTTGGCGCTCACGGCGGACCTCTTCGGCAAGCTGCGCACGACGCCGGCGGCGAGCGGGAACTTCGCCTTCTCGCCGTTCAGCATCGAGGTGGCGATGTCGATGCCGTACGCCGGCGCGAAGGGGGCGACCGCGACGGAGATCGCGAAGACGCTCCACTGGACGCTGCCGCAGGCGGACGTGGCGAAGGCCTACGACTGGGCGACCCTCGAGCTCGGCCAGCGCGCCGATCAGTCGCTCGCGTCGGCGCAGAACAAGGCGAGCCAGGCGGGCTCGTACGGCCCCAAGGTCGACGCGCCGAGCGCGGACTCGTTCCGACTGCACGTGGTGAACTCGATCTGGGGCGATCGCCGCATGACCTTCGAGAGCCCGTTCCTCGACGCGATGGCCACCAACTACGGCGCGGGGGTCACGCTCGCCGACTTCGTCGCGAACCCCGACGCCGAGCGGCTCGCGATCAACGCGTGGGTGAGCGACGAGACGCAGCAGAAGATCCAGGACCTGCTCCCGCAGGGCGCGATCGACGACTCCACGCGGCTGGTGCTGGTCAACGCGCTGCACCTGAAGATGCCGTGGTCGGACGCGATGTCCGCGGCCTCGACGCCGGCGGCGTTCACGCGGGCCGACGGGAGCAAGGTCGACGTGACCTACGTCGGGGCGAGCCGCGAGCTCGACTACTTCGAGGACGCGGGCTCGATCGCGGTCCGGGTTCCGCTCGAGGGGGGCTCGGTCTCGATGATGTTCGTCATCCCGAAGGGCGACCTCGCGACGTTCGAGGCCTCGCTGACCGCGGGCACGTTCGCGACGATCCGCGCCGGCCTCAAGTCCACGCCGGTCGACCTCGAGCTGCCGAAGTTCCGCTTCGAGACGGCGTCGATCAAGCTCAAGGAGACGCTGCAGGCGCTCGGCATGCTGACGCCGTTCCAGGTCGGCGTGGCCGACTTCTCGGGGATCGGTCACACCGACGGCCCGCTGTTCATCGGCGACGTCTTCCACAAGGCGATGGTCGGGCTCGACGAGAAGGGCGTGGAAGCGGCCGCGGCGACGGCGGTGGTGATGAACGCGGGTACGGCGGCGCCGACCGATCCGCCGAAGCAGGTGCACGCCGACCGGCCGTTCTTCTTCGCCATCGTCGACGAGCCGACGAGCTCGGTGCTCTTCGCCGGGCACGTGGCGGATCCGACCGCGAAGTGAGCCGCTGCGTCGTTCGCGACGCGTGAGGAAGCGCGGACGCGCGGCTGCTAGAGTGCGGCCGTGTCGTCCGCGCGCGCGTTGGTGGAACTCGAGTCGGTGGTGCTGCTGCGCGACGGCGAGCGCGTGCTCGGCGAGCTCGACTGGGTCGCGCGCGAAGGCGAGCGTTGGGTCGTGCTGGGGCCGAACGGCTCGGGGAAGACCTCGCTCGTATCGCTCGCGGGTGCGCAGACCTTCCCCTCGCTCGGGCGCGCCCGCGTGCTCGGCGAGGAGCTCGGCAAGACCGACATGCGCGCGCTGCGGCGGCGCATCGGCTGGGTGAGCGGCGCGCTGCTCCGCTCGCTGCGTCCACGGTTCACCGCGCACGAGGTCGTGATGATGGGGCGGCACGGCGCCCTCGAGCCCTGGTGGCACGAGTACGACGACGGCGATCGCGCGCGGGCGCACGCGCTGCTCGCCGCGGCAGGGCACGCGGCGATCGCCGAGCGTCCGCTCTCGGTGCTGTCGGAGGGGGAGCGCCAGCAGGTGATGCTCGCCCGCGCGCTGATGCAGGCGCCGGACTTCCTGATCCTCGACGAGCCGTTCGCGGGGCTCGATCTCGGGGCGCGCGAGCGGCTGGTGACGCGCCTCGACGCCCTCGCGCACGATCCGACGGCGCCGCCGTTCGTGCTGGTCACGCACCACGTGGAGGAGATCCCGCGCGGGGTATCGCACGCCATCCTGCTCGAGAAGGGGCGCGCCATCGCGCAAGGCGCGATCGACGACGTGCTCGGGGGCGACGCGCCCTCGCGCGCGTTCGGGCTGCCGCTCGACGTGCGGCGCGAGGGCGAGCGCGGGCGGTGGCGGGCGAGCGCCCGCGCGTGAGCGCTGCTACGCGAGCACCGCGCGGATCGCGGTGACGATCCGCTCCACGTTCGGCAGCGCGGCGTTCTCGAGCGCGGCGTCGTAGGCGAGCGGGACGTCGAGACCGGCGACCCTCCCCGGGGCCGCGCGCAGCGCGCCGTGCGCGACCTCGACCTTGTTCGACCGAATGGCCGCCTTCAAGAGCCCCTTCGCGTCGGCCGGCGTGGCGGGCGCGAGCGCGCCCCGCAGGCTCCGGGGGAGCACGCGGCTAGCCGATCGCGAGCCCGCCGCGCTGGAAGATCAGGCTCGGATCTTCCCAGATCCGCGACATGTCGACCATCGTGGGAGAGGAGCACGACGAGCACTTCTCGGCGTCGCAGCGCAGCTGCTTGAAGCGGTCGCTCGCCATGATGTCGGTGAGCGACGTCGTCTTCACGTCGCCGAGCGGGTGGTCGAGGTCGAGGCAATTCTCCACCAGCCCGCGGCCGTCGACCATCATCGCGAGCTTGGGCAGGTGGCAGCGATAGCCCTTCTTGCCGTCGATGAAGTACTGAAAATAGCCTTCGGAATTGAGGATCGGCGCCCCCTCGCGCTTGCGCTCGAGCAGGTCGCGGCAGAGCACCTGCAGCTCCTTGATTGGCAATCCCATGCTCGTCAGCGTGAAGGCCGAGCCGTCCTCGCCGTTGCGGCTCTCGGTGATCACGTCGAACGAGATCGGCACGCCGAGCCGCTCGGCGAGCTCCACGAGCCCGGTGATCTCGCCCGGCTGCTCCATGCCGCGCTGCACGCAGGAGTTGAGCTGCACCGACAGCCCCGGGTAGCGCTCCTTCACGAGCGGCACCGCCTCGGTCAGGCGGGCGTGGAGCCCGGGGAGCCTGCGGATGGCGTCGTGGCGTTCGGGGCGCGCCGAGTCGACGCTCAGCATGAGCATGTCGATCCACGGGAGCACCTCGTCCATGCGCGCCTTCAGGTACCAGCCGGTCGTGAAGACGAGGATGGCCATGCCGAGGTCCTCCTTCACGTAGCGCACGAGCTCGCCGAGATCCTTGCGCAGGAACGGCTCGCCGCCCGAGATCGCCGTCGCGAGGATCCCCTGCTCCTTCGCCTCGGCGTACATCCGCTTCAGATCGGCGAGCGGCGTGTCGGCCCAGTCGTTGTGCTTCCAGAGGCAGCTCTGGCAGTCGCACATGCACCGGTGCGTCGCGAAGAGGCCGAGCACGAATGGCCGGCCGTCGCCCTTCACGCGCGCCTCGACCGCGCGCATCCCGAGCTTCGTCAGCACCTCTTTCATCCGCGGAGTCGTGCCCGTCATGATCGCCTCCTGCTCGTCGTGGCCGCGCCCGTCGCGCGGGTCGACGTCGCGTCTTTCGCAGTCGCCTTCGTCGTGGCCGTGGTCGTGGTCGCCGCGAGCGTCGCGGCCGGCGCCTCGAGCGCGCCGATCACGAGATCGACCATGCGCGCGAGGTGCGCCTTGCGCGTCGCGAGCCCGTGCGGGCTGAGCGGGTCCTCGCCGATCAGCCCGTGGACGATCGGCGCGTAGGTGACCCAGCTCACCGCCATGCCGTAGAAGCTCACCAGCAGCTGCGCGGCCGAGAGCGCCCCTGCGCGCGTCTCGGGGTAGGCCGCGTGCAACAGCGCGGCGCCGCCCTCGAAGAGCGGGACCATCTGCGCGGTGATGTGCTCGACGTGGCGCCCGCCCGAGACCTCGCGCTGCACCATGCGGGCGAAGATCGGCGCGTCGTCAAGGCCGGCGGCCGGCGCAACCGGTCAAGGCGAGAAAACGCGCAGAATTCCCGGGCGGCCCACGGCCATGGGAGGCGGACGGGGCGCCGGCGGCTCGGGCGAGGAAGCGGACCTAGACTGCGAGACGATGACCGAGGTGCGACGCCCCCGCGAGACGGCCCCGCACGCCGAGGCCGCCGCGGCTGCGGGCGCTGCGGGCGCTGCGGGCGCTGCGGGCGCTGCGGACGAGGACTGGATCGTCCCGACCGCGCACGGCGTCGACGTGTGGACGAAGACCGAGATGCGCGCGTGGCAGCCCCGCAAGCACCGCCGCCTCGCGATCGTGGTCGAGGGGGAGCGGCACTACGTCGAGCGCGTGCGCCGCGAGGGGAGGCGATGGTGCTACTCGCTCGCGCGCTGGCCCGACTCGCTCACCGATCTCCCCGGCGGCGAGGTGACCTACGGCGCCGCGCTGATCGCGGCGCGCGCGCAGGGGGCGACGATCGAGCGGCTCGAGCGCCTCGGCGGCCCGAGCGCGACGGCGCTCGCGCCTCTCGTGGGCTTTCTGTGGGCCGACACCAAGGCGCGGCTGCACCTGCGCACCGGCATCGAGCCGCGCACCGCGACGCGGCACTCGATCGCGATCGAGGCGGCGATCGCGCTCTTCGGCGGCACGGTGCTGTTCATCCTCGGCTGGTCGACGCCGAACCCCGCGTTCTGGGCGTGGATGGCCATCGTGAGCGCCGACCTGCTCGCGCGCTTCGGGAGCCTCCTGCGCGACGAGTCGCCCGGGCTCGGGCTCGGCGAGTGGCCGACCCGGATCCCGGCGCTGCTGCGCGCGGTGCGCGACGCCGCGCGCGGGCCGAGCGACGCGCACGGCCTGGCGTACCAAGCGGCGAAGGCGAAGGCGCTCGAGGAGGCGCGGGGCAGCGCCGACGTCGCCGCGCGCATGGAGCTCGACCGGGTGCGGTGCGTGCAGGTGCACGCCTGGGGCGACGAGCGCGTGTTGCTGGAGGGGAGCCGAAGGATCGTGCACGCCGTCGCCGCGCGACCGACCTGGGAGGTCCGCCCGCTGCCGCCGCACGCCATCGTGCTCGACGGGGCGCGCTACAAGGTCGCGTCGGCCGAGCTCTGCGCCGCCACGCGCGGGGCCACGCGCGGGGTCACGCGCGTGCGCTACGTGCTCGAGCCCTGGCCCGACGAGCTGCGGGGCATCCCCTTCGTCGACCTGCGTTACGACGAGGCCGCGGCCCGCGCGGCGACGGCCGAGCAGGCCACCGAGCGGCCGGAGGGGCTCTTGCGCAGGCTCTGACCCCCCGCGCCGGACGCGGTATGGAGGCGAGATGAGCGCCCCGCCGACCCCGCGCACCGTCCGCCTCGAAGGCCCCGCCCTGTACCTGACCGAAGACCTCGCGACCCTGCGCGCGCAGCTCGCCGGCGAGCGGCTCGGCTACGACGCGAGCCGCGAGCTGGTGAACAACATCTCGACCGACGAGATCACGCCAGGGTGGGTTTGCTACTACTACGACGAGACGCTCGGCCGCTACGCGCTGGTCGGCCTGCGCGGCGGCGCCATCGAGCGCGACTCGATCGCCAACGGCGGCTTCCGGATGATCGTCAGCGGCCGCTCCAAGGGGTGCGGCAGCTCGCGCGAGACGGCGCCGTTCGCCGAGCTCGCGGCCGGCGTGCGGGTCGTCGGGGCCAAGAGCTTCGAGAAGATCTACGCGCAGAACTGCCAGAACATCGGCCTGCTCGCGACCACCGATCCGGCGATCATCGAGCGCCTCGCCAAGGGCGACGAGGTGCCGATCTCGGCGTTCACCGAGGGGCTCGATCCGATCAGCGCCGCGATCGTCGAGCACGGCGGCCTCTTCGCCTACAACCGCGCGCGGCTCGCCGGCGAGGTGTCGCCCCCCGCGATCACGACGGCGGCGCGCCCGATGACCATCGTCGAGAAGATCATCGCCGCGCACGCGGTGGTCGACGCGCACGCGGGCACCATCGGCCTGCCCGCGGTGAAGCCCGGCGACGCGCTCTTCGTCCGCGCCGACGTGCGCTTCTCGCACGACTACGTCACGGCGATGGCCGACGCGCTCTTCCGCCGCGGCTTCGGCGAGGACGCGACCCTCGAGGAGCCGGCGAGCATCTTCACGTTCCGCGACCACCTGACGTTCCTCGACGACGTGATGAGCGACGCGCACCGCAAGATGGGGCTCGACGCGCAGGCCAAGCAGCTCGCGGACGTGCAGGCGAGCTTCTCGAAGAAGCACGCGCTGCGCCTCTACGGCGAGGTCGAGAAGCCCGGGCGCGGCCGCGGGTCCGAGGCCATCTGCCACAACATGGTGATCGAGGAGCTCGCCCTGCCGGGGCAGCTCGTGATGGGCACCGACAGCCACACCTGCATGGCCGGCGCGATCGGCTGCTTCGCGTTCGGCGTCGGCTCGACCGACATGGCGAACGCCTGGCGCACGCGCGACGTGCGCGTCCGCGTCCCCGAGAGCGTGCGCTTCGTGCTGCGCGGCAAGGTGCGCCCGGGCGTGTCGGCCAAGGACGTCATGCTGCACATCCTCGCGCAGCCCTTCTTCCGCGGCGGCGACGGCATCGGCAAGGTGCTCGAGTTCACCGGCGAGGGGGTGCAGGCGATGGCGCTCGACGAGCGCGCGACGCTCACCAACATGGCGGTCGAGGCGGGCGGCTTCACCGGCGTGATCGAGGCCGACGAGGTCGTGGTCGAAGAGCTGCACGCGATGCGCGGCACGCCGAAGGAGGACATCCGGCGCCGCATCGTGAAGAGCGACGAGGGCGCGACCTACTTCGCGACGTTCGAGGTCGATCTCGGCGCCATCGAGCCGATGGTCGCGAGCCCCGGCGATCCGCGCAACGGCGTGCCGGTGACCACGGTCGTCGAGCGCGCCGTGAAGATCGACATCGCGTACGGCGGCTCCTGCACCGGCGGCAAGCGCGCCGACATGGACATGTACGCAGCGGTGCTGGCCCCCGCCGCGGCCAAGGGGCAGCGCGTCGCCGACGGCGTGCACCTCTACATCCAGCTCGGCTCGCAGCGCATCCGCGACTACGCGGAGGCGAAGGGCTACCTCGACGTCTTCCGCAAGGTCGGCGCGGAGATCGTGGAGCCGTCGTGCGGGGCGTGCATCAAGGCTGGGCCGGGGGTGAGTGACAAGCCGGGCCAGGTCACGGTGAGCGCGATCAACCGCAATTTCCCGGGCCGCTCGGGGCCGGGCGACGTGTGGCTCGCGAGCCCGATGGTGGTCGCGGCCTCGGCGCTCGCGGGCAAGCTCGTCGCGCCGTAGGGCTCGTGCGGCCCGGAGCGCGGGGACGCTCCCGCGCTCTCCGCGTCTCTCAGCGCGCGGCGCGCACCGCGCCGGCGAGCACCTGCTCGAGGCCGCGCGCGAACCGCGGCACGTCGACCAGCGCGCTCGCTCGCAACGCATCGGGGAGGCGCTGGCGCAGCGGCTCCAGCGTCGCGGGCTCGCGCGCGAAGCGCACCGCCGCGTCGACGTACGCGTCGGTCGCGTCGAACGCGAGCGCCGAGAGCCCGACCGCGCCGAGCAGGTTCGCGCCCATGCGCTCGTGGAGCGAGGCGCCGCGGAGCGTGAGGAACGGCACGCCGGCGAAGAGGGCGTCGAAGCCGGTGGTGCCGCCGTTGAAGGGGAACGGATCGAGCGCGAGATCGAGCTCGCTCCACGCGCACTGATACGCCTCGAAGCTCATGCGCGCGCGCAGGTCGAGCCGGCCCGCGTCGACGCCGTGCTCGGCGAAACGCGCGCGCACGTCGTCGGCGCGCGCGCGGTCGGCCTCGGGGAAGCCGACGAGGAGCAGCCGCGCGTCGGGGACCGCGACGAGCACGCGGGCGAATGCGCGGAGGCAGGCGGGGCTCACCTTCGCGAAGTTGTTGAGGCAGCCGAAGGTGAAGCGGCCGCTCGTGCGCCACGGCATCCGCGGCGGCAGCGCAGGCGACGCGGGAAACGCGCTCGACTCGGCGAGGGCGCGCACGCTGTAGACGTCGGGGAGCGCGAGCGGGGTCTCGGAGCACCAGCCGCCCACGAGCAGCGCGGGGTCGGGCGGGACGAGCACGTAGTCGATGGTCGCGAGGCCGGTGGTGCCCGGGTAGCCGAGCCAGCTCACCTGCACCGGCGCCACGCGTCGCGCGAGCGCCGAGAGCCGCGAGGCGTCGGTGTGGCCGGCGAGGTCGATCATCACGTCGAGCGAGTCCTTGCGCGCGAGCGCGACGAGCTCCGCGTCGCTCCGGTCGGCCACGCGGCGAAAGGCATGCACGGCGCCGCGCGCGCGGGCCGACATCGCGTCGTCGAAGTGCGAGGTGGCATACACGATCGACTCGACGCGCCCGCGATCGAGCTGCTCGAGCACGGGGATGACGAACTGCCCGACCGCGTGGTTGCGCAGATCGCCGCTCAGCCAGCCCACGCGGATCGGAGCGCCCTCGCTACGGGGCGCGCGGCGCGGCCCGAGTTCGGCCGCCGCGCCGCCGCGCGAGGCGCGACGATCGAACTCGCGGGCTCGCGCGAGGATGGCGGCGGCGGAGGCGGTGTCCGAGTGGAGCAGCGCCCACAGCAGGTTCGAGATCGCGTTCGGATCGTCGGGCGCGGCGGCGGCGGCGCGCTCGCACCAGCGCACCGCCTCGTCGGGGAGCGCCGCGTCCTTGTAGAGCGAGCCGAGCGCGCCGAGCACGCCGAGGTCGCGCGGGCTGCGGGCGAGCACGATCTCGGCGGCCTCGAGCGCGCGCGCGACGTCGCCGGTGCGCGCGCAGGCGACGACCAGGTTGCCCCAGGCGGCGAGGTTGCTCGGGTTCTTTGCGACGGCGAACTCGAGGTTCTCGCGGGCGACGTCGTACTGCTGGCGCAGGCAGAAGACGACGCCGAGCCCGGCCGCGACCTCGTCGGCGGGGAGCCCGTGCTGCATCGCCAGGCCGAACGCGTCGACCGCCTCCGGGTAGCGCCCCGCGTACGCATACGAGAGCGCGAGGCGGACCCAGTCGGCGGGATCCTTCGCGTCGAGCTCGACCACGCGCTTCCACTCCGCGATCGCCAGCGCCCACGAGCCTGCGGCGGAGAGCTTGCGCGCCTTGGCGACGTGGTCCTTGCGCTTCACGCGAGGCCTCGCGCCGCGCAACTCGACCTCTGCCGCGCGGGTCGCTGGGGCGTCATGCTGCGGGGCGGAGTATCCCACGTGCGCCGGGGAGCCGGGGCCCCGAGAAGTCGGAGCCCCTCGACCGATCTCGACTCGAAGCTGCCAAAGGAGCCGCACCGGCGCGCGTCCGCTGCGGGCCCCTCTTCGCGCCTGCGGGACGCTCCCTCGCTCCCCGGCGGACGCGGCGAGTGGCCGATTCGTGCCGCGCGATTCGCCTATGCTGGCTCGAATGTCCGGACTGTTCGCGACGGAGGACGGTGAGGTCGTCGTCACGCTGCCCGTCGTCGAGGGCTCGCTCGACGCCCGCGGAGCGGGGCGCTTGGTCGTCGGCGCGCTGCACGACGGGGCCCGCGTCGGCTTCGCGGTGCGCGTCGGGGCGCTCGTCCCCGGTGCGCTCGGCCCGCCGACGCCGACGATGTTCGTGCCGGAGCGCGACGAGGCCGGCGCGATCCTCCGGCTGCGCAAGGGCACCGCCGAGGAGATGGCCGCGCATCCCGAGCTCGTGAAGCTGCGCTGGCGGATCAACCCCGACGCGCGGCCGGTCGCGGCGGGGCTCACGCTCGAGTCGATCGGAGCGCCGAGCGATCGATTCGTCGCGGCGCTGGCGCACGCGTACGTCGGCGCGTCCCCGGCGCGCGGTGCCTCGATGCCCGCGGCGATCGCGTTCGTCGCGTTGTGTCAGACGGCGATCGAGCCCGGCGAGCGGCTCGCGATCAAGCTCTTCGCCGAGACCGAGCGGGGCGCGGCGGTGGAGCTGTTCCTGAACGTCGACGCCGAGCGGCGGACCGTGGAGCTGGTGGAGAAGGACGCGGAGTACCGCGAGCCGCTGCTGCGCTTGCTCGGCGCGCGATCGGCGCTCGAGACCACACCCCCGGCTCGCCCCGCGTCGCCGATCGCGGCGCGCGGCGGGGCGCGCACGAAGCAGACGGGCTCCGACGAGCTGCTCTCGCTCGATGGCTTCAGCTACGGCGCGCGCCAGGCCATCTTCCTCGCCCAAGGGGACGCGGATGCGCGCCATCACGAGCACACGACCGTCCTGCATGTGCTCCACCAGCTCCTGTCGCTCGAGCCGCTCCAGCGCGCCTGCCGCGAGGCGGGTGCCGATCCCGACGCGGCGCTCGCCGTCGTCGCCGCGGAGCTCCTCGTGCTGAAGCGGAGCGAGGCGTCTTCGTGCGTCGGCCGAGATCT
>CAIXWQ010000679.1 GCA_903923175.1 uncultured delta proteobacterium | reverse complement strand
TGCACCAAGAGCGCCCATTCAAATTCCTCCGTTTAAAAATTACTGATAGCCATCTTTCAAAAACGCATCAGGATCATTTTTTGATTCATCGGTCTTTGGAGCTGGTGGTCCACCTGGTACGAATTTTTCATTTCCGTACAGGTCGTTATACAACTTCGCCAAATCCCGCATAACATAAGGAGGCAGCATCGACTTACGTTCCGTCAACATTTTTTTTGTTTCTGGCATGTGATTTTCTAGGACCTTCCATGTATTCTGGACGTTCCTCTCGAAATTTTCCCCACCAAAGGACGGATCTTTTTGTAACTCGTTGTACCAACCTACTTTTGTTTTCGCTTGTTCACGCTCAAAGTTTTTCTGTTGAGTCGCTTGTTCTGTCTTTTGTTTATCGAGTACCGCTTTGCGATCGTCGATTAAATCTTGAGCAGCTTCCTTCGTAAGAGAATATTTTTTTGCATACGCTTTTAGTTTGTCGGCTTCCTCGACAGCCAAGCCTTCAACCTCTACTACCTCCAGCTCCAAGAGCAGATCAGCGCCGAGAACCGCCAATTCTCGACGCTCTCGAACGTCCTGAAGGCGAGGCACGACACGGTCAAGAACGCCATCGGCAACATCCGGTGATTCGCCCTTCGCCGCGCGCCCGGTCCTGCGTGGACCGCGCGCGGCGGGCGTGACAAGAGACGCACTGCCGAACGAGAGGCCGAAGGAGGACGGATGGTGAACGGCGTCGGCGGACCGGGTGGAGCAGGCAAGGTCGGAGGCGCGCCCCTCGGGGGAGCGCCGGTCGCGCCGCAGCCCTCCGCGGCCGAACGGAAGGGGTTCGGCGAGGCGCTCGGCGGGCCTGGAGCGCAGGCTGCGCCCGGCTCGGTCGAGGGCGCCGCGCGCTCGGTCGAGGCCACCGCGACGCCGCCGCTCGATCGGCTGCGCGCGGGCGAGATCGACCTGCCGAGGTACGTGGAGCTGCGGGTGAACGAGGCGACGGCGCACCTCGAAGGGGTCGTCCCCGCGGCCGATCTGGAGGCCATCCGCGCCGAGCTGCACGACGTCGTCGAGCATGATCCCGACGTCGCCGCGCTCGCGCAGGCCGCTCGGATCGGGAGCTGAGCCGGCGTGACCGACGAGCTGCCCCAAGCGCCCACCCCCGCGCCGCACGAGCGCGTCATCGTCACGCTGGTCGCCGACGAGGTCGCGCTCGCGCGGGCGATCGACGCGCTCTCCCTCGCGCGCGTCGTCGCGCTCGACGCCGAGAGCAACGGGCTGCACGCGTACCGCGCGGTGCTCTGCACGCTGCAGCTCGGTGGCGCGGCGGAGGACGACGCCATCGCCGAGGTCTTCGTCATCGACGCGCTCGCGCTCGGCGACGCCAAGCTCGCGGCCCTCGCGCCGCTCCTCGGCGAGGCGGGCCCGCCCAAGCTGGTCCACGACCTCGCCTTCGACGTGCGCATCCTCGCGCAGCACGGCCTCGCGCTCGGCTGCGTGATCGACACCTCGATCCACGCGCGCTTCCTCGGCGAGAAGTCGACCGGGCTCGCCGCGCTCGTGGGCGCGCGCGTCGGCGTCAAGCTGTCGAAGGAGCTGCAGCAGCACGACTGGGCGCGCCGGCCGCTCGGCCGCGAGCTGCTCCCCTACCTCGCCGCCGACGTGGTGTACCTGCCCCGCCTCGCGCGCGGGCTCGCCGAGGCCGCGCGC
>CAIXWQ010000678.1 GCA_903923175.1 uncultured delta proteobacterium | reverse complement strand
GTCGCACGGGCCGGCGCTGCAGGCGCCGTTGCAACACACGCCGTCGGCGCAGTAGCCGCTCGCACACTCGGTCGCGCCGGTGCACGGATCGCCGAGCGACTTCTGCAGCGTGAAGGCGTACGCCGCGCCGCGATTGCTGGCACTGATGGGGGCCCCGACGAGCGCGGTGCTTCCCGAGACGGCGACGGAGAAGCCGAACTGGTCACCCGCCGCTCCGTCGCTCGCGAGTAGCTTTGCCTGTTGGGCCCAGGCCACACCGCTGCGCACGAACACGTACGCCGCGCCGATTTGGCCGTTCTTGTCTTTCGCGCCGACGAGCGCAGTGTCCGCCGAAAGGCTGACCGCATCGCCGAAGCTATCGATGCTCCCGCCGTCACTGGCGACCAGCTTCGCTTGCTGGCTCCAGCTCGCACGACTGCCCGTGAACACGTACGCGGCAACAGCGATACCCGGCGCGCCGACGAGCGCGGTGCCCCCCGAAAGGCTCAGCGATGCACCGAATAGGTCGCCCTTGGTGCCGTCGCTGGCGACCAGCACCTTCTGTTGAAACCACTGGTCTCCTACGCCCCAGTAGACGTACACCGAGCCAGCGGCGGCCCCCGCGCCATCCGAGCCCACGAGAGCCGTGTCCCCGGACACGCTGACCGAGATGCCGTAGCCGCTCGTGCCGCCCCCGACCGTTTTGGGAAAAGACCAGGCCGAGCCCGTTCGCGCGGAAGCGTACGCCGCGCCTGCGCCAGGGGCGCCGATGAACACGACGTCGCCCGACACGCTGACCGAATCGCCGAATCGCGCCGAAGGTCCGACGAAGGCGGAAATCTTCGCTTGCTGCGACCAGGTCGTGCCACTCCGCACGAACGCGTAGACGGCGCCGCCCTGTCCGTTTTGGTTCGGCGCGCCCACGACCGCCGTGTTGCCGTCGAGGTTCACGGCTGACCCGAATTGGTCGTTGGCGACGCCGTCGCTCGAGAGCAGCTTGGCCTGCTGCGACCAGCTCGCGCCACTCCGCACGAACACGTACACCGCGCCCTTGTAGGTGGCCTCGTACGCCGCGCCGACCAACGCGGTGTCGCCTGAAATGCTCACCGAGTAACCAAAGAGGTCGCCCGCCACCCCATCGCTCGCCAGCAGCTTCGCCTGCTGCACCGCGATCAGCGGATCGACCGTCACGGGATACGCCGCCGCCGCGTCCTCGACGAGCAGCGTGACGCCGTGCGCACCGACCTGCATCCGCGCCGTGAGCTCGCGCCCCTCGGCGTCGACGGCCGAGACGTCGCGGTAGACCGCGCGCGCCTCTCGCTGCTCGTCGACGAGCGAGACCGGGCCGGCTTCACCCGCCGCCGCCTCGGGCGTGAGCCCGTCGAACGCGACCTCGATCGCGAGCGGGCCCGAGCCCGAAGGGCGCGCGCCGATCCGGTACGTCTGCTCGAGGCCGAGCGGCCCTGCGAGGTAGCGCTCCTCGACCTCCCCGCGATCGAGCACCGCCTCTTGCCCCTCGGCGCGCGCCGACCGCACCGCCTCGATGCGTCGCGCTTCGGCTCGCCGACCGACGTGCACCGTGCGCACGTCGAGCGTGAGGCCGCGGTCGCCCGCGATCGCGATCCGGTCGCCCACGATTTCCACGTCCGCGCGCGCGCCGGCCGCCCCGATGCGCGAGGTCAGCGCGCCGACGGTGCGCGCCGCGAACGCGTGCCCCGGCTCCGCCTGCATCGCTCGGAGCGCGGTTAGCCGCAGGCTCGCGGGCAACACGGCGCTCGTCGTCGACGCCGGGCCCGAGGCCGCGTCACCGAGCTCGCTCGTGCCGTCGTGGGGAGGGGCGTCCGCGGTACAGGACACGAACAGCAGCACGAACGTCAGCCACGACGCGACCCAGCGAACGACGCTCCGCATTCGACTCTCCCGACCGTCGTCTCAACGACGGAGGCGTCGCTCGGCGGCTGACTCCGAGTAGCGATGCGTCCTCTCCATGTCTAGCGCCAAAGTGGAATGAGCGAAGAGCGAACAGATGCCCGCTCCAGCGCGCCTGCCGCGAGGCGGGTGCCGATCCCGACGCGGCGCTCGCCGTCGTCGCCGCGGAGCTCCTCGTGCTGAAGCGGAGCGAGGCGTCTTCGTGCGTCGGCCGAGATCT
>CAIXWQ010000677.1 GCA_903923175.1 uncultured delta proteobacterium | reverse complement strand
TGCCCGACGCGCGCGCCCACGTCACGAGCTTCGGCGCCGGCGGCGGGCTCGGACTGCAGCTGCTCGGTGGCGCCGACGGCCCGAGCCTCGTCCTTCGGGCCGAGCTGCTCGCGACCTACCTGAGCGTGGCGCGCACGCGCGCCGATGGCGGCTCGGAGCGGCACGGACGGTGGCTCCCGACGACCGCGCTCTTCGCCGAGGGGGCGCTGGCGCTCTCGACGCACACGTCGGTGCTCGTCGCGCTCGGCGCCGAGGTCGCGCTGGGGACGACCACGCTCGCGGTCGGCGCCGAGGACGCCTTCGCCCTGCCGCGAGCCCGGCCGCTCGCGCAGCTCGGGTTTCGCTGGACGTTCTGAGGGAGCCGCCGGCCGCGTCTGCTAATTTCCGGGCCGGGGTACAAACGAACGAATGAGCCCGCGCGCACGTAACGAAACCTCGCACCTGCGGCTCGTGGGCGACGCGCCCGCGCCGCCCGAGCGACGTGCGCCGATCCCCCCGGCGCTCGACGACGTGCAGCTCGTCGCCGCGCTGCGCGACGGCGATCCGTCGGCCGCCGCGAGCTTCCACGACCGCGCGAGGGCGACGGTCGACCGCACCATCCACCGCCTGCTCGGCCGCCACGACCGCGACCACGACGACCTCGCGCAGATGTCGCTGATCGAGCTGATCGGCTCGATCGACCGCTTCCGCGGCGAGTGCGCGCTCGACGGCTGGATCGCGACGGTGACGGCGCACACGGTCTACAAGCACCTGCGGCGACGCAAGACCGAGTCGCGCATCTTTGGACCCGACGACGGCGTCGATCGCGAGGCGGCGCAGCTCGCCCCCGATCGGCAGCGCGCCCTGCGCGGCGCGGTCGCCCGCATCCGGAGTCACCTCGGGGTGCTCGAGTCGAACAAGGCCTGGACTTTCTTGCTCCACGACGTGTGCGGCTACGACCTGCGGGAGATCGCCGAGATCACCGAGGTGAGCGTGGTCGCCGCGCAGGGGCGGTTGAGCCGGGGGCGCCGCGAGCTGCTCGCGCGCCTCCGCGAAGATCCGGAGCTCCACGAGCTCCTCGAAGAGACGGGGCTGGAGGTGTCGCGATGAGCACGAGGACGACGCTGCTGGCGCGCGCCGCGAAGGCGCTCGGCCACGCCGCCGAGCAGACGCCCGCGCCGGGCCCCTCGCGTGAGGCGCGCGCCCAGGCGATCGCGGCGATGGAAGCGGCGCTGCGCGCGCGGGCCGCGCAGAAGCGTCGGCGCGCGTGGTACGGCCGGCTCGCGGTCGCGGCCACGGCGCTGCTCGGCGCGCTCGGCGCCCAGCGGATGTACGCGCACGCCCACGACCGCGCGCTCGCCGTCGCCTCGAGCGCGTGGCCTTCGCAGGACATCGTCGCCACGGGGCGCAACCTCGCGGGCGCGGCCGCCGCGTACCGCGATGGGCGCCCGGTGCCGTTCGACGGCGCGCAGCTCGCGAGCGGCGATCGCGTGGTCACGCAGCCCGACGCGCACGCGGAGATCGCGCTCTCGACCGGCACCAGCGTCGTGCTCGCGCCGGCCGCCGACGTGACCTTCTCGCGGCAGGCGCGCGTGCAGACCTTCGGCCTCGCGGCCGGCGCGGTGCGCGCCAAGGTCGCCAAGCTCCACCAGGGAGAGCGCTTCCTCGTGCGCACCGACGACGCGGAGGTCGAGGTGCGCGGCACGGTGTTCGAGGTCTCGCTGGTGGCGCCCGACGCTAGCTGCGGCGACGGCACGCCCACGCGCGTGCGCGTCAGCGAAGGGGTGGTCGTGGTGCGCAGCCACGGCGTCGAGACCCGCGTGCCGGCGGGCGAGCGGTGGCCGGCCGGCTGCGCGAGCGACGCCGCGTCGAAGCCGACGGACGCCCCGCCGAGCGCGACCGCGGCGACCTCGGCGACCGTGGCCCTCGTCGAGCCCAAGCCGGCGACGACCGCGCGCGTGCTCGCGCCCGCATCGACGATCGCGGTCACCGCGACGGCGAGCGCGCCGCGCGACGCGCTCGCGGCCAAGAACGATCTCTTCTCCTCCGCGCTCGCGGCCAAGCGCCGCGGCGATCTGCGCACCGCGCTCTCGGGCTTCGACGCCTACCTGACGCAGTACCCGGGCGGCGAGCTCGCCGAGAACGCGGCCGCGCAGCGCATGGGCATCCTCGCGAAGCTCGAGCCGGCGCGCGCGACGACCGCCGCGCGCGACTACCTCGCGCGCTGGCCGAAGGGCTTCGCGCGCGAGGAGGCGCGGTCGCTCACGGGCGCCGGCGAGCCCCCCGCGACGCCATGAATCGAGGGCTCGCGCTCGCGCTCGGAGCCCTGCACGCGGTCGCCCTGGCGGGCTGCAACGCCACGCTGGCGTTCGAGGCGGACGACGCGGCGACGAGCGCGGACGCCCCCGCGGACGGCGTCGCCGACGGCGCCGGCTGCGCGAGCGCCGGGTGCCCGCTCACCTCGCTCCACTGCGAGGTCGCGAGCGGCGCGTGCGTCGAGTGCGTGACCAAGGACGACTGCAAGAAGTACGTCACGCTCCCCTTCTGCGACGTCGCGACCCACACCTGCGTCGACTGCCTCGCGGCGGGCGACTGCGGCCCCGACCTGACCTGTCTCCCCGGCGCGAAGCAGTGCGTGCCGAAGTGCTCGGCGAGCGGCGCCTGCGCGGAGGGGACGTGCGACAAGGCCACGCAGGCGTGCCTCCGCTGCACGTCCGATCTCGAGTGCAAGGACGACGGCCAAAACCTCGTGTGCGACCTGGTGACCAAGCAGTGCGTCGCCTGCGCGACCGACAAGACGTGCCCCATCGATCACCCGCGCTGCGATCCCGCCTCGCAGCAGTGCGTGCAGTGCGTGCACGCCAGCGACTGCGCGAAGGGCGAGATCTGCGACCCGACCCGGCGGATCTGCGTCAAGCCTTGAGCGCGCACGCACGCTCACGCGCACCCGCCGCGCCCGCCGCTGCGACGGCGTCGAGCACCTCGGGGCCGAGCTTCGCCTGGGCCACCTCGAACAGCTCGCGCTCCTCGAAGCGTACGTGCGCCTCGAGCTTCGCCGCGAAGGCCGCGAGGCGCTGCTCGGCGTCGAGCCCCTCGGCGTCGGACGCGAGGCGCAGCGCCGCGTGATCGTCGCGCACGCGCGCGACCAGCGCGTGCTCGCCGGCCGCCTCGAGCGCCGGCAAGAGGAGCTCCTCCTCGATCCGGAAGTGCGGCTCCAGCTCGCGCGCGAAGGCCTCGCGGACCCGCGTGACGAGGCCGTCGATCTGCCCCGCGTCGCGCGAGACGCTCGCGCGCTGCGCGTCGCGCGCGAGGACGAGCGCGTGGTGGTGGTCGGTCGAGAGCGCCTGGAGGCGCGGATCGCGGCGCATCGTTCCGTCGATGATCGCGCGGGGACGCGGCGCGCGGAAGTGCGGCGAGCTCGGCGGTCGACGCCGACCTCATCGGTCGTCGCCGCGCGAGGTCAGGGCGCGACCGCGACCTCGCCGATGTAGACCGTGAGATCCGCCGGCGACGGCGCCGGGCCGCAGTCGGCGATCACGGGCGCGGAGCCGAGCCCGCCGGCGCTCACCGCGATGCCGGTCTCGGCCGCGGTCGCGCTCGGCGTCGTCAGGGTGATCGTCTTCCAGCCGGTGTCGTAGGTGCCGTCCGCCGACGCGGTGGTCGGGAAGGTCAGCGCGTCGGTCACGGGCACAGCCCCCGGGTTGGTCGCGAGCACGTGCAGCACGGCCTGCCCCGAGGGGCCGCCGCCGAAGGTCGAGGTGGCGGTCACGCGGACGCGGAAGCTCGCGTGCCCGGCCCCGCGGAGGCGCGCAGCGATGCCGCCCGCGCTGCCGCCGCCGCAGTACGACTGGCGGAAGGGCCCCACCACGAGGCACGGCCCGCCCTCGCCGCAGCCGGGCTGCACCTTCGCGTCGCCCCACGGGATGGCCGACAGGCTCCCCGAGGGGAGCGTCGAGCCGGCGGAGAGCTGCAGGCCGATCGTGTCGTACGGCAGGAGGCTCGTCGCCGCGACGTTGCCCGCGAGATCACGCACCGGCGCGCCCTGCACGTAGAGCGGGCTGGTGGCGTCCCAGCGCTTGGCGAGGAGGCGCACGCCGCGCTCGCGCGTCGCCGCCGGGCTCCCCCACGCGGCCTCGGTCGTGAGCGCGGTAACGTCGAAGTCGGCGCGCGTCGCGCCGGGGAACAGCGCCGCGAAATCGGCCGTCCCCTCGTACGGCTCGCTCGCCTCGACGATTCGCGCGTCCCACGGGAGCCCTCGGTTCGCGAAGGAGGCCTCCGCGCTCGCGCGCCACGTCGGCGCGACCACGTCGGCCCCGAGCGTGATCGTGGCCGTCGCGGTCCCCTGCGTCCCGACGTCGCCCGAGAACGCTGAGGCCTGGCCGGTCGCGGTCAACGTCTGCGGCGTGCCGGCGGCGTCGAACGCGATCTCGAAGTGCGAGTACGTCTCGGTGACCGACCAGCTCGAATTCCGCCCGCTGAACGAGAGGCCGTTCGACGCCGCCGAGTTGGACTGCGGCACGTCGAGGGCGGTGGTGGCGCCGCGGGTGCCGGTGGCGCGCACCGCCTGGCCGAAAGGGGTGACGGCGACCAGCTCGACGTTCCCGGCCTCGTCGAGCCGCAGGTCGATGCGCGCGGTCATGCCGACGGAGATCGCGTCGAACGACCCGAACGGGCTCCCGCCGTCGACGAGCTTCGCGGCCGTGACGGTGCCGACGAACGAGCGGAGCGCCGTCGACTGCACGGCGAGCGTCCCCGCATCGAGCTTGCCGCCGCAGGCGCCGAGCGCGCCGACGAGCGAGGCGACGCCGACGAGGCGAGCGAGCGAGCTGGAGCTGGCGTTTGCGGCGGGTGCGGCGGGTGCGGCGAGGGCGGTGAGCGAGCGCGGGCGCGAGGGCATGTCGACTCGAATAGCAGCGGTCGTGCCGACCAGCGCTCGGCGTCGGCGCGCGTCGGAGCCCGTCGATCGCGGCCGCGCCACGCGATTTCGCGCCGTCGAAGCGGGCGGAGCGACGCTGCCATCGTGTGCCAACGCAACCCGCATGGTCACGCTCCGCGCAGCGCGCCGCGCCGGCGTAGGATGCCCGCCGCGGGCGCACGGCTCGCCCGGAGGTTTCCCATGTCGTCTTCGTTCCGCCCCGCTCGCCACCCGCTCGTCCGCACGCTCGCCGCGCTCGGCGTCGCCGCCCTCGTCGGCGCCTGCGGGCTGATCCCCAAGAAGGTCACCAAGAAGGACTGCGAGAAGTGGTCGGACCACTTCAACACGAAGATGGGCGCGTACATCGAGAAGCAGGACGGCTGCGACGACAAGGCCGCCGCGAAGTCGATGAAGGACTCCCTCTCGACCGCGCTCGACACCATCGGCGAGAGCTGCACCGCCTACGTCGACACGCTCCCCTACCTGACGAAGGACGAGACCTGCTTCCTCGCCGGCAGCGGCAGCAAAGACTGGAAGAAGTGCGACTTCGGCACGACGACCGCGTTCTACATGTTCAACGCCACGGCCGACGGGATCGAGACCTCCGCCCAGGCCGTCTGCGCGTCGAACAAGGCCGGTAAGAAGAGCGCCGACGACGACGCCGACGCGCCCAAGAAGAAGACGAAGACCAAGAAGAAGAAGGCGGCGGACGACGAGTAGGCGAGAGCGGCGCGGGCCCCCGGGCCGCCTGCGGACGCGGGCGGCGAGGGGCGCGAAGGGCGAAAGCCGCGTTGTCCCTCCCGGCTGATCCTGGGGTCGCGCTCGGCGAGTGAGGGAGCTCGGGAGTGCGGCGAAGGGGGCGTGCGGCCTTTCCTAGCTCGGAGCTGGCTATGGCGTCTTACGACGGCCGAGCAGAAGGCCGCCCGCGAAGCTGCCCGCGAAGACCACCAAGCGTCGACTCGCCCGAACGACGATCTCGGTCTCAGCGGGGGGGAACAGGACGGAGAGATCGCCTGCTCGCCCAAACTGCCAGTCTCCGAATACACCATGCGGACCGGGCGCGGCGGACGTCGCGAGCTCACGAAGGCGGCGAGGAAGGGCGACACCCGGGGGAAGCGCGTGCGGCACCCGTGGATTTTGCTCTTGTCGCGGTCGACTTGAACGCCGGGAGTTTCGGCTTGCTCTCGCACCCGCCGTGCGACGCCGCGCGTCCCCTCGCCGGCGCACGTCCGAACCCGCCACGAAGGCCGCGCGCCGCTGCTACGCTCATCGCCGATGCCGCCCGGCCCCCACGTGCCCGCACCCGGCGACACCGTGTGCGTCGTCGATTGGCCTCCCGGCCACGGAAGGCCGCCGTGGTTCCCGTTCGTGTTCGACGTCGTCGTCGACCGACGGAGCGGCCAAGGGTTCGCCCGGGTGTTCGGCCCGGGCGGCCCGGGAGAGCACTGGACGCACCCGCACCCTACCGATCCGACGAGTCCGGCGGAGTTCTACCACGTGAACTTCGTCCACCTCCGCCCGCTGTAGGCGAGGGCGTATTGGCGGCGCGAGCGCCTGCTGGTGGGATGCAGCGGCCTGCTTCGAGGTGACGAGCGACGACTCCGAGTGGGTCGGAGCCGTCATCGACGCAGCGCGAAGCTCGTCTGCGGAACCCGAGGCCCCGCGTGCGGCCGGCGGGGCTGGGAAGTCGACCTCGGGAGCCGCGCGGGGCTAACGAGGCCGCAGTGAAGCGCTCGTTCGGATTCGCTCTGATCGTGACGACGGCGTGGGCCGCCAAGTCGTCCGCGAGCGCGCCGACCGTGCACCAGCAGGAGCTCTCCCGGGTTCGCGCGATCGTCGGCTCGAAGCCGGGTTGCCGCACGCTCGCGCGCAAGGAGGCCAGTGCGCTCCTCGGTGCCCGCGCGCCGATGGCCTTCGAGAGCGCCTCCGCCTGCGTCCACGCCGCCGGCCGCGCGGTGTCGGTGCGCGTGACGCTCGAGTGCGGAGGCGACACTTGCACCGCCGAAGGCTGGCTGTTCACCGAGGTGCGGGCGACCGTCGCGATCCCCGTCGACACCGACTACGACGTCTCTCCCGACGCGAAGTTCCTCTATTTCACGCGCCCGACGGCCACCAAGAGCCTCGGCGAGTACAAGGTCGACGTCGCTCGTCGCGACCTCGCGACGAGCGTCGAGGTCGGACTCGCGACCTGCGCATCCCCCGCCGTGTCGCCGAGCGGCGCGTGGGTCCTCTGCCGCTCTCGGACCGACGGCGTCGTCAAGGTTCCGAGCGGCGGCGGCGCGCCGACCGTGGTCGTCAAGGGAACCGGCGTCGCCGCCGACTGGACGCCCTATGCGCGCGTCTTCCCCAATCCGGTGGTCTTCCTCACGAGCGACTCGCTGGAAGTGTGGACCGGCTCGAAGCGTCGCGTCGTCCCCTGGAAGGAGTGACGGCCGCGGTCGCGGCCTCGCGGCGTCGCGCGAGCACGCGTGAGCGCGCGTGAGCACGAAGGACCGCGGGCGAGAGCGTCGATCGCGCGCGGCCTCGGTCGAGCCGGAGCGGCTTCGTCAGATGCAGATGTTGCCCGAGCAGGAGCCCCCGCCTCCGCCGCCGTCGCCGAAGAACCCGCCGTCGCCGAAGGAACAATCGGCCGCGACGTTGCACTCCACGCAGGTGCCCGCGACGGCCGGCACCGTGGTGCTGCCGCAGACGTACTTGCCCAGCTTGCCGTCGGCGACGCAGCTGGTCCCGGTCGGGGCGTCCATGAAGTGCGGAGCGAGCGGCGTGCCCGAGCAGACCGGGTTCGTCTGGCAGACGGTGGTCAGCTTCGGAACGTCCGTCGCATCGTCGATGCTCGTGATGCCGCCGGCGCCGTCGCACACGAGGACCTTGCAGTCGCCCGTGATCTGCCCGGCCTTCATCACGTGCGAGCTCGTGAGGAGCACGACCCCGCAGACGTTGGCGTTGCAGGTGTTGACGACGCACTCGTTCGGCGGAGCCGGGCAGTCGGTCGGGACCCCGCACGGGATGGCTGCTTCGTGGGCGTCGATCGTCGCGGTGTCGGCCGTCGCGGTGTCGCCCGTCGAGGTGTCGCCCGTCGAGGTGTCGCCCGTCGAGGTGTCGGCGCTCGACGTGTCCTCGGTCGACGCGTCGCTGGGCGAGGAGCTGGAGCTGCTGCACCCCATCGCCGGCGCGAGGCAGACGATCAGGCCGAAGAGCAAGCCGGCGCAGGGGACGCCGGAGCGAACGGAGCGAATCGTGTGCATTCCTATCGTGTACACGACGCTGCCGGCCACACCAAGCGGCGGGGGGGCGTGCGTCCGGGCGATACGGGCCCGGTCCCGGACGCGGGCTGGCTCAGATTGACGTGAACGTCGGCCCTTCAGAGCCGAAGCACCTCGACCGGCCCTCCCCGCTCGAGGAACGGCGCGCCCCTGCCGACGAACGCCGCGGTGAACACCTCGCGCCCGGGCCGCGGTCGAACCCAGACGTGCTTTGCGTACACGAAGCCGGGCCGAAAGCTCGACGGTGGCAGCTCGAACGGAAGTCCCGAGGTCCGCGGGGTCGGGTCGACCATGGTGGTCGAGAAGCGCGGGCCTTCCGCCACGCGCGACGACACCACCAGCTCGACGTCGTCGGAGAGCGGACCGCTCGCTTCGAACAGCAGCGTCAACTTCGGCGCGGCGCCGTCGCGGTAGCACGCGGCGAACAGGCGCGTCCGATCGCTGAAGGTCACGTCGAGCGCGGTGCAGCCCTGGGTCAGTCCGGCGCGCTCGACGCGCATGGTGTCGGGATCGCCCGCCGCGACGGCCATGTTGTGCCGCACGCGATGCTGCTCCTCCGTCCGCGGCGGCGCGGCGGGCGCGGCGGGCGCGGCGGACGGCGCGGGCGGAGCGACGCCGTAGTGCGCTGCGAGCTCCCACGTCGCGTACTCGTCGGCCTCGATGGCTCGGTGCGGCTCGGTGCCGCTGACCAGGTAGCGCTCGAGCGGCGTAGGCTCGCTCTCGACGATCGCGAACGCGCGCGGGGGAGCGTGGCCGGCCCGCAGGAACCAGAACGGCCCGACCGCCGTGATGGCGCAGGCGCGAAACCAGCGCCGGCGCGTCTCGACGTCGACGAAGCGCGCGTCGGCCACCGTGACGGCCTCTGCCCCCTCGGTCGGCGCCTGCGCGCGAAACACGATCGGTCGCCCGCCGAGCGCCCACTCCTGCGGCCAGCCGCCGCGCATGCTCGCGTGCAAGCCCACGGCGGCGCTCGGCGCGGGCGCGTCCGGCTGCGCGACGAACCACCGCAGCGCCGCGATCTTGTCCCCCTCGGAGTCGATCGGGCGCCCATGCTCGTCGAAGCGGCCGCCGGTCGCGCGCGCCCAGAGGAACACGGGGACGCCGTCGCGGAGCACGAGCCCGAGGGGGAGCGTCGCGGCGAGGAAGGCGACCAGCGCGAGGTCGACACGTGCGGCGAGCCTCGGCGCACGCAGGGCGGCGAGCCGCTCCACGAGCGGCGTGAGCGTCGCGACGAGCCCGGCCATCGCGAGCGCGAAGTACTGGGCGAAGTAGTGCGGCCAGAAGACGTGCACGTCGGCGCCCTCTTTGAAGACGACGTACTGAACGCCGGCCATCGCGAGCGTCGCGAGCGGCACGACCTCGACGACGCGACGGAGGACGACCAGCCGCGCCAGTGCGATGAGCGCGAAGGCCTTGCCGAGCGCGATGGCGACCGGCGTGAACATCAGCTCGATCCAGTACGCGCGGCTCGCCAGCACGGCGGCGAGCGGCAGCTCGCTGCCTCGCGAGCGCAGGGCGTAGATCGCGCGCAGCTGAGGGAGCTTCCCGGCGCGGTGGAAGGCGAGCGCGTAGAAGCCAAGCACGGCGGCCGCCGCGCCCGCGATCGCGAGCCAGTAGATGGCGCGGCGCCGGTCGAGCGGGTCGAGCGGGTCGAGCGGGTCGAGCGGGTCGAGAGCGAGACGCCCGCCCCCTCGCCAGCGCCTCAGGTGGCGAAACGAGAGCCGCAGCGCCTCGGCGCCGAGGACGCTCGCGACCAGGACGAACGCCGGCCAGTCGGAATTGAGCGCCAGCGCGGCGCCGACGAGGCTCGCCAGCAGGTGGCGTGTCCGCGCCTCCTGCGTGTATCGGACGTACCCCCACAGGAAGAGCGTCGAGTACGCGATGACGGGCACCTCGAGCGCGTTGAAGTGGGCGAACGAGAGCGAGATCGGCAGCACCGCGAACGCGAGCGCGGCCGCCGCGCCAGCGTAGGGGCGATAGAGCGCGCGCCCGAGCGCGAACAAGAGCGGCGGCGTCGCGCTCGACAGCAGCACGGCCGGGAGGCGACACACGAAGTCATGTCGGCCGAACGCCTCGAAGAAGGCCCACGTCGTCCAGAAGATCCCCCACGGGTGGTGGCAGTAGTACTGGCTCGGGAGCGGCGCCTGGGCGGTGTAGTCCCAGACCGGGGCGACGATCCTCCACCGCGCCATGTTCTCGGCGATGATGCCGAGGCTCGCCGACGAGGCGTAATGCCCGTTGAGCGGTGGGCCGAACAGCTCCCACGACGCCGCGAGCGCGAAGCCGAGCGTCGCGACCCACGCGACCGCGCGCGAGACGCGCTCTTCACGTGACGCGCGTTCCTCGCGTGACGCGCCTGACGCGCGCCCCGTCATCGCCCCGACTCCGCGCCCGGCGCGGCGGCGCGACGCCGAGCCACCGCGAGGAGCTGCCAGCCCCACGGCGTTCGCTCGAGGTTGGCCCGAAACAGCGCCTCGAACACCGCGTACGCGGCCTCGAGGGCGTGACCGCGCGCGCCCGGGCGGGTCGGGTCCAGGCGGGCGTCTCGCTCGACGGCGCGGCCGCGCAGCAGCACGGCGAGCTTGTAGAGGTTGAAGAACGGGAAGCCCGCGGCGCGCACGCGCTCGACGGTGAACCCCTCGCGATCGAGCAGCGCGCGCAGCTCGTCGGCTCGGTAGTGTCGCCGGTGGCCGATGAGCACGTCGAACGCGGTGCGCGGTCCAGAGGGGACCGTGACGATCAGGCGCCCCTCGGGCGCGAGGCACGCGCGCAGGTTCCGGAGCGCGGCGCCGGGATCGTCGAGGTGCTCGAGCACCTCGCAGCAGGTCGCGACGTCGGCGAACCCTCGGAGCTCCGCGTGCTCGAGCGGCCAGGCCTCGCTCGTCAGATCGGCCTCGAAGAAGCGCCCGCGCGCGAGCAGCGCCCGCGCCCGCGTCACGGCCTCGCGGCTCCGATCGACGCCTACGATCGTCGCCTCGGGGAACGCCTCGGCAATCTCGCCCGCGAGCACCCCCGGACCGCAGCCGAGGTCGAGCACCCGCGGCGCGCGCCCCGCCTCGCCGACGGCCGCGAGCACGAGGCGCGTGCGGTAGCGTCGCGCGGGGTTCTCGCCGTGCGCCCGCGCGTGCTCCCGCCAGCGCGCCTCCCAGTCTCCGCCGCCGTCCGCGCTCACGCCGCGCGCGCCCTTCGCGCCCTTCGCGCCCCGCGCAGCCGCGCCCAGCCGACCAGGGCGCACGCAGCGGCGGTGAGCCCGGCGATGACCACGCCGATCGAGACGCTCGCCGGGCGATAGGAGAACGACACCGAGCTGCGCGCCTCGTCGAGCCGGACGGCGAGCTTGTCCTCGTACATCGCGACGGGCCCGGCGTCGGAGCGCCACCCTTCGTCGAAGTTCATGTTGTAGACGACGACGGTCCCGGCCGACGCCCCTTCGAGCGAGAGGGTCGCGTGGTTCGGGCTCCACGACGTGATCCGCGCCTCGCCCGCCGGCGCGCCGCCCGGCCGCAGGACGTAGGCCTCGCCTCGATAGCGCACGTCCGTGACGCTCCGGGCGCCGATGGCGTCGAGCGGCGGGAACCCGTAGCAGTGGATGATCCCCTTGTTGCCGAGCATGGAGAGGTAGACCGGCCCGGCGAAGTCGCGCTTCGCGTACTCGTACGTCGAGGCCTCGGTGAAGTGGAGCTCGGGCGCGGGGACGATCGGCGGCGCGACCATGCACATCGCCTCCGCCATCGGCTTGCGCGCCACCAGCGCGACGTCGACCGCGAGCGCGAGCACGCAGACCCCGAGCGCGGCGTCGAGCCACGGCTTGCGCCTCGCGAGCCGACCGAGCCCGCGCGCGGCGACGAGCGCGAGCAGCAGCGCGGCCGGGTAGAGGAACCGGAACGGGACGTGCTGCGAGCGGAAGAACGGCGCGTGGGCGTGGAGCAGCGACCACGGCGCGGCGGGGTGGAACGCGCCGAACCCGAGGAGCACGAAGATCAGCCCGACGAGCTTGAGCTCCGTCACGCGCCGCCCCCAGACGAGCGCGATCGCGAGCACGAGCGCGAGGAGCCCGGCGACGGAGAGGTACATGCCGTACTCGTGCCAGCCATACGCGCCCCGGAACGGCGTCGCGTGGAAATCCTGCGCGCGGAGCGTGAGCAGCTTCAGGAGCTCGCCCGGGGCGAGGCGCTCCACCGACTCGATCGTGCGCGGCGCTCGCTCGAAGGTCTGCAGCATCGGCAGCAGCTTGGGCGCGGCGAGGCAGACCCCCAGCAGCCCGGAGGCCGCCACGACGAGCAGGGGCCGCGCCGAGCGTTCGCGCGCCGAGAGCGCGAGCGCGTAGAGGCCGAGCGCCAGGACCGTGTGCGGCAGCGGGTAGATTCCCCCCGAGTAGACGAGCATCGCGAAGCACGCGCCGAGCCCGAACACGTTCCGCATCCGCGGCCACGGCCCGTCCGCGCGCGCGCGCTCGAAGAAGTAGAAGCACCACGGCATCCAGGCGTACGCGAGGTGCCAGGTGTGGCCCGCGGCGGCCTGCAGCGCCCAGCGACCGTTCACCGCCCAGAGCGCCACGACGAGCGCGCGCCCGGCGAAGCTGCGCGTGAAGCGCCCGGCGAGCGCGTAGGCGCCGAGCGCCGAGAGGAGCGCCATGCCGATCACCTCGACGCGCAGCGCGATCGGGATCGGCAGCACGAGGTACGGCAGCAGCCAGGGCGACACGACGATGGTGCCCCCCTCGATGTAGCCCCACTCGGGGAAGCCCCCGCACGCGAACGGGTTCCACAGCGGCGCCTCGCCGTAGCGGAGCAGCGACAGCTTGGTCAGGTAGCGGTGCGAGGTCTCGACGTCCCAGTCGTGGAAGCCGAGCGTCGACGCGCTGCTCAGAAAAGGCGACACGACCAAGGCCACCGAGACCACGATGGTCGTCACCGCGAGGGCCGCCGCGGCCCACTCCCAAGGGCGTTCGCGCAGGCGCGCGCGCCAGCTGCGCGAGGCCTCCATCAGCCCTTCTCGGCGACGGCGAACAGGTTCAGACCGAGCTTGTGGTACCGCAGGCGGATGGCGCGCGGTCGGAAGCCGGCGCGCACGAGCAACGGCCAGAGATCGCGCTTCGAGTAGTACATCTTGTGATCGTCGATCGAGGCGACGTTGCTGAGCCCGAGCCGGAACGCGGCCGTCTCCAGCGCGACCTTGCCTGCCCAGGTGGGGACGTTCACGATCAACGAGCCACGCCGCGCGAGCAAGGCGTGGCAGAGCGCCAGCATCTCCTCGGGCGCGGTGAGGTGCTCGAGGACGGAGCACAGGCACACCACGTCGAACCGCGCGGCGGCGAAGGAGTCCTCCGCGGCGAGCTCGACGAGCGAGCGGAGCGCGGGCTGGGCCTCCCCCTCGAAGAACTCGAGGTTCGCGTGGCGCTTCGCGTCCGCGGAGATGCTGCGATCGACGCCGACGCCGCGAAGGATCTTGGGCGCGAGCTCGACCAGCAGGCCCGCGTGGTGGCCGCAGCCGACGTCGAGGACGCGCGGCGCTTCGTAGCCGCGAACGACCGCGGCGATCGGCCGGCGCGAGAGCCGCTGACCGACGACGTCCAAGACCGTGAGCCGCTGCGCGCCGAGCGCTTCCGTCGCCATCAGTGCTATGCGCGGTACGATGCAGGAACCGTCGAGCGTCGTCGAGCTTCCGTTTCCGGAGGCCGACGAGCCGCTCCTCCGCGACGTCGGGCGGCCGCGCTCGATCCTCGACGTCGAGGGCGCGCTCGGCCCGGCCGCTGCGCCCGCGCGCGTCCACGGCGCGCAGATCGTCAGCGCCTCGCTTGCCTCGCTTGCCTCTCTCACGGCGCCCGCGGCGCTCGGAGCGCCGGACACGCTCGCGCAACTGCGCCCGGGCGCGCGCTTCGATCTCGTCGTCTGTCGGGCGTCCAGCCTGGGCGTCGGGGCCCCGGAGCAAGCCGCGGCGCACGTGGCCGCGCTGCGTCGTCGCCTCGAGGACGGCGGGCACCTGTTGCTCTCGGTGGCCGCCGCGCGCGACGTGTCGGCGATGGCGGCGCTGCTGAGAGGCGCGGGGCTCGCGGTCTTGCGCGTCTCGGCGCGGGCGGCGCCGTTCGGCGGCGCGCGGCTGCTCGTGGCGCGGAGGCCGCCGCGCCCGGGCCCGCTGTCGATCACCATCGGCATGCTCACGCTCGACGAGGCCGGGTGCATCGAGCGGATGATCGACGACATCCGCGCCGTGGCGCCGGACGCCAAGCTGCTCGTGGTCGACAGCTCGAGCGACGACACGCCGAGGCTCGCGCAGGCGAAGGGGGCGCGGGTGGTGCGCCAGCTCCCCGCGCGCGGGCACGGCCCCGCGATGCGCCGGCTGATGTACGAGGCCGCGCGCGAGAGCGACGCCCTCATCTACCTCGACTGCGACTGCACCTACCCGACGAGCCACATCCCGCGCGTGCGCGCGCTGCTCGAGGCGGGCGCCGACGTGGTGAACGCGACGCGGACGCACGCCTACCCTTCGGCGATGCCGATCACCCACTTCGTCGCGAACCGCGTCTTCGCGGCGGCGGTGCGCGCCGTCCACGGCCTGCGGACGACGGACGTGCACAGCGGCATGCGGGGCTATCGCGCGTCGGTGATCCGCGCGTTCGATTTCGACGGCCGCGGCGACGCGCTCCCGATCGACACGCTCGTGCTGCCCGCGCGGTCGCGCTACCGCGTCGAGGAGCTGCCGATCCCGTATTTCGCGCGCGTCGGCGCGTCGAAGCTCGCGCGCGTGCGCGGCACGGTGTGGACGTTCGTGCGGATCGTCCGCGCGATCGGCGAAGGAACGCGCGTGCGCGACGCGCACTGATCCCGCGGCGACCATGAGCGAGTACGTCGACACCTACCTGGCCGAGTCCGTGGAGATCCTGCGCGCGCTCGACGCCCCCTCGATCGACGCCGTCGCGAGCGGCCTCGCCGCGGTGCGCGACGCGGGCGGGCGCCTGTTCGTCCTCGGCGTCGGCGGCTCGGCGGCCCACGCCAGCCACGCCGTCAACGACCTCCGGAAGATCTGCGGGATCGAGAGCTACGCGCCGACCGACAACGTCGCCGAGCTCACGGCGCGCGTGAACGACGCCGGCTGGGAGAGCAGCTTCTCGGAGTGGCTGAAGGTCTCGCGCCTGGGGCGCCTCGACGCGCTCCTCGTCCTGTCGGTCGGCGGCGGGAGCGAGCCGCGTGGGCTCTCGGTCAATCTCGTCCGCGCGGTCGACCTCGCCACCACGGTCGGGGCGCGCGTCTTCGGCGTCGTCGGCCGTGACGGCGGGCACACGCGCGCGCGCGCCGACGCCTGCGTGCTGATCCCGGTCGTGCAGCCGGAGCGCGTGACCGTGCACACCGAGGGGATCTGCGCGGTGGTGCTGCACCTGCTGGTGAGCCACCCGACGCTCAAGCGCAGCGAGACGACCTGGGAGCTCGCCGCGGCGCTCACGCGCGGCGGAGCCGATCGATGACCTCGCGAACGGCGACGGCGACGCCGCGCCCCGGGCCGACGAGCGCCCCGAGCACGCCCGCGGCCCGCGCGGCCTCGAGGTCCGACGTCCGATCCCCCACCAGCCCCGAGCCACGCAGGTCGAGGTCGAGCTCCTCCGCGGCCTGGTGGATCAGCCCCGCGCGCGGCTTGCGACACGCGCAAGGGCCGACGAGCGTGGCGTCTGCCGCGGCTCGCGAGGCCGCCGCGCGCGGCCCCGGCGCGCCGGTCGGGTGGTGCAAGCAGACGTAGAGCCCATCGAGGCGCACGCCGCGGCCCGCGAGCAGGGTCACGAGCTGCGCGTGCGTCTGCGCGACGTCGTCGCGCGAGTACTCCCCCTTCGCGGGGCCCGGCTGGTTGGTCACGACGACGAGCGCGAAGCCCTCCGCGCGCGCCAGGTCGAGCGCCTCGATCGCCTGAGGCAGCAGCCGCACGTGCTCGGGCCGGTGCGCCGCGACGCTCGCCGCGCCCGCCGGCGCGTCGTCGATCAGCGTCCGATCGCGGTCGAAGAAGAGGGCGCGGCGGGGCATGCGCGGAGGCCTCACGCGGTCAGGAGCGCCGGAGATTGGCGACGAGCTGCGCGCCGTCGAGGTCGAACCGGAAGCGCACGTAGCGCAGCCCTCGCGCGGTCATGGCGCGGATCAGCGCGCCCTTGGCGCGGGACGCGTAGAACAGGAAGAACCCGCCTCCGCCCGCGCCCATGATCTTGCCGCCGAGCGCGCCGGCCGCGCGCGCCGCCGCGTAGTGCTCGTCGATGCTCGCGCTCGAGACCTCGGCCGCGAGCCGTCGCTTCTCGGTCCAGTGCTCGTGGAGCAGCTCGCCGAAGCCGTCGAGCTCGCCCCGCTCGAGCACGCGCCGCGTCTCGAAGCCGAGCTGCTTGATGCGGTGCATCGCCTCGACGGAGGCGGGCTCGGTCTGCAGGGCGCGCTGCTGCGAGGCGAGCACGACCGCCGCCTTGCGCTCGACGCCGTAGTAGAAGACGTGGAGGTTCGACTCGAGATCGGAGAGGGAGTCCTCGGAGATCTGGAGCGGCTCGACGTGCACGGTCATGTCGCGCTCGATCGTCAGGCAGCTGAGCCGCCCGTACGCGGCGGCGTAGGGATCCTGCTTGCCGATCGGCTCGCCGAGGCGCCCGATCTCGATCTCGCAGGCCTCCTCCGCGAGCTGCTGCGTCGAGACGAACTCACGCTTGTACGCGTGCAGCGCGTGCAGCAGGGCGACCGTGAAGGCGCCGGAGCTGCCGAGCCCGCTGTTCGACGGCACATCGGCGATCGAGACGAGCTCGATGCCCGAGCGGATCTCCATCATCCGCAGCGCCTCGCGGAAGATCGGGTGCTCGATCTCGTCGACCGAGTCGGTGATCTCGGTCTTCGAATACGAGAGCCGGATCGAGTCGAAGAAGCGCCGGTTCGCCTGGACGTAGATGTACTTGTCGACCGCCGCCGTCACGATGAACCCGCCGTGCTGCGAGACGTAGGCAGGGAGGTCGGAGCCGCCGCCGCCGAGCGAGAAGCGGACGGGTGCGCGCGAGATGATCATGGACTTCGCTCCAGATGGGCCGATAGCTCGGCGAGCCCCGACCACGAGCCGATCTCGTAGAAGCGCTCCGAGACCTCGTGCGCGGCGAGCGCGCCGGAGGCCGCGAGCCGCGCGAGCTCCTGCGAGAGCCCGAGGCCGCCGACGGGGACGACGAGGCGCTCGAGGAGCGCCCGATCGAGCGCGAGCAGGCCGTAGTCGATCCAGCGCATCCCCGCCGGCCTCGCCGCGCCCGGCGAGCTCTGCGCGTAGCAGACGACGGCGCCCGCCTCGACGACGCAGTTCGAGCGATCCCAGCGATCGTCGTTGCGCAGCACGGACATGGTCACCTCGACCCCGGCGCGCCGGTGGGCCGCGAGGAGGGGCGCGAAGGGGGCCGCGAGGAACGAGTCGCCGTAGGTGACGAGCAGCTCGGGCTGAAGCAGCCCGCGCTCGGCCGCGAGGCGCAGCGCGCCGGCCGTCCCGAGCCGCGCGTCGCCCTCGTCGCTGACCGTCACCGGGATGCCAGGCGGATGGCGCGCGAGGTACTCGGACACCTCCGCCGCGCGATGGCCGAGGCAGAGCACCACGCGCGTGCCGCCGAGGCGCGCGATCCGCTCGAGCTGGTGATCGAGGAACGCTCGCCCCGCGACCGGGAAGAGCGACTTCGGCAGCCGGTCCGACAGCGGCCGCATCCGCGCAGCGACGCCCCCGGCGAGGATCGCCACCTGCATCTAGGTGCGCTCCGGACGCGGCCGCTCGGCGACGATCTCGGCGATCGCGCGCCGCATCGCCTCGTCGGAGGAGCGCGCGACGCGAAAGCCGATCGCGGCCAGCCGATCGGGCACGAGCCCGCTCCTCGGCACGTCGCCCGGCCAGCCGCGGGCGCCGCCCGCGAAGCGAATCTCCGTCCGGTCGGTGAGCCCCATCGCCTGCACGACCATGCGCGCGATGTCCGCCACCGAGGTCGCGTCGGCGGGCGCGAGGTTGAGGCGCACGAGGTCGCCCAGCGCGTGCTCGATGGCGTGCAGCAGCCCCGCGACGCAGTCCTCGACGTGCAGGTAGGGCTTGCGCTGCGCGCCGTCGCCGAGGACCTCGAGCACGTCGGGGTCGAGCTCGAGGCGTCGGACGAAGTCGAGCGCGACGCCGTGCGTGGCGCGCGGCCCGACGACGTTGCCGAAGCGCAGGACGAAGCCGCGCAGCCCGAAGCAGTGACCGAACGCCGAGACCAGCGCCTCGGAGGCGACCTTCGAGGCGCCGTAGAGCGAGATGGGGAGGTTCGGTCCGTGGTCCTCGTCGACGCACCCCTCGACCTCGCCGTACACCGTGCCCGACGACGCGAGCGCGAGCGCCGGGACGCCCACGAGCCGGCACGCCTCGAGCGCGCTCCACGTCGTGAGCGTGTTCTGGCGGAGATCCAGGAACGTGTCGGAGAGCCCGAGCCTCGCCTCCGGGTTGGCCGCGAGGTGGATGACGACGTCGTGGCCGCGGACGAGCTCCGCG
>CAIXWQ010000676.1 GCA_903923175.1 uncultured delta proteobacterium | reverse complement strand
CGGCCGCCCCGTCGCTCCCGCGCATCCGCGCCGTCATGCCACGACCGACGCGGCGCCGCCCGCGCCCGCGGAGGTCGGCCGTGCGACGCCGCCTCGCGCGCGGCGTGACGCCCTCCTTCGCACCGGCTAACGCTGGTCCGATGGCGAAGGCGAAGCCGCAGCCGAACGCGGGGGCCCCGAAAGAGGCCGGCTCGTCGTTCGACTTCGCCGATCGTGGCGAGGCGACCTACAAGGTCACCCTCCCGACCTTCGAGGGGCCGCTCGATCTGCTGCTCCACCTCGTGCAGAAGCACGAGCTGTCGATCGTCGACCTGCCGGTCTCGTTCGTGACCGCGAAGTACCTCGAGTACCTCTCGCTCATGCGCATCATGCAGATCGACGTCGCGAGCGAGTACCTCGTGATGGCGGCGACGCTCGCGCACCTCAAATCGCGCGAGCTGCTCCCGCCGGACCCGACCCAGGACGTCGAGATCGGCGAGGACGGCGAGGAGCTCGATCCGCGCGAGGCGCTGATCCGACGCCTGCTCCAGTACCAGAAGTACAAGCACGCGGCCGCGCAGCTCGGCGAGCGGCCCATCGCCGGCCGCGACGTCTTCCCGCGCCCGCCGACCGCGATGGAGTCCTCGTCGGACACCGCGCCGCTGGCCGAGATCGGCATCTTCAAGCTCCTCGAGGCGTTCCAGGGGGTGCTCTCGAAGGCGAAGATCGAGCACCAGCACGAGGTCACCGCCGATCGCATCACGATCACGGAGCGCATCCACGAGCTCTGCGACATCCTGCGCCTGCACCCGAAGACGACGTTCGAGGATCTCTTCACGGGGCTCGTGACGCGCTTCGACTACGTCATCACCTTCCTCGCCATCCTGGAGATGGCGAAGATGCGCATGACGCGCGTCTTCCAGAGCGAGCCCTACGCGCCGCTCCACCTCGAGCTCGCGGTCACCGACGAGGACGCGCTCGCCGAGGCGAAATCGCGGCTGCCGCAGCAGTGAGCGCCGCGGGCGATCGCTAGCCGAGCAGCGGCGCGAGTGCTTCGCGTACCGCGCGCCACTTCTCGTCGATCCCGGCGTGAAGCGCCTGCCGCGCGCGCTCCTCGCCGGCGAGCGCGGCGGCGAGCGTCGGATCGCGATGCTCGCGCAGGCGATCGCGCGCGACGGCCGCGTCGTGCATCACGCCGAGGTGGTCCTGCAGCGCCTGGAGCGCCTGGAGCGCCTCCGCGCAGCCGCCCTCGTCGAGCGCCTCGAGCACGTAGCGGAGCTGCTTCGCGGTCTTGCGCGCGTCGTGCGCGGGCTCGTCGTCGGCGGGGCGACGGACCGCGGCCCGCACCTCGCGCGCGAGCCTCGCCGACAGCGCGCTCGAGCGACGATCGAGCCTGGCCCGCAGCGCGCGTCCGCGTAGCGCGTCGGGCTCGAGGGGCGGCGGCGGGGCAGGGGGCGACGCCGTCGCGCGCTGCGCGTCGTCGCGCGCGCGATCGCGCTCGTCGCGGATCGTCGCCACCAGCGCCTCGCACT
>CAIXWQ010000675.1 GCA_903923175.1 uncultured delta proteobacterium | reverse complement strand
GCGGCGCGGCGGGCGCGACGAAAGGCTGCGCGGGCGCCGGCTCGAACGGCGCCGGTGCCGGCTCCGGCGGCGCGGCGAAGGCCTCGGGCTGCGGCGCGTACGCGAACGGCTCGACCGGTGCCACCGGTGCGATCGGCGCATACGCCTCGACCGGCGCCATTTGCGCGAGCGGCGCGACCGGCGCCATCGGAAGCGGCGTCGCGTCGCCGATCGTGATCATGCGGCCGGGCCGGATGGCGATCACCTCGGGGCCCACCGGCGGCGGCGGGACCGACCTCCGCGCGACCGTCGCGGGCGGCGGCGTGCCCGCGGGGATGGCGTCGTCGGGCACCCGCAGCGTGCTGCCGCGGCGTCGCCGGGTGCGCGTCGGCGAGCCCGGAATCGAGGGGCGATCTTCGCCGCTCGTGACCGGGGGCGTCGGCTCGCTGGCCGCGTCGAGACGCGACATCAAGCTGTCGACGTCCGGGGGGCCCTCCGAGCCGTTCCCGTCGGCCGACTCCGGTGCGAGCTCATCGGTTCGAGCCGGGCGATCCGCGCTCATGCACCCTTACCCTCAGGCGCCGCCCTCACGGTGCGGGCGGTCGCGAGCGCCTGACCGTAGAGGACTTCGCCCAGGCCGCGCGAGAAACCCGCGAAAGGCCCCTTCGGAACCGCGAACACCACCGTCGAACCGAGATGGAAGGCGCCGAGCTCGTCGCCGCGGGCGATCGGGCGCGCCGGGGCGAAGCGGTGCTCGCCCTGGACATCCGGCTGGTCGACCCCCACGACCGTCATTCGACCTACGATCATCGCACCGACCAGGACGACCGCCACACGCCCCCACGCCTCGGAGGCGATTTCGACGACCACACGGCGATTCTTCACGAACAGCCGACGGACGTGCAGCTCCCCGATTCGATTCACCGGATAGCGATCCCCCTCGATCCCCTGCACCCGGACGATCTCGCCGCCGACCGGCGCGTGCACGCGGTGGTAGTCCCGCGGCGAGAGGTACACGACGCCGAACGCGCCGCCGCGGAGCTCGCGGGCCCACTGCGGGTCGTCGACGAGCTCGTCGAGCGAGTAATCCTGCCCCTTCACGCGGATCGTGCCGCCGGCCTCGATGGTGCCGGCCGCCGAGAGCACGCCGTCGGCGGGGGAGATCAGCGTACCTTCACCCCCTTCGACCGTGCGCGCGCCGGCGCGCAGCTTGCGGGTGAAGAAGGCGTCGAAGGAGTCGTACGGGGTCGCCGCCTCGTCGGCCTCGTGCAGCGCGACCTGGTACGCCGACGAGTACGCGCGGACGATCCCGCGCATCAGCGGCGCCGGCGGGCGCGCCTCGCAGAGCGCGCCGAGCGCCTTGCTGATCGTGTTGCGCGGCAGCACGCGGAGCAGCTGCGCCGCCGCGAAGGTGGAGAGGCTCATGAGCGCGCCTCGGAACGCGGGGGCTTCGGCCGACCTGCGTCGCGCGCGACAGGCGGCGCGCACGCCGCGACCGCGCCTGTGCGGGTGGGATTCGTTCGGGGCCTCGGGAGAGGCGCGCGGGCGGAGGGAGCGGACATCGCGGGTGCCGTGCCTTCGTCGTCGTGGGCGGTCAGGGACGCCGTCCTAACTGCGAGACTGCGAGGCGCGTCGCGCGCGCCCCCGAGGCCGGCGGATCGCGAATCGATCCACCCCGGATGCGAGAGCACCTGCGCGACGCCGGATTTCTCTCGATCCTACGGGGCCCGGTCGAGCAGGGTCAATCTCGTCCCACGGGGGGCGCCTGGCGTTGCCGCGCTGCATCGCAGAGATCGCGCGCTACGGCCGCGACCGGGTCACCCGCCGGCGCGGTGCTTGCCCAGCCGCAGGCGGCCTGCTCCGACAGCGGATCGTGCGCCACGGCGGCGCCGTAGGCCGAGAACGCGTCGGCGGCGCTCGCTCCGCCTTTGCCGCCCACGCCGCTCGCCGCGAGCACGTCGCCGCGGGTCGCCCACCAGGCGCCGAGGTCGGCGAGGAGCTTCGCCGGATCGACCAGCGCCGCGCGCGCCCCAGCGACGTCGCCTGCGCGCAGCCGAGCGAGCGCCACCCGCGCGCCCAGGAGCACGTCCTCGAGACCGAGCGGCTCGAGCGGATCGAGTTTCGTGCGCGCCGCCTTCGCGTGGCCGCGACCGAGCAACAGCTCGCCGAGGCGCAGCGATCGCGCCTCCTTCCCGTGCCCCGCGGCCGGCTTTCCCGCGTCGAGCCCGACGGAGGCCGGGAGCGGCTTGGCCTGGGTCGCGACCCACGGGCGCCAGATGGCGTTCCACTCCTTGAGGTCCTTGCCGCTGACCTTCTTGAGCGCGGCGTCGGTCTCGAGCCCCTCCGCGTAGGCGGCCACCAGGCGCGGGAGCATCGTCGCGTCGGCTGGCGCGCCTGCCGCGCCCGCGCGGTCTCCCGCGAGGAAGCGCACGAAGCTCGCGACCTCCGCGTAGACGACCATCGCCTCGCGCGCGCTCGGAAGGAGGGCGACCGAGGGACCGATGCCGTCGAGCGGTCGTCCGAGCCCCTTGGCGAGCCCGGCGGCCGCGATCGCGTCGGCGGGGAGCGCCTCGTCGGCCGGCGTGGCCGCGCGCCACCGCGTCTCCTCGCGCTTGGCGACCCCCTCCTGCAGCCAGAGCGGCGCGCCGTCGAGCGTCCCGCGCGTCAGCGCGAGGTGCGTGTACTCGTGCGCGATCGTGTCCTGCAGCGCGTAGCCGAGCTCCGGCGCGCGCGGCGAGAGCACGATCACGCGCCCGAACTTGGCGATCGCGACGGTGCCCGTGGTCTGCGCGGCCTTGTGCGGCAGCCCGGTCATCGCGGCCAACGAGAACTGGTCGCGGACCACGTCGACGCGCGTCGGGGTCGGCATGTCCACGCCGAGATCTCTCTTGAGCACGGCGCGCTGCTTGGCGATGGCGTCGCCGATCAGCGGCACGATCGCGCGATCGGCGTCGTCCTGGAGCCGCACGCGCACGGCGTGGACGGGATCGTCCACGACGATCGTCGCCGCCATCGCGCGCGCGCAGCCGCGGGCCACCGTCAGCAGCGCGCCGGCGTCGGGGAGCGCCTGCACCGCCTCGGGCGAGAGGTGCTTCACCGCGTCGTCGCACTCGCCCGTCTCGAGCGCGAGCTTGCCGAGCAGCAGCGACACCTTCGGCTTCGCGGGATCGTGCGACGCGAGGATCGAGCGCGCGCGCTCGACGTCCATCTCCGTGATCGCGCGGTCGGCGTCGGCGAGCGACGACAGCGCGGCCTTCGCCGAGCGCTCGGCGTGCGGCAGCAGCGCGAACGCCAGCGTGGCCGCGGCGAGGGCGCAGCGTCTCGCGGCGCTCATCGCACGAGCCCTTCCGCGTAGCGCTTCACGGCTTCCTGCATCTTCGGCGAGCTCGCCCCCGCGCCGAGGCCGCCGAGCACGCGCTTGCGGAACGCCTCGGGGCCCTTGTGATCCTCGGCCTTCGGGATGTCGAGCTTGTCCTCGGTGTTCGGGCGGTTGCCGCCGTCGCCGCCGCGCTGCGGCTCGTCTTCGCCCTTCATCTGATCGCGCGCGCGCTCGAGCAGGCGCTGCGCCTCGCGCTGCTTCTCGAGGGCTTTGTCGGCGTCGCCCTTCTCGAGCGCGTCGGCCGCCTCGCCCATCTTCTTCTTCGCCTCCTCGAGCAGCGAGCGCGGCCCCTCGGGCATCGGCGCCTTCTTCTCGGACTGCTCGCCGAGGTCGCCCGTCTTCTGCTCGAGCCCGCGCTCGCGTGGGGCGACCCCCTTCACCTTCTCCTTCGCCTTCTGCCCCGCGCGCTCGCGGATCTTCTTGAGCAGCCCGTCGAGCCACTCCTGCTGCTTCTTCACCTCGCCGACGGCGTCGTCGATCTTCTCGTCGGCGCCGGGCGCCATCCAGGCCTTGTCCTTGGCGTCCTCGCCGGCCTTGAGCGCCGACTCGCCGCGCTCGTGCGCGTCGCCGATCTGCATGCGCTCCAGCGACTCGGCCATCGACTCGGCCTTCTCGCGGAGCGAGGCCTCGGCGTTCTCGAGGTTCTTCTGCATTCCGCCGTTCTTGGGGAGCCCGGCCACCGCGTCGCGCAGCGCCTTCGCGCGCTTCTTCACCTCTTCGTCGAGCCCCTCGAGCGACTTCGGATCCTCGGCGTCGCGCAGCGCGTCCTCGACCTCGCCGACCGCGGAGCCGTGCTCCTTCGCGAGCTCTTCGAGCGCCGACTCCTGATCGCCCGCCTGCTTCTCGCCCTCGCTCTCGTCGCCGATCTGGTCTTCCTCGCTGGGCGCGCCCGGGCTCCCCGCCGAGTTGCCCCCGCCGCCGAACGACGGCACCGGCTCGCGCATGCGCGCGGCGAGATCCCGCAGGGCGAGCTCGGCCTGCGCCCACGAGGTCGCGCTCGGAGCCGGGCTCGACGCGCGTGCCCGCGCGACGCGGCGCAGATCGTTCTCGACGATCTCGCCGAGGTCGCGCCCGAGCGTGCCGAGCCGTCGCATCGACGCGCCGCCTCCGTCGAGCGCCTTGGCGTCGACGTCGAGACGCAGCGTCGCCTCTTCGGGCTGGTTGCCCTGCGCGGCCTCGTGCGCGGCGGCGGCGCCGTCTTCCGCGACGTCGACCAAGAGCGCGGCGATCCCCTTGGCGTCGCGGCCGCCGAGCGCGCGCAGGGCCTCGTCGAGCCGCATGGTCAGCGTCTCGAGCGCCTCGGTCGTATTGGCCCGTGGCGCCGCGCCGGGCGTCTTCAGCTCCGCGGCGATCGCCTCGCGCGCCTTGCGCAGGCGCCCCTTCACGATCGCGGCGATGCGCGGCGGCGTGCGCACCCCCTCCCACGACTGCCCGAGCGTGTCGCCGAGCGAGGTCGAGGCCTCGTCGAAGCGGGTCTGCAGGCGCACGGCGGTCGCCGCGTCGGCGGGCTCCTCGATCGCGAGCGCGAGCAGGTCGACCAGCGCGTCCCGCTCGGCCCGGAGCGCCTCGTAGCGGCGGGCCTCCGCGGCGCCGATCGTCGGCGGAAGCAGCGTGAGCTCGGCGCTGCGCCCCCACTTCGGCCCCGTGATCGGGTCGTTGTCGCGCGCCTCGATGCGCACCCGGATCGGCGTGCGCGCCTTGGCGACCAGCGGATCGCCCTGCGGCCCGGTGCGCAGCACGTAGCCGCCGCGATCGTGCTTCGGCTCGCCGTCGAGCTTGGCGAGCACCCGGCGCTCCTCGTGCGCGCCGACCCGCACCACCAGGTGCACCTCGCGCAGGCCGTGGTCGTCGAAGGCGTCGTACTTCAGCGGCACCGAGCCGCCGGCGGTCGCGAGGTCGATGGTCTTGGGGGCCCCTTCGAGCTCGACGGTCGGCACGTCGTCGACGAGCGCCTTGAGCTCCCAGCCCTCGGGCTCCTCGATCACGACCTCGCCGAAGCGGGCCCGCACGCGCAGGCGCCCCGAGGTCGCGACCGACCAGTGCGCCACCACCCCGCCGGCGCCGTCGTCGAGGAACGGGACCTCGTGGAAGTCGTCGGCGAGCAGCAGCGTGCGGCCGTCGCGCTTCGGGGTCCCACGCAGGACCAGCTGCGCCCCGCGATTCGCGACGAGGCGGCCGTAGCCGTCGATGGTGGTGTCGGGGAGGTGGAGGTACGCGGGCGGGTGGACCACGACGCGCGGATCGTCGAGCCAGACGATCGGGAACGGCCCCTTGCCGCCGCGGGCGAAGGCGACGTCGATCCCCTCGGCGAGCCGCACCGGCGCGGCGCCGAGCACGCAGGCCGCGCCGATCAGCGCGAAGAGCCCGAAATACCGAGCGCTGCGCGCGCGACGCGCGCCGACCGGGGCGAGCCGATCGAGATCGAGCCGCTCGATCGATCGCAGGGCGTGGAGGCGCGCGAGCGTCGGCGAGACCCCCTCGGCGGCCGGATCGCGGGCGATCCGCTCGGCGAGCGCGAGCCCGCGCAGGACGCGCTCGACTTCGGCACGGCCGAGCACGGGGGCTGCGTCGCCGAGGGCGCGCAGATCGTCGCGTCCGCGGCGGTGGGCGCGCGCCCACCAGAGGAGGGTGCCGAGCGCGACGGTGAGCACCAGCGCGAGCGCGCCGAGTCGGGCCGGACGGGTCCCGAGCCGCGCCAGGTGCGCGGCCGCGACGAACGCGGCGACCGACGCGTAGGTGAAGACCCCGAGCCCCTCGCGCGCCGGCGGCGCCAGCAGATCGCTCCGCACGCGCGCCGCGGCGCTCGCGAGGGCGCGCGTCGTCCTCGTCGCCTTCTCCGCCCCGGCGGGACCCGGCTGTTCGGGAGGCGGAGGGCCGCCCGCTCGCTCGCGCAACGCTGCCGACACCCCGGCAACCCTACTGGGTCGCGGGCCGATCGGCCACGTCTGCGCGGCAAAAACCGCGCTTCGATGCGCTGACGCGCGCCTCCGTTGCACCCACGCGCCGCTCGTCCTTATGCTCCGCGCCCTCGATGCTGCCGCGCCCCCGCCCGATCCCGATGATCCGCTCCGCGTGCTGTGTGGCTGCGCTCCTCGTCGCCGGGTGCGGCGGGCCCAACCGCTGGGGTTACGCGCGGAGCTACGCGCCGACGCCCACCGAGAAGGGGGCGGAGGACGGCGCGAAGCCGCTCGACGCCGCCATGGCGGAGCTCAAGCCCGAGGAGTGGCGCACCAAGAAGGTCCACTTCTTCATGATCGTCGACGAGCGCAAGGACGCCGCCGGCGGCGCCGCGTACCTGACCGGCAAGATGCACGTGCGCAACGAGGTCAACGGCTGCGGCAACAAGCACGACGAGGACACCTGCCGCGTCACGGTCAAGCCGGGTGCGGGCGCGGTGGTCCACGTCCAGGCCGCGATCGCCCCCGAGGACCGCGAGGGCGAGCTGCGCATCGGCAAGGGGTCGCTGCTCCACGTCGTCGGCGTGCTGCGCGAGAAGGTCGACGAGGGCGACGGCAAGCTCGTCGTCGACGCGAGCTTCTACCGGCAGTGGCCGATCGGCTACTTCGCGTTCGAGGGCGATCTGCTGCAGTGATGCCGGTTTCCGCGCGCCGGCCGACCTGGCCCGCCCAGACCTAATCCGATCCGCCGAGCGTCCGTATCCCTGTTCAGGATCATGGGGCGCCTCTGGTCGTGGCGTCTCGCCGCTGCCTGCTCGCAGGCGCCGGCGGACCACGTCACCCCCCAGGGGCGCGATCCTGGCCGCAGCTCCGGCGCAGTCGCGCTGGCGCCCGGTGGGAGGCCGGTCTTGGACGATTCGCGCGACGATGCAGAGCCCAAGTCGAAGCCGCCCACCCTGGGTGACTCCGCGCGCCTCGAGCTCGTCTTCCGCCCCAGCGCTTGGCCGGTCCGCTCGATGCGGCCGATCTCGTCGTTCCGCCCGCCGCCGTCGCTGCGCCCGACCCACCTGCCGCCCTCGGGCTTCGGCTCGGCGCCGCCGTCGTCCTCGCCGCGCCCGCTTTCGCCGACGCCGCTGCCCCCCTCGGCGACGCCTCGGCCGCCGCCCGCGCGGGTCGAGATCCTCCGCGACGACGACCCCCGCGCCGTGGCCGCGCGCGAGCAGGCGGCGATCGTGCAGTCGCAGAAGCTGCAGGCCATCGGTCAGCTCGCCTCCGGGATCGCGCACGAGATCAACACGCCGACGCAATTCGTCGCCGACAACCTCGTCTTCCTCCAGGCCTCGCTCGCCGACCTCGTGACCGTGGCCGGAGCGGCGCAAGGGCTGGTCGCGGCCTCCGGGAGCGGCCTGGGGACCGAGCAGGCGCTCGCCCACCTGCGCGACGCGCTCGCCGAGAGCGACACCGAGTACCTGCTCGAGCACGTCCCGCGGGCGCTGGAGCAGTGCCTCGAAGGGCTGCGCCGCGTGACCAGCATCGTCTCCGCGCTGCGCAACTTCTCGCGACCGAGCGGGCCCGACAAGCAGCCGATCGACCTGCGCGAGCCGATCGAGTCGACCATCGTCGTCTCGCGCAACGAGTGGAAGAGCATCGCCGAGCTCGAGACGGACTTCGCCAGCGATCTGCCGCCGGTGCCGTGCCTCCGCGACGAGCTCGGCCAGGTCGTGCTGAACCTGATCGTCAACGCCGCGCACGCCATCGCCGACGTCTCCGAGCGGGGAGGGGCACGCCGGGGGCGCATCGTGGTCTCCACGCGCCGCGACGGGGCCTTCGCCGAGATCCGTGTGCGCGACACCGGCGGCGGCATCGCCGAGGAGATCCGCCACCGCGTGTTCGAGCCCTTCTTCACCACCAAGCCGTTCGGCAAGGGCTCGGGGCAGGGGCTCGCGATCGCGTGGGCGGTCGTCGTCGAGAAGCACGGCGGGACGCTCTCGTTCGACGTCGACGAAGGCGTCGGCACGACGTTCCTCGTGCGGCTGCCGCTGCGCCGCGCAGGAGGTGCCGCGTGAGGGTCCTCTTCGTCGACGACGAGCCCTGCGTCCTCGAGGCGCTCGGTCGCGCGCTCCACGTGGCGCCCTGCGCGTGGGCCGTCGCGTTCGCGCAGGGCGGAGCCGCGGCCCTCGACTACCTCGAGAAGACCACCTGCGACGTCGTCGTGACCGACATGCGCATGCCCGGCATGGACGGCCCCGAGCTCTTGCGCCAGATCCGCGCCAAGCACCCCGACGTCGTGCGCATCGTGCTCTCGGCGCAGACCGACGAAGGCGAGAACCTGCGGGCCATCGGCGTCGCGCACCAGTTCCTCGCCAAGCCGTGCCCGATCGCGACGCTCCGGCAGGTCGTCGATCGCGCGAGCGCCGTCCGCGCGCTGCTCCGCGGGCCGATCCGCCGCGCGATCGGCGCGATCGATCGCCTGCCGTCCGTGCCGCGCCTCTACACCGAGCTGAACCGCGCGCTCGCCGCCGATCGCGCGAGCGCCGACGAGCTCGCGTCGATCGTGCGCCAGGACCTCGCGATCAGCGCGCGCCTGCTGCAGATCGCCGGCTCCGCCGTCTACTCGCGCGGCGGCAAGGTCACGGACGTGCGCACCGCGGTGGTGCGGCTCGGCGGCGACGTGCTGCGCAACCTGGTGCTCTCGGCCGCCGTCTTCGAGCAGGCGCGCACCTCGCTGCGCTCGACCGGCCTCGACATCGACAAGCTGCAGGAGCACGCGCTCCGCGTCGCCGCGCTCGCCGAGGCGATCGCGCCACGGCGCGGGCTCGGCTTCGGTGGCGGCAACGGCGAGGCCTTCACCGCGGGGCTCCTCGCCGACGTCGGCGTCCTCGCCCTCGCCGTCAGCGCGCCCGAGCGGCTGCGCGAGCTGAACGCGCTCGCGCAGGCGCAGCACGTGCCGCTCCACGAGGTCGAGCTCGCGCGCGAGGGGCCGAGCCACGCCGAGGTCGGCGGCTACCTGCTCGGCGTCTGGGGGCTCTCCGACGTCACGGTCGAGGCGGTCGCGAACCACCACGCGCCCAAGCGCAACGTCGGCCGCGATTTCGGGGTCGGCGCCGCGGTGCACGTCGCCTCCGCGCTCATCGACGGCGCGCCGCCCGACGCCGGCTACGTCGCCGAGCTGCCGCGCGCCGACATCGATCGCGTGCGACAGATCCTGTCGGCGCGTCGAGGCGCCCCGCCCGCCGCTGCGGCGAAGTGACTCGCGCCCTCGAGCGCCGGACTCAGCGTGGCCGGTGCGGCCCGCGCTCGATCGGATCGGTGATCAGCCGCGCGCCTCGGCGGAAGGTCACGTACGACCACCACCAGCGCAGCATCACGAGCACGCGGCTCTCGAAGCCGATCAGGTACCAGATGTGCACGAGCAGCCACGCCATCCACGCGGTGAACCCCGAGAGGCGCAGGCTCCCGGTGCGCGCGATCGCGCGCGAGCGGCCGATGGTCGCCATCGCGCCCTTGTCGACGTAGACGAACGGAGCCCGCGGCGCGGCGCCCGCGCCCGTTCCGAGGCCGGCGCGGATCGTCGCCGCGACGTACCGCGCCTGCTGCATCGCGACCGGGCTCGTGCCGGGCAGCGGCGCGCCGGCCTCGTCGAGCAGCACGGCCATGTCGCCGATCGCGAACGCCTCGGGGTGCCCCGGCAGCGAGCAGTCGGGCTCGATCTTCACGCGCCCTTGCGCGTCGATCGGCACGCCGAGCGAGGCCCCGAGCGGCGTCGCGCGCACGCCCGCGCCCCAGAGCACCGTCGCCGCGCCGACCAGCTCCTCGCCGAGCCAGACCCCGTCGCCGTCGATCCGCGTGACCCGCGCCCCCTTGCGCACCTCGACGCCGATCTGCGCGAGCTGCCGCTCCGCGCTCGCCGACAGATCCGGGGTGAACGCGGGCAGGACGCGGTCGCCACCCTCGAGCAGGAGCACGCGCGTCTGCTTCGGATCGATCGCGCGAAAATCGCGCGCGAGCACGCTGCGCGCGAGCTCGGAGATCGACCCGGCGAGCTCGACGCCGGTCGCGCCGCCGCCGATCACGCAGAAGGTGAGCAGCCGCGCGCGTCGCGCCGCGTCGGGCTCGCGCTCGGCGCGCTCGAACGCGAGCAGGATGCGCCGGCGGATCTCCACCGCGTCCTCCAGCGTCTTGAGCCCCGGCGCGAAGGCCTCCCACTCGTCGTGCCCGAAGTAGAAGTTCCCCGCGCCGGTCGCGAGCACGAGGAAGTCGTACGCGAGCTCGCCGTCGCGCAGCGTCACTTGCCGGCGCGCGAGATCCACCCCCGTCACCTCCGCCATCAGCACGCGCGCGTTGCGCTGCCTGGCGAGCACCGCGCGGATCGGCGCGGCGATCTCCGCCGGCGAGAGCGCGGCGGTCGCCACCTGGTAGAGCAGCGGCTGGAACAGGTGGTGGTTGGTCCGGTCGACGAGCGTCACGCGCATCCGCGCCTGCGCGAGCGACTGCGCGGCGGTGAGCCCGCCGAAGCCTCCCCCCACGATCACCACGTGCGGCGTCGTCTCGGTCATCTCGATCGGAACGTAGGGTCGGCGCCGGTCGCTCACCAGGACTTGAACGCGGCGACGAGCGTCCCCAGCGTCGCCACGACGAGCGCGAGCCCGGCGCTGCACGCGAACGCGCGATGGGCGAAGCGCGCGCGGGCCGGGCGCGCGCGGTCGTACGCGAACAGGTGCGTGAGGCACCCGGCGACCGCGAGCGCGAGCACGCCGACCGCGAGGTGCTCCTTGCGTTCGAAGAGCAGCCCGTGGCGCTGCGAGGCGACGTAGAGCGCGTGGCGCGCGCCGTCGCGGCTGAAGGGCCCGTAGATCCCGGCGCCGAGCGCGAAGGTGAGCGCCGTGAAGAGCGTCGAGAGCAGCGCCGAGAGCCGCGCGCGCCTGGCCGGGTCGCGCAGCACGAGCGCGGGGTGCGCGAGCGCGGCGACGCAGAGCCAGCCGAGGTGGCCGTGGACGTGCTCGAGCAGGCGCAAGGTCGCGACGCTCACGGGACGAGCACTCCTTGGAGGGTGATCGCCAGCGCCGTGGCGAGCGCGAGGGCGGGGAGGGCTCGTTCGGCGCGCTCGGGCGCGCGCGCGAACAGCGCCGAGGCGCCGATCGCGCCGAGCCCACCGACCCACGCGGACTGCGCGAGCCGCCAGTAGAACGCGACGTGCGCGACGTGCGTCACCGTGCGTGGATCGGGCGAGGGGTAGACCCACGCCTGCACGAGGCGCGTGAACGCGTAGGCGATCGCCACGACGCAGGCGCCGGCCGCGAGCGAGAGCGCGAGGTGCGCGAGGTGCGTGGCGCGCGTGCGGGTCGGCTCGACCTTTCGCTCGCTCACGTCGGCGCTCCCGCGTGCGCCCGGACGCGCGGGCACTCCGGATCGGGCGCCAGCGGATCCGCGCCGAGGTGGGCGCTGACGATCTTGCAGCCGCCGCGGCACACCGCGCGGATCGCGCACGAGGCGCACGGCTCCGGAGGCGCGTCGGCCACGTCGCGCCAGCGCGCGAGCGCGGGCGGCGGCGCCGAGAACGCTGCACGCAGCGACGAGGGCGCGCGCGCGTCGACGTCGACCGCCTCGGCGAAGCTGCACGGCGCGAGCCGGCCGTCGACCTTCACCGCCGAGAGCGCGCCGGCCGCCTCGCAGCCCATCACGCCGAGCTTGCGGAGCGCGTCGGCGTCGTCGAAGCGCGTCGACAGGAACGGCACGAGCGCGCAGTCGATCCGCACCGAGGGGCCCCCTTCGCCCTGCCGCGCCACCAGCCGCGCGAGCGCCGCAGGAAACGCGCGCACCTGCGCCGGCGAGAGCCGCCGCGCGAGGTAGTCGAGCGACGCGGCCCGCCCCGCCGGCTTGTAGCGCAGCAGCTGCAGCTCGCCCGCGCCGCACGCCGCGACGCGCGCGGCCGTCGCCTCGAGCCGCTCGCCCTCCTCGCCGAAGCTCGCGCGCGTCAGCACCACGTTCGCGCCGACCGGGATCCCGGCCTCGGCGAGCAGTCGCATCGCGCGCTCCGCCGCCGGCGCGCCGTCGAAGCCTCGCACGACCTCGTAGTCGCCCGCCGCGCCGTCGTGGCTCACGTTCACCTGCGCGAAGCCCTCGAGCGCACGCGCCTTGTCGGCGGTGAGCCCGAGGCCGCTGGTGGTGACCACTGGCAGAAGGCCGTGCGCGCGCGCGATCCGCGCGAGCGCGGGCAGCTCCGGGTGCGTGAGCGGCTCGCCGCCGCCGAACGCGATCGTGAACACCCCCGCGCGCGCGGCCGCGGCGAGCGTGGCCTCGAGCGACGCGAGCGGCACGTGCGCGCCGGTCGGCCCCGCGTCGAGGTAGCACCCCGGGCAGCTCGCCGGGCATCGGCTCGTCACCGCGACGTGGAGCTCCAGCGGCGCGACCGGGCGATCGGTCGTCGTCCCTGGCGCGCCTTCCCACAGCGCGCCCCCCTGCACCCCGAGGCGCCCGGCGGCGGCCCGGTCGAGCGCGACCAGGTTCGCGTCGTCGAAGCGGACCCAGGCTCCGAAGCGCTCGGCGCGCGCGCGCGCGGTCACGGCGCCTTCCCGTCGGCGTCGCCCTCGTCCTCGCGTGCGCGCGGCGCGGGCGCGTCTCCGCCGACCTGCTCCAGCGCGCGATCGCCGAGGCTCGCTGCGACGCCCACGTACACGACCCCCGCCGCGACGGCCGCGGC
>CAIXWQ010000674.1 GCA_903923175.1 uncultured delta proteobacterium | reverse complement strand
GTACGTCTGCCGCTCCGCCGGACGCCGCCCCTGCGCCTTCTTCTTCGTCGCTGCCATCGGACTCTCCGACCGCGCCGAGCGCTTCCGGGTCGTCCGGAATTTCAGCCCCGAGCACGGATGGTCAGATGGTGGGCATCAGCACCTAGGGCTCTCGGTCGCGATGTTCGCCGGCTTCATCATCGGGCGGCTGAAGCTCGAGCACTTGCTGGAGGACTGGGTGCGCGACATGCCGCGTGTGCACGCGGTCGCGGGCGCCGACACGCTCACGCTCGCCGAGCGCGTGCAGGCGGGGTTCGCGTCGGTGCGCGAGATCGTCGGCAAGGTGTGGCCATACATCCTCGTCGGCATCGCTGTCGGTGCCGGGATCCACGGGTACGTCCCCGAGGATTTCATGGCGAGCTTGATGGGCAAGAGCGCCTGGTGGTCGGTGCCGCTGGCCGTGCTTGTCGGCGTGCCGATGTACTCGAACGCCGCGGGGATCATCCCCGTCGTCGAGGCGCTGCTCGCCAAGGGGGCGGCGCTCGGCACCGTGCTCGCGTTCATGATGAGCGTCGTCGCGCTGTCGCTACCGGAGATGATCATCCTGCGCAAGGTGCTGAAGGTGAAGCTCATCGCTGTGTTCGCGGGCGTCGTGGCCTCGGGCATCCTGCTCGTCGGCTACGTGTTCAACGCGGTGTTGTGAGCGCTCTGATTCGGGAGGACGAGGCCATGAAGGACGTGAAGGTGCTCGGTTCGGGGTGCGCGAACTGCAAGGCAACCCAGAAGCTCGTCGAGGAGGTCGCGAAGGCCAGGGGGGTCGAGATCCAGCTCGAGAAGGTCGAGAAGATCCAGGAGATCATGGCCTACGGGATCATGTCGACGCCGGGCGTGGTCATCGACGGCAAGGTCGTGCACGCGGGCGGCATGCCGTCGCGGAGCAAGGTCGAGACCTGGTTCTGAGCGGCCGTGTCACGCGTCGCCATCTCCCCCGGAGCGATGACCGATGGCCCCGAAGGCAGGATCGTCCCCTCTGCGCCTCGGTCGCAGCGACCTTCGAGGAGACGACGAGGAGGACGACGTGAAGCCAAACCGACCCATCGCCAGGCAGATCGCACTTACGGCTGCGCACCCCCGCCCCCGTGGCGAAGACGGGGACGACGCGCCTAGCCTGGCGCGCCGTCGGCTGCTCGGGCTGCTCCCGACTTTGGCCGTAGGGTGCGTGGCGCGTCGCACGGGCGCCGACGCCGCCACCGGGCCGCGTCCGGCGTCGATGCCCCTCGAGGCGCTGCTCGATCGCGTGGTCGCTCGCGTGAGCGACACCGCGGGGAGCCTCGCGGCACGCTCAGCTCACGCCCGCGAGGTTACGCTAGCCGATCTGGTGCGTTTTCACGGGCACCCCTGCGATGGTTTGATGATCGCCGCGCGCGGTCTCGCGCTCGGGCTCGCAGAGCTCTTCGGCGACGGTCCCGTGGACCGCACCGACCTCGCCGGCGCGACGAACGCTTCGGTCTGCTACGGCGATGTGCTCGGGTACCTGACCGGGGCTCGCCATCGCTGCTACGGCTCGATCACGGTCGACGCGAAGCTCGGCGACGAGTGGCTGCTGCTCCACCGCGCCACCGGTGACGCTGTCCGGGTCGCCCATCGGCCTGGCGTGAAGCCGGCGCGCCTCGTCGAACAGGAGGCTGCGCTGCGCGCCGCGACGTGCCCGTCGGAGCTGATCGCCGAGGTCGGCTCGCTCCAGCGAGAGCTGTCCGAACGCGTCTGGATCGCGCCGGCGCGCGAGCTGTTCACGGTCGAGCGGATCACGTTCCCCTACGACCCAGGCAAGCTGCGCGCGGACGTCGTCAAGCGCGACTGCCAGACCGCGGTCGGCGCGCCCTGAGCTTCCAGCGCTTCGTCGTGGCGTATCCCGGTAGGTCCGCGAGGCGAGTCTCACCCTGAGCTTGCGGCTCCGGCTCGCTCGTGGCCGGAATGATGCCGGTGACTGGCCTAGATGACCCCTTGGATGGCGCGCACGCGCCGTCGCTCGGCGAGCTCGCAGCGGAGGCGCGCGCGCTGTTCGCGCCGTGGTTCGTCGAGCGGCGATTCGAGGCAGGGCAGCTCTTGTGGCGAGAGGGGGAGCGCACCGGCCTGCTCGTGGCGCTGCGCACCGGAAGGGTGAAGGTCTACCGCCTGCTGCCGACCGGGCGCGCCATCACACTGTTCTTGTTCGGCCCCGACGACGTCTTCGGCTTTCTGCCCTTCCTCGATGGCGGCCCTTACCCGGCCTACGCCCAGGCGATCGACGACGTCGCGGCCGACGTGATGCCCCGCGCGGCGCTGCTCGACGCCGTTCGCGCGCGCCCCGACGCCGTGCTGACGCTCCTCACGCTCCTCGGACGTCGCCTGCGCGAGTCGTTCGATCGCATCGAGACCCTCTCGACGCCCGGCGTCCTGCCGCGCGTGGCGGCTGCCATCTACGCGCTGCGACCGCTCGCTGCGGCCGGCTCGGCGGCGGCGATCGTCGAGTTCCCGGTCCCCGCGGCGGAGCTCGCGGCGGCGATCGGGATCACCCCGGAGACGCTCTCGCGGGCGATCTCGCGACTGGTCGCCGGCGGGGTGGTGCACCGCGTCGGTCCGCGAAGGCTGCAGCTCCTCGACCTCGACGCGCTGGGGCGCACCGCCCGTCTCGCCGATCGCTGATCCCGGCGCCCCAAAGCGACGCGCGTTGACCACGGTCAAGGCGTGAAGTGCCTTCGGAGACAGATGGTCTCGTCGACGGCGCCGGCTTGCGGCGGCGAGGAGGCCTCCGCGAGCGATCCGCGCTTGTTACTCGACACCGGCGCGGCACGACTTGGGCACCCTTGGCCCGGGATGGTGCTCGGGCTCCGCCTCGGCGCCGCTGCGATGAACACCCTCGGAGTCGCTCGCGACATCGACGGGCAGCTCGCCGCATAGCTCGATCTCGGCGACGACCACTGCACCCAGAACACTGAATCGGAGACGACCGATGAGAAGCCAGAACGTGATCATGCTCCTGGGCGTCGGCGCGATGTTCGTCCTCCTAGCGGGCTGCGGCGCGTCCACCCCTGCTGCGGGCTCGTCCGGCGCGTCGAGCTCCGCGGGTCCGTCGACGCCCGATGGGATGCCCCCCTGTCCGTTCGAGCTTCCCGGGACGACCGTGTCGGAGCAGGAGACGCCGGACGGCCTCGTGGTGGAGTTCGTCAACGCCGGGCGCGTCGACGAGGTTCGGAAGCGCATGCGCGCGCGGGCAGGCTTCGCGAAGGCCCACCCAAGGCCGATGCCCGCGCAGATGACGAGAGAGCTGGAGGACACTCCCAATGGCATTCGCATGACCGTCCACTCGACCGACCCCGCCAAGGTCGACGTGGTGCGAAAGATGGTGCGCGACCAGATCAAGCAGGCGCAACGTCAGGCTGCCCACAGCTGAGCCTGGTGACGCTGTGGCTGGGGAGCCTCACATGCACGCACGTCCCGCGCCCCAAGGGCTGGGCGAGCCGCAGGGCCCCGCCCCGACGACGAGCCGCGCGGGTTCGACGCGGCCCAACCGCGCCGTTATGGTCCTTTAGAACGTCTTGGACCCGACCCCGCGCAACGCCATCGGGCTGACCGTCCTCGGCGCCGTGATCATCGGCGCCGTCGCGATTCGGTCGCGTCCGAACGCCGCTCCGGAGGTTCCCGCCGCCCCGCACGCGAGCGCCTCGGGCCCGCGCCCGCGCCTTCTCGAGCTCGGATCGACGAGCTGCAAGAGCTGCCTGGACATGCACGCCGAGCTCGCGCACCTGCGTCGCGATTGCGGGGGCGTCGTCGACTTCGACGAGGTCGACGTCTTCGTCGACGAGGCGACCGCTGAGCGCTACGGCGTGCAGGTCATACCAGCGCAGCTCTTCTTCGGCGCGGACGGGCGGGAGCTCGATCGCCACACCGGGTTCCTCGAGCGTGGGGAAATTCGCGCGCGCTTCGCCAAGCAAGGCGTGCGGTGTCCGTGAGAACGGCATGGCGGTGATCCCTGCGCGGCCGTCGCTCGGGGCGATCGTCTTCGAGCCGATCGGGATCATCCACACGCCCCACCGCGCACAGGCGGGCACGCCGATCCAGCCGGCGTTCGCGCAGGGCGTCGGCGGCTCCGTCAGCGTCTTTGCTCCCTACGTCGGCGCGCTCGCGGACCTCGCCGGCTTCGAGCGGATCTGGCTCCTCTACCACCTCGACCGAGCACCCGCGTGGAAGAGCAAAGTCGTCCCCTATCTCGACACGGTCGAACGGGGGCTCTTCGCCACTCGCTCCCCGCCGCGGCCAAATCCGATCGGCATGTCGGCCGTTCGGCTGCTCGCGGTCGAGGGCGACGAGCTTCGCATCGTAGACGTGGACATTCTCGACGGCACCCCGCTCCTCGACATCAAGCCCTACGTCCCGCACTTCGATGCCCACCCGGGCGCGCGCGCCGGCTGGTTCGACGAGTCGACGTCACGAGCAGGCATCGCCGACGGTCGGTTCAGCGGCGACCCACGCCGGCGAGAGCCGACGGAGTGAGACGCGCAGCGAGGCCGCGTCACTCTCCATCACAGCAGCCGTACGAGCTGCGGCGCGCCCGCCGGGGCCGCCAGGGAAGTAGTGAGCAAGCGTGCCCTCGATGGGGGAGGGCCGACACCTCGTCGAGGCGCCGTCGGGGCGCGCTTGCTCGTCTCGTCGGAGCCTGCTCCC
>CAIXWQ010000673.1 GCA_903923175.1 uncultured delta proteobacterium | reverse complement strand
GCCCGCTCCTCAGGCCCCTTCCCTCCCGCGCCCCTTCGGCTTCCCGCCCGCCTTTGTTGCGGCAGTTGCGGCTGGCGCCACCATCCCCTCCCCCGCCGGCAGATACCGCCGAAACGCATCCGCAAACGCCTCCAGCTTGTACCCCTTCGGAGTCGACCCCCCGATCCTCACGCTGTTCGGCCGCACGCCGAACGGCTTCAGCAGCGCCGCCAGCCTCGTCGACGTGAGCGGCCGCCCGCCGGCGGCCTCCGCCCAAGGCCGCCCCTCCAGCGCAACGAGCGCTTCGAGCAAGTCCTCCGTCGAGATCCGCGTGAGCTCTCGCCGGAAGAAGACGTCGCGGATATCGCTCAACAGCAGTTCGCCCCACGACTCGGCGTCCTCGGCGACGCCGGTGCTCAAGGCGACGGCGACCTTCCTCGCCGCCTCGGCGCACTTGCCCCCGATTGCCTCTGCGATCGCCAGCAGCGGAATCCAGCCGTCGACCTGACGATCGTTGAGCCCGTCGGGCACGGTCGGTCTCGCACTCCGGAGCACCGCCAAGTGGTCGGCCGCCCAGCGAGCGCAGCGCCGTCGAAGCTCCACCAACGATTCGGACGCTGGCCGATCGAACGGCTCGATCTTCTCGTTCGCCGTACGGCGTGACATCCGAATCAGAATCGACCGATCCACCAGCGATTCGGGCAGCCTGCCGAATCCAGCGACCGCCACCGCCGCAAATACGTGGAACGGACGAATATCGTGCTTGTCCATCGCGCGCAGAACCGTCCCGCCGCGTTCATGCCCGGCGTTGAGCACGCCGCAAAGCTCCCCCTTCGCCGCGAGAAGCGATTCCGCGTCGTCGATCAGCAGCGTGGGCTGGTCCTGGTCGATCATTCGGAAGACCGGCGCCGCCGTGGTGTTCGCGGTGCTGACGCCGCGTCGCACGAGGGCCGCGACCAGCGCGAGCACGACAGACTTCCCGCACCGCTTCACCGGAGACACCACCGCCAACCTCGGCGTATGCCGAGCCGCGTCGATCGCATGGGTGTGCAGGATCCACATCGCGATCGCGATCGCCGCGTGCGGCGGCAGGATCGCGAACCGCCCGAGCAGAGTGGTCAGCTCCCCCACGAGGACTTCGCCGTCCACGGCCTCATCCCACAGTTCAGGCACCGTGTCCGCGGCGGGCTTCGGCGCGCTCGGCACGCGCGCCCCGAGGCACGCGTCCACGAGCTTCGCCGGCGCGTCTGCGGCGCCCGTCGCCCGCACCAGTCGAACGGCCTCGCTGCGCACGTAGACCAGCGTCGAGTCGTCGCAGTCCCCCACGAGCAACCGAAGCCACTCCAGGCACGCGGCAACATCCTGGAGCGAGGCGCCCTTCACCAGCGTCCGGAGCTCGGAGGCGGTGACGAGCTCGTCGAACGTCTTCGGGCTCTCGACGATCTCCGCCGCCCCGACCTCAGCGGCCGGCCCGGAAGGGACGACCTCCACATCAGATTCAGAAGCCTCCTCTTGCGCCGCGAGCGGTTCGGCCGGCGTTCTCGGCTCGACGCCCCGGTCCTCGCGCAGCCTCGAAAGCAGACTCGCAAGGTCGGCCATCCCCAGGCGGCGAAGGCCGTCGTGGGACAAGAAGACCGTCCGCCGGTACTCGGAAACGCCGTCCTCGCTGACGCGCTGCTCGAAGGTCCCGTAGAGCCTCGCGGTCTGGACCTCGTCGAGCCGGCTCGTCGTGAGGCTGATGGCGGCCAACGGAATCAGTCGGTTCAGCTCCTGCGCAATCGACTTGAACAGTCTCGCCAACTCGGCGCTCGGCGCGAGGTCATTGAGCGCGAGGAAGATCTGAACGCCCCCCTCGCTCAAACCGATGGCGAGCGGAGCCTCGTCACCCAGCGCGCGCCCCAAGCTGCTGAAGACGGCCTTGACGCGATCGGCGAAGACGACCTCGCTCACGTCCAGCGCCGACTTGTCGAAAGTCGACCCGCGATCGAGTCGAAGCGCGAGCACTCGCCGAGCCTTCAGCCGAACCTCTCGATCGTCGTCAGCAGTCGCCGCGCTCTTCCACTTGCGAGTCTCGGGCGTCGAATCGTGGCCTGGCGCGACGAGATCGGCCGCAACCGTCATCGCACGAAAGGGAAACCCGGCAGCGGACGGAGCGGCCAGCGCGGCGCAGCCCGCGGCCGAGCGCACCCAGGCG
>CAIXWQ010000672.1 GCA_903923175.1 uncultured delta proteobacterium | reverse complement strand
CGCCCTCAAGGTCGTGCGCCCTCAGCTCGTCGCCGACGACGGCGCCGCCGTACGCGATCTGCACCGCGAGGCCTCGATCCTGGGTGGCTTCGATCACGCCGGCATCGTGCGGGTGTTCGACTTCGGCGCGACGGCGGACGAGAGCAGCTACTACCTCGCGATGGAGCTGCTCGAGGGGGGCACCCTCGACGACAGGCTCCGCCGCGAGCCGGCGCCAGGGCTCGAGGAGATCCGCGCGATCGGCCGAGAGCTCGACGCGGCGCTGCGGGCCGTGCACCGCCGAGGGATCGTCCATCGAGATCTGAAGCCCTCCAACGTGCTCTACGGGTCCGACGGGCGCGTGAAGCTCGCCGACTTCGGCGTGGCCCGTCGCGTCTCGGGGCACGCCACCGCCTCGGTCGGGTTCTTCGGGGCGCTCGCCTACGCCGCACCCGAGCAGCTCGCAGGCGCCGAGGTCGGCCCCGCCACCGACCGCTACGCGCTCGGGCTCGTGCTGTTCGATCTGCTGAGCGCTCGGCGCGCGGTGCTCGACGCCGCCGCCCGGGCGGCGCGCGCCGCGCAGCTCTGCGCCGAGGTCGCGCGCGGCGAGATGCCCGAGGAGCTCGCCCACCACCGCGACGAGCCCGCCGGCCTTCGGCGCTTGCTGCGCTCGATCGTGTCGCTCACCGCGCCGCTCGCGAGGGACCGCGCCGCGAGCTTCGACTGACGTGACGTCGGAGCGGCTCGCGCGGTGGGCGCGGCTCGACGAGGCGTGGAGGATCGACCAGCGCCGCGCGCGCCGCTGCGCGCGGCGAGCGTCGTCCGCGGCCTGCCCGCGAACCGCGGGCCCAGAGCGGAGGCGCGCGTGAAGCTGCTCCACCTGCCGGCGACCGCGGGCGCGGCGCCGATCGATCTACCGGCGCTCAACGTCGGCGACGGGCTCTCGAACTCGTGGCCGCGCTGGAGCCCCTGAGTGCAGACGTACAAGGGGCACAAGATCCTGTGGGTCACCTTCTCGTCGAACCGCGACTATGGCCTGCACCTCGTGAACCAGGGCGCGGGCTTCAAGCGCTGCTACCCGACCGAATCACCGGCGGGTGCCCCGTAGAACGACGACGTCGCGCCGGGTTTCATCCCGGCGAGCAAGACCGGCGTCACGTTCGCGAATTGCGAGCAGCCGCAGATCTGGATGGCCGCCGTCATCGTCGATCCCGATCCGTCGCTCGACGCGAAGGATCGCTCGTTCCCGGCGTTCTGGCTGCCATTCCAAGACGTCAACAGCCACAACCACTCGGCGCAGTGGGTCGAGAAGGTCGTCGCGCCGCCGACCCCACCGCCGACCGACGGCGGCACCGACGCCGACGCGGGCCCGACCTGCGTCGAGCTCGGCGGCGCGTGCGGTGGGAGCTCCTTCTGCTGCAGCGACGGCGTCTGCTGCGGCTCGACGTGTCAGGGCATCTGCATTCGATGAACGGCTGAGTGCGCGACGATGGGGGGCAATCAATGCCCCCGAGCGCGCCGTCGAAGTCGTCGAGGCTGCGGCTTCGAGCCGCGCGCGCTCGCTCCGGCGCGCGTGCGGCCACGATCACCGCGTGCCGAAGTTCGCCGTCACCTTGAACGTCGCGGTGCCGCCCTCGGGAGCGGGAAACTGCATCGAGTAGAACGTCCCGGCGACGCATCGACCGAGCGAGCTCGGGCAGTGTCCGCCGGCGTCGGGCTCGGCGTGGGTGACCTTGCCGTTCGCGTCGACGGTGACGGCGACCGTCACCCAGCCGCGGGCGTGCTGATCCTCGGCGATCGCTTTGCCTAAGCAGCCTCGAAAGCGCCAGCTGTTGCTCGACACGACGGCGTCGGCGCCAGGGACTGTCGGTCCGGCGGCCGCGCTTGCGACGGTCGGCGGCGGCGCGGCGCTCCGGTCCGCCGCGGCCGACGCAGGTGGCGGCATCGGGGGCGGGTCGAAGTCTTGGCAGGTGCCGTTTGCGCGGGGCGGGGAGGTCGTGGGCGCCTCGTCGATCGAGGCGCGCGGCGATTGGGCTCCACCGCACGCTCCCGAGACGAGGGCCACGAGCAGCGGGGCAGCCTGTCGAGCGAGGCGCATGCCGAGGCGCGTAGGCCGGAGCCGCGCTGGCGGGAAGGCGTCGCAGGCGTGCGCGTCCCGCGGCGTGCGCCCCGAGCACGTGCCTGTCGTACCCTTCCGGGATCGGGTTTGAGGATAGGCGTTTCAAGCGAAGCCAGCCTTCCAGCTCCGATTACATAATCCCACATACCCGCAGTTCGAGGAGGACGGAATCGGCGGACCGCCAGCGCCTCTCCACGT
>CAIXWQ010000671.1 GCA_903923175.1 uncultured delta proteobacterium | reverse complement strand
GCCGATGGCGCTGCCGCCGGAGCTCGCCGCGCTCGGGCTCTCGCCGCGCCTCCGCACGCCGTCTCCGATGGCCGTCCCGCCCGAGCTCGCCGCGCTGGCCGCGCAGATGGCGGCGGGCGCTTCGCCGATCGCGCCCGCGCCGTTCGAGGCCGCGCCGCCGACCGTGCAGGAGGGCGCGGGGCAGGAGATCGCGCCGCCCGCGCCCGTCCCGCCCGCCCCACCGGCCGCGTTCCCTCCGCCGACGGCCGAAGCCAAGGCGACGGGCGATCGGCTGCGCACGCCGACCTTCGAGAACCTCGAAGATCAGGTCCGCGAGGCGCTGCAGCTCCTCGACGGCGACGAGTTCGAAGCGCCGGCGATCGACGTCGCGCTCGACGAGGAGACCACGTCGCCCTCGCTGCGCGCGGTGACGCCGCCCGACGACGCGCCCCCGTCCGGCGAGGAGGCCCTCGCCGACGAAGAGCTCGTCGAGCTGAGCGACGACGAGGTGTCGGCCAAGAAGCCGAACGCGCCGCCGCCGCGCAGGCTCTCGGGCCCCGCCCCCGCCGCGGGCGCGCCGAGCCAGCCGAGCGTGGTGAGCATCAGCAAACCGCCGCCGCCGACGCGCCCCGAGGGGCTGATCACGGGCGAGCGGCCGGCGATCGTGCTCGCGGCCGCGGCGAGCGTGAGCACGCCCGCGGCGCCCGTGGTGGCGCCGCCGCCGACCTCCGTGCAGGCCGCCTCGGCCGACACGACGGGCGAGATCAAGCGCAAGAAGCGCCAGTGGTTCGAGGAGCTGTTCAACGACGACTTCGCGCGCACGGTGCCCAAGTCCGATCCGCGCTGGCTCAAGCGCGAGCTGGATTTCATCGAGGAGTCGATGGGGCTCGCGAAGGGGGCGGCGATGCTCGATCTCGGCTGCGGGCCGGGCGTGCACGCCGTGCAGCTCGCCAAGCGCGGCTACGAGGTCATCGGCATCGACCTCTCGCTCGCGATGCTCGCGCGCGCGTCCGACGAGGCGGCCGAGCACCAGCAGCGCATCAACTTCGTCCAGGGGGACATGCGCGAGCTGACGTTCGAAGACGCCTTCGACGGCGTGCTCTGCTGGGGGACGACCTTCGGCTACTTCGACGAGCAGAAGAACGCCGAGGTCGCGCAGAAGATCCACCGCTCGCTCCGCAAGCACGGCCGCTTGCTCCTCGACGTGGTGAACCGCGACTACGTCGTGCCGCGCTCCCCCTCGATGGTCTGGTTCGAGGGCGAAGGGTGCGTGTGCATGGACGAGGCGCAATTCGACGCCATCAACAGCCGCCTCAAGGTGAAGCGCACGCTGATGATGGAGGACGGACGCTCGCGGGAGATCGACTACTCGATCCGCCTCTACGCGCTGCACGAGCTCGGCAAGCTCCTCCACGACAACGGCTTCCGCGTCGCCGAGGTGAGCGGCGAGACGTCGACGCCCGGACGCTTCTTCAACGCGGAGTCGCCGCGCATCTTGATCCTCGCCGAGAAGCGGTAGCCTGCGCGCATCCCCGTGATGCGCACGTCCGTGCTCCGATCGCTCGCAGCCGTCGCCGACGGCGGCACGGGCGAGCTCTCCTCGCTGCACACGGCGCACGGCGAGCCGCTCCTCAGGCCTTTCGTGCGCGGCGCGGTGCGACGGGCGCTCTCGCGCGCGCGGAGCGCCACCTCGCACGCCGACCCCGAGCACGTCGCGCGGCTGGCGTTCCTGCGCGCGCTCGACGGCGCCGGCCACGCCGCCGGGCCGGCCCCCGACGACGTCCAGGCGGTCGCGTTCGCGTACGAAGCGGCGGCGGCGCCGTTCCGCGGACCCGCGGGGGGGCTCTGGCCGATCTCGACGATGCTGGCGCTCGTGCTCCTCGCGACCGCGGGCGCGCTCGCGTGGGCGCGGCTGCGGCCGACGGCCGACGAGGCGTTCCTGGCGTCGGCGTTCGGCCGGGCGCTCGGCGAGCCGCTCGGTCGTTACGTCGTCGCGCTCGACGAGGACAAGCCCGCGATCGAGGAGAGCCACGACGCGCTGCTGACCCACGCCGTGCGCGCGCAGCTGGGCGGCGCGCTCGCCGGCGAGTTCGAGGCGGTGCTCGTGCAGGCGGCGAAGGCGAAGGATCCGTCGAACGACGGCGAGGCGCTGCGGCGCGCGATCGAGCAGCTCGACGACGGCCTCGCGGGCGCGCACGTGCCCGCGTTCCTCGACGCGTACTACCGCGCCGAGGGGGAGCGGCGGGCGCTCTGGCTGATGGCGTTCTTCGCGGAGGACCGCGCGCGCGTGAGCCTCGCCGGACAGACGCTGTCGGTCGTGCACGCGCGCAGGCTCGACACGCTCAACCTCGAGACGTCGTACGTCGCATGGCGACGCGACGGCAGCGAGTGGCTCGCCGTCTCGCAGGATCTGCTCGAGGTGGAGCTGGCGAAGGACTACCTCCCCGTCGTCGGCGGCGATCGCGAGCTCGACCTCGGCGCGGAGCTGAGCGCGAAGGAGCGCGGCCAGATCCAGGCGGCGCTCACGGCCTCGACGCGCGCCGCCCTCCCCGCCGCGGCGAAGGTCGATCCCGGCGAGCTGCGCGAGCTGCGCGAGCTCGTCGACGTTCGCCAGTCCTCGATCGTGCGGCTGCTCGAGAAGAAGCGCGTGCTGATGGGCGAGGGCTCGCTGCTGCTGACGCCGCCGCGCTACGCATTCCTCGCGAAGCTCCGCGACAAGGAGCGCGACGTCGACGACTTCCTCAAGGCGCACGATCGCCTGGCGACGCACCGCGCGGCGATCGGTCGGCTCGTCGACGTGCTCGCGGCCATCACCGAGGAAGAGCTGGCGAGCTGGGAGCTGCTCCGGCGCGCGAAGGTGAAGGCGTCCAAGGGCGCGGAGGCCGACGGCGTCGCTGCCTCCGAGGGGGCGCTTTATGGCTCGTATCTCGTCGTCTACGGCGACGCGCGGCTGGAGCCTTCGCTCGTGCTCGAGCGCGCGTGCCGCGAGGTCGCGCGGGGGCGCACGGCCGCGTTCGTCGCGACGACCGCGATCGCCGGCGAGCTCGGCGCGTCGAAGGAGTCGCTCGACGGGCGTTGGGACGAGGCGCTGCTCGCGGCCATCGAGGCGATCCTCGCGAAGCCGCCGGCCGAGGTGCGCGCCGCGGCCGGCCGCGTGTACCAGCGGTGGCTCGGCGCGCCGCTGCCGACGTACGTGCGCAGGGCGTACTGAGAGCTTCGCGAGCGCACGTGGGCTCCGCCGCCGCGACGGCGCCCAGCGGCGGCCAGCGGTCCCGCGATCGCCATGCGCGTCGCGATCGCGCGCGTGTGTATCCTGCGAGCATGCCCTCCGGCGCCGGAGCGGCGGCGCCGCGATCGCGGGCCGGCCTGCTCCTCTCGATCGCGTTGCTCCTGTTCGTCGGCGCGCTCTTCGCCGCGCACCCGAGCGCCGATCCGGATCTGCCCTGGCACCTGCGCACCGGGCAGCTCGCGCTGGAGCGCCGCTCGACGCTCCCCTTCGATCCGTTCTCGTACTCGTTCGAGGGGGCCCCCTGGCGCTACAAGGACCTGCTCGCGGACGTCCTGCTCTACCTCGGCTCCGCGGCCTTCGGGCGCTTCTCGATCCCGCTGCTGCGCGTCGCCGTCACGCTGCTGTACGCGCCGCTCCTCGGCCTCGCGCTCGATCGCCGCGATCGGCGGCCGCTCACGCTCGCCGTGGTGGTGACCGTTTCGCTGTGCGGCTTCGGCCTCTCGGAGCGCCCGCAGCTCTTCGGCCACCTGCTCTTCCTCGCGCTGCTCGCGCTCCTCGATCGTGCGCAGCGAGGGCTCGCGGAGGGCGACGACACGCGCGGGCTGCTGCGCGCGCTCGCGCCGGTCGTCGCGACGCAGTGGCTCTGGGTCTGCCTGCACCGCAGCGGCCTCATCGGGCTCGCGCTCGGGCTCGCGTTCCCGCTGCGGCTTTCGCTCGCGCGCGTCTTCGCGGTGCGCGCGGCGAGCGAGCGGCGGAGTGCGCTGACCGCGCTGCTCGGGCCGGCCGTCTCACGCCGGGCCCTCGGCGCGGCCTCGCTGGCGGCGGTCGCCGGCGTCGCGCTCGCGTGCCTCAACCCCTCCGGCCTCGCGCTCTTCACGTCGAGCTTCGCGGTCGAGCGCAGCGCGATGATGCGGCAGTACGTCACCGACTTCCGCCCCCTCGGGCTGGTCGGCTACTACCGCGCGTTCCCCGCGGGGGCCGTGCTCGTCGTGGTCGCCGCGATCGCCGGCGTCGCGCGGTTGGCGCTCGCGGCGGCCTCTGCGCCGAGCCCGCGCCACCCGCTGCACCCGAGGCGCGCGCGCCTCGCGGCGCTCCTGCCGCCGCGCCCCTCGCTGCAGCTCTGGCACGTCGCGCTGCTCGCCTTCACGACCGCGCAGCTCTGGAGCGCGGCGCGGTGGCTGCAGTTCGCCGCGCTGTCGGCCGGCCTCGTGCTCGCGCACCTGGCGAGCGAGCTCACCCAGCTCGTCGAGGCGAGGGGCTGGCCGTCGCGCGGACGCGGGCTCGCCAAGGCGCTCGCCGCCACGCTCGCCGCCGCGCTCGCGACCGCGATCGTCGGCCCGAGCGTCGACGTGTCGGTCGCGGAGGATCCGCGCTTCTACCCGATCGGCGCGGTGGCGTTCGCCAAGGAGCACGGACTCGCCGGCAGGGTCGCGACGCCGCTCTACTACGGTGGGTACGCGCTGCAGCAGCTCTGGCCCGACACGCGCGTGCTCGTCGACGGGCGCAACGACACCGTCTACCCGCCGGAGTTCGTCGTACGGACGATCTTCGAGGCCGAGGACGCGGCGACCTTCGCGGCCGCGCGCGCGCAGGACGGCGCGGGGTGGGTCCTCGCGTCGAACGCCCCGGGCCGCGTGACCCACCGCTTCCTCGCCGCGGATCCGGCCTGGATGCTCGTGTACTGGAGCGACTTCGCGGTCGTCTACGCGAGCCGCGCGGCGCACCCGGAGCTCGCGCCGCTGCAGATCGATTTCCTGAAGGACGCCGACGCGGTCCTCCCGCAGGTCATCCGCGCGCTCGACGCGGGGGTCGCGCCGCGCCGCATCCACGAGCAGCTCCAGCGGATGGTCGCGACCTCGCCGGCGAGCGTGCGCGCGGTGGGCGGGCTGTGCCTCTACTACCAGCGCATGGGGCCGAGCTGGTGGGGGCGGCGCGACGAGACGATGCGCGCGCTGAAGGCGTTCGCGCCGGAGCAGCCCATCGTGCAGGCGCTGGAGCGGGAGATCGCGGCGACGCGCTGAGCTCCGCGTACGCTTGAGCACGGCGCCGCGACCGCGGCGCAGGGCCGGATGGTGTAGGGTCCCGACGCTCCCGAATGCGTATCCCCGACTCCCTCGCGCCGCTGGTCGACTACGGCATCGTCGACGAGGTGATTCGTCCGCTCATGAGCGGCAAGGAGGCGCAGGTCTACGTCGTCGCCTCGGGCGGCAAGCAGTTCGTCGCGAAGGTCTACAAAGAGGCCCAGAACCGCACGTTCAAGCACCGCGCCGAGTACACGGAGGGGCGCAAGGTCCGCAACACGCGCGATCAGCGCGCGATCGACAAGCGCACCAAGCACGGGCGCGCGCAGGACGAGGCGGCCTGGCGCTCGACCGAGGTCGACGTGATCCACCGCCTCCACGCGGCCGGCGTGCGCGTGCCGGTCCCGCACCACTTCGTCGACGGCGTGCTCATCATGGAGCTCATCACCGGGGCCGACGGCCTGCCGGCGCCGCGCCTCGCCGATCTCGGGTTCGCGCCCGAGGCCGCGCAGGGGCTCTACGAGCGGCTGATCCGCGAGGTCACGAAGATGCTCTGCGCCGGGATCGTTCACGGCGACCTCTCCGACTTCAACGTGCTCGTCGGCGCCGACGGCCCCGTGATCATCGACTTCCCGCAGTCGGTGGACACCGCGCAGAACACGAACGCGCGCAAGCTCCTCGTGCGCGACGTCGGGAACATGCACGCCTTCCTCACGCGGTTCTCGCCGGGCGCGCGCCGCCTCGCGTACGCCGAGGAGATGTGGGATCTCTTCCAGCAGAACGTCCTGACGCCGGACACGAAGCTCACCGGGCGCTTCCAGTCGACGCAGCGACGCGCGGACACGCGCGAGGTGCTCGAGCTGATCCAGGACGCGAACTACGACGAGCGCAAGCGACGCGAGGCGCTCGGGCTGCGCGGAGGGCCGCCCGCGCAACCGCCACCGCGAAGCGCCCCGCGGACGGCGCCGCCGCGCTTCGGCCAGCAAGGGCGCGCGCCGCAGCATCCGCAGTCACAGCCGCACCCGCACGCGCCGTCGCAGCCACGACCGCAGCCGCAAGCGCAGCCGCAGTCGCGCCAGCAGCCGCAGCCGCAGTCGCGCCAGCAGCCGCAGTCGCGCCACCAACCACAGTCGCAGTCGAAGCAGCCGACGCGCCACCAGCCGCAGCCGCAGCCGACGCGCCACCCGCCGCAGCCGCATGCTGCCGGTCCGACGCCGCCGGCGCGACCGACGGGCTTCCGCCCACGCCCGCCCGCGGCGGATCGGCGCGACGGTCGCCCCGAGACGTCGAGCGGTCCGCGGGGCGCGCGGTAAGCGTACCGTCGTCGGCCTCGATGCTCCGCCCCCTCGCCGCGCCCATCCTCGCCGCCTTCGCGCTCGCCTTCGCCGGCTGCTTCGTAGCCAACGCCCCCGCCCGCGGGAACGACGCGCACGTTGCCCCTTCGTCCGACAGCGAAGACGGGCGCCGCGCGCTCGCCGAGCGAGCCGCCTCGAACGACCTCGCGTGCGCAGAGGCGCACGTCGTCGCCACCGTCGACCGTCGCTACGCGAACTCCACGAGCGTCCGCTACGTCGTCGAGGGGTGCGGGCGTCGGGCGCTCTACGTCGAGGACTGCGCGCAGCCGGACGCCTGCCGGTATCTGCTCGTGTCGCTCGTGTCGCTCAGCCCGCGCGCGCCGGAGCCGCCGGCCACGCGCGACGCTCGGTAGTCCTCGCGCGTGCAGGGCGCGGCGCCGCCGAGCGTTCCGGGGATTCGCGCGCGCGGTCCACGACTTGCGCCCGCGCAAGCTCTCGAGCGGTCGCTTCGTTGGCGGAACACGCGCTCCCCTGATACCGATCGCCCCTCACGCCCTTAACGCGGACGGCTTCGCCGCCGCAGGCATCGCGCCCCGCGCGCGAGAGGAGCTTTCCATGAAATTGCGTTCCTTCGCCCTGATCTTCGCCGGCTTCGGCCTCGTCGCCGCTGCGTGCAGCAGCAGCTCGAGCGGCACCACGCCCACCCCGTGCAACGAGAACCCCTGGGAGTGCAGCGCCAACCAGACCTGCTGGCCGCAGGACCTGGCCGGCAACTTCCAGTGCCTCAACAGCGGCGCCGCGAAGAAGGGCGACGTCTGCAACAACACCGTCGGCACGCCGAGCTGCGGCGACGGCCTCGCGTGCCTCCAGCTCGGCGGCGCGGCCGGCTTCTGCGCCCCCTTCTGCGACCCGACCAACGCCGCCCACGCCTGCGCCTCGGGCGAGCAGTGCGCGACGATCACGCTGACCGGCACGACGACGAGCTTCAAAGCCTGCGTCCCCACCAACACGCCGCCGGTCGACGCGGGCCCCGACGCGAACGAGACGGGGACCGACACCGGCGCGGGCGACACGGGCGCGAGCGAGACCGCCAGCGACACGGGCGCGAGCGAGACCGCCAGCGACTCCGGCACGAGCGAGACCGCCACCGATGCGGGCGGCAGCGACGCGAAGGAGACGGGGACCGAGACCGGCAGCGACGCCGGCGACGCGGCGTCCAGCGGCTGATCCGCGCCCCCGGACCTGCGCGGATCAGAGGCTGAAGAAGCTCCTGATCCGCCGCAGGATCTGGTTCTCGCGCTCGTTCACGACCTCGGCCTGCGCCCCCTCGGCGCGCTCGCTCGCCTTCGCCTCCAGCGCGGCCTGGCGCTCGGCGAGCACGTGGCTGATGCGCTGCAGCAGGTCGGGCGACGTCTCCAGGCTCTGCTTGAACGTCTCGGAGCCGATCACGAGCAGCTCGCAGTCGCTCGCCGCGCGCACGGTCGCGGTGCGCGGCTCGCCCGTCATCAGCGCCATCTCGCCGAAGAACTTCCCCTCCGCGAGCTGGGCGACCTCGTGCTCGCCCGGCCCGTCGGCGTCGGGGACGAGGATCGCGACGGCGCCGCGCTCGACGATGAAGAAGTCGGTGGAGCGATCGCCGTGGCGGACCACCAGCTCACCCGCGAGGTACTGGCGCAGCCGGGCCTCGCCCGCGACGCGCGCGAGCTCCGCGGCGGGGAGCACCTCCAGGAAGTCGATGCCGCGGAGCACCTGCTCGCGCCGGTGCGTCGCCGCGTCGGCCGCCTTCGCGCGGGTCTCCTCGTTCTCCTGGCGCATGTGCACCGTGCGCGTCTGATACGGCATCGAGATGCCGGCGCGGCGAAACGCGTACCAGATGCGATCGCGCACGTCGCCGTCGATGCGGTCGCGGCGGTGGAACTCCTCGGTCCAGAAGCGCACCCAGTACTGCACGCCGTCGGCCGCGAAGTCGCTCGTCACCACGTGCGGCGGCGGATCGGCGAGCACGCCGTCGACGCCGTCGATCGCCTCGAGGATCACCTGGTGCACGCGGCGCGGGTGCGTGTCGCTCGGCGCCACGAGGTACACCGACCGGCGCGAGCGCGGGCTCGGCTTGGTGAAGTTCTTGATCGGCGACTTCGCGAGGACGCCGTTGGGCACGATCAGCTCGACGTCGTCGAGCGTGATGACCGTCGTCGCGCGCCAGTTGACCTCGACGACGCGGCCGACGCGCTTGTCGTCGGGCTCGAACTGGATCCAATCGCCGACGTCGAACGGGCGCTGCAACTGGATGGCGAGGCCGGCGAAGAGGTTGCCGAGCGTCTCCTGCAAGCTCAAGCCGATGACCGCGGTGAGCAGCGCGGAGGTGGTGAGCAGCGAGCTCGGGTCGATCCCCGCCGCGCGCAGCGCGAACAGCAGGACGATCGCGTAGACGACCCCCTGCGTGAGGTCGCGGATGATCTTCGGCGGCGGCCGGTGGAGCCTGCGCCCGACCACCACGTCGAGCACGAGGACGACGAGGCTGCGGCCGATCGACGCGAGCAGCAGCACGAGCGCGACGACGGCGAGGATGCGCCGCAGCGGCGCGCTGTCGGGCACGAACCCGAGCACCAGCATCGCGACCAGGTGCGCGATGAGGAAGCCGACCGGCTGGCGGAGCAGCTTGCGGCCGTGCTCGGGGATCAGCAGCCGCAACGAGACCGTGAGCGTGAACGCGATCGTCACGCCCAGCACTTCGCCGCTCAGCACCTGCTCGACGATCGCACTCATCCGGAGCGCCGCCGAGCGTAGCAGACGCGAGCCTCAGCCCGAGAATCGCGACAAGAGCAGCGTGGCGTTGGTGCCGCCGAAGCCGAACGAGTTCGAGACGGCGTGGTCGATCTTCGCGTCGCGCGCGGTGTGCGCGACGAGATCGAGCCCCTCGACCGCGGGGTCCGGCTCGTTCAGGTTCAGCGTCGGCGGCACGGCCCCCTGGTCGATCGCCATCGCGCAGATCGCCGCTTCGACGCCGCCGGCCGCGCCGAGCAGGTGCCCCATCGACGACTTGGTCGACGACACGAGCAGCCCGCTGGTGGCGTGCGCGCCGAAGACGGTGCGGATCGCCTTCGTCTCCTGGATGTCGCCCTGCGGCGTGCTCGTGCCGTGCGCGTTCACGTAGCCGACCTTCTCGGGCGAGACGCGCGCGTCCTTGAGGCACATCTTCATCGCTCGCACGGCCCCCTCGCCCTCGGGCGCGGGCTGCGTGATGTGGTGCGCGTCGCTCGAGGCGCCGTAGCCGGTCACCTCGGCGTAGATCTTCGCGCCGCGCTTACGCGCGCGCGACAGGGACTCGAGCACGAGGATGGCGCTCCCCTCGCCCATGACGAAGCCGTCGCGGCCGACGTCCCAGGGGCGCGACGCGGTCGCGTCGTTGCGCTTGGAGAGCGCGTGCATCGCGCAGAAGCCGCCGACGCCGAGCGGCGAGATGGTCGACTCGGCGCCGCCCGCGATCATCACGTCGGCCAGGCCGCGGCGGATCCACTGCGTGGCCTCGCCGATGGCGTGCGCGCTCGAGGAGCACGCGCTCGTCGTGCAGAAGTTCGGCCCCTTGAGGCGGTAGTGGATCGAGATCTGCCCCGCGGCCATGTTCGCGATGACCTGCGGGATGAAGTACGGGTTGATCCGCTTCATCCCCTTGGTCGTCAGCACGGTGTGCGTGTTCTCGATGGTGTGCAGACCGCCGAGCCCGACGCCGACGATCGCGCCGGCCGACTCGCGCTCCTCTTCGGTCAGCTCGAGCTGCGCGTCCTCGAAGGCGATCTTCGTCGCGGCGATCGCGAACTGCGAGAAGCGATCGAGCTCCCGGATCTTCCGCTTGTCGGCGAGCCACTTCTCGCCTTCGAAGCCCTTCACCTCGCCGGCGACGCGGCAGGGGTACTCCGTCGCGTCGAAGTGCGTGATCGGGACGATCGCGCTCTGGCCGGAGAGCAGGTGACGCCACGGCTCGAGGGTGCCGGTGCCGTTCGGGATGACGAAGCCGAGACCGGTGATGACGACGCGTTCCATCGGGAAGAAGAGCTCCTCGGATCAAGGGTCGGCGCCAGCTAGCACGCGGCGCGCCACATGGACCTCGCGCCGCGCGGCGCGGAGGCGTTCCGAGCGGCCGCTCGCCGCGGGGCGGAGCGGGCGCGCGGGGCGAGCGGATCGACGCCGAAGAGTCGCGCGGCGAGGCCCTCACGCACGACGGCCGAGGTGCGTCTCGGACGACGCGGCCCCGGCCGTGGTTTCGAAGCGACGCCGGACGGCGCCCCCGAGCGACTTACTTCTTCGCGTGCGCGCCGATGTAGTCGATCGCGTCGCCGACGGTGCGGATCTTCTCGGTGTCCTCGTCCGGGATGTCGATCTCGAAGTTCTCCTCGAACGAGAGCACGAGCTCGACGACCTGAAGCGAGTCGGCGCCGAGGTCCTCGATGAACTTCATCTCGCGCTGGATCTTGGAGGCGTCCTCCTGGAAGTGCTGCGCGATGATCGACCTGACCTTGGCTTCGATGTCCATGAGCTCGTCCTTCCGTTCTCGGGCCGTTCCCGGGGCGCCCGCGCGTGGCGGGCGACAGTCTTTCGCGAGCGCGCCCGCCCTCCTGGGCTCGCCGGCGTTCGCGGGGGCTCCTACCGCGAGACGCGCGCGAGGGGAACGGGGATCCCCCCCCTCGCATGCGGTTTTTTCGCCGCGAGTCTACGCGCAACCTGCATAGCGGCGTGCGCACCGCGGTGCGCCATCGCCCGGCCTGCGCCGCCCCCGGAGCTCGTCCGGCGATTTCGTCGAGCCGGGGCGCGCGGCGGCGACCGCTCGCTCAGAGGTAGAGGCCGCCGTTCACCCGGAGCACGTGCCCGGTGACGAAGCCCGCCTCTTCGCTGCACAGGTAGAGCGTCGCGGCGGCGACGTCGGCCGGCGAGCCGATGCGGCCGAGCGGGGTCGCCTTGAGCATCTGCTCGCGGACCTCGGCAGGGAGCGACGCGGTCATGTCGGTCTCGATGAAGCCGGGCGTGATCGCGTTCACGGTGACCGAGCGCGAGGCGTACTCCTTCGCCACCGACTTGGTGACGCCGAGCAGCGCCGCCTTCGTGGCGGCGTAGCCGACCTGCCCCGCGTTCCCCATCTCGCCGACCACGCTGGAGATGAAGACGATCCGGCCCCAGCGCGCGCGCATCATCGGGCGGATGGCGGCGCGGGCGGAGGCGATCGCCCCCTTGAGGTTCACCGCGAGCATCTTGTCGAGGTCGTCGTCCTTGAAGCGGAGGAGCAGCTGGTCGATCGAGATGCCGGCGTTGGAGACGAGGACGTCGAAGCGCCCCTTTTCCTTGGAGATGCGGGCGATCGCCTCGTCGGTGGCCTTCGAGTCGGCGACGTCGAAGCCGATCGGCTCGGCCTTGCCGCCCGCCGCGCGGATCGCCTCGCAGACCTCGCGCGCAGCGGCCTCGCCTTTGGCGTAGTTGACGTACACCTCGGCGCCCGCCTTCGCGAGCGTCTCGCAGATCGCGCGGCCGATCCCGCGAGAGCCACCGGTCACCAGTGCGACACGACCATCGAGACGGAACATTGGGAGGATCTCCGGGGATACCCGCTCGCTGACGCTCGCGGCTGGTGAGGAAGTGGGCCCGTGTCGCGCGTGCGGGCGCGGGCTCAGCGGGCGAGGAACGCCTCGAGGCCGTCGAGGCTCGCGAGGTCGGCGACGCCGTAGCTCTTCACGTTCTTGTCGATGCGCTTGAGGAAGCCCTGCAGCACCTTGCCCGGGCCGATCTCGATCGCGTGCGTGACCCCTTCGGCGATCATCGCCTCGACGGTCGCCTGCCAGCGCACCGGCGCGTCGACCTGGCGCACGAGCGCGTCCTTCGCGGCCGAGGGGTCGGTGCGCGGCGTCGCGTCGACGTTGGCGAGGACGGGGAACGCGAGCGGCGAGACGGTGATGGCGTCGAGCGACGCGCGCACGACCTCGGCGGCGGGGCGCATCAGCGCGCAGTGGAAGGGGGCGCTGACCTTCAGCGGGATGACCTTCCCCTTGAGCGCCTCGATCCGCGCGCCGGCATCGGCGACGGCGCGCGCGCTGCCGGCGATCACGATCTGCCCCGCGGTGTTGAAGTTCGCCGGGCTGACGACCTCGCCCGTGGCTTCGGCGGCCTCCGCGCAGACGCGCTCGAGCCACGCCGGGTCCTGCGCGACGGCGCCCATCACCGCGGCCATCGCGCCGGCGCCGGGGGGGACGGCGTCCTGCATCGCCTTGCCGCGCCGGTGCACCACGACGCACGCGTCCTCGACGCGCAGCGCGCCCGCGGCGACGAGGGCGGCGTACTCGCCGAGCGAGTGGCCGGCGGCGAACGCGGGCGCGGGGAGCGAAGGGAAGCGCTCGCGCATCGCGGCGAGCAGCGCGATCGAGGTGGCGACGATCGCGGGCTGCGTGTGCTTGGTGAGGGTGAGCGCGTCCTCGGGCCCCTCGAAGCACAGGCCCGAGAGCGAGCGCCCCAGCTCGGCCTCGAGCGCGCCGTCGACGCGCGCGTAGACGTCGCGCGCGGCCGCCGAGCCGTGGGCGACGTCGCGCCCCATCCCCACGAACTGCGAGCCCTGGCCCGGGAAGAGCCACGCGATCTTGGTGCTCATGCGAGCGCGGGCTTTTGCCGTGCGTGAACGGGGTCTGCAAGGGGCTCGTCGCGAGGCCGGCAGCGCCATCGGCGTGACGCGACGAGGCGCGACGCGGCGCGACCGATTCCGAGATTTCAGAATCGGCGCACGCGCACGCGGCTTCGCAGGTGCGAAGCGCGCGTCCGCGTCACGCGGCGGTGCGGCGCGTCGTCACCAGCGGACGAGCGCGCTACCCCAGCTGATGCCGGCGCCGAGCGCGCACATCAGGATGTGCTCGCCGGGCTTGAGCGCGTCGGCTTCGACGAGCTCGTCGAGCGCGATGGGGATCGAGGCGCTCGAGGTGTTGCCGTACTTCTGGATGTTGATGAAGAAGCGGTCCCAGGGGACGTCGACGCGCTGACCGACCATGTTCAGGATGCGCAGGTTCGCCTGGTGGGCGACCACGCGATCGATCTGCGAGCCGTCCATGCCGTTGTATTCGAGCGCCGCGTTCGAGGCGGCGGCGAGGTTGCGCACGGCGGCCTTGAAGACGTCCTGCCCGGTCATGTGGACGAAGTTGCGCTTGTTCGCGACGACGTCGGCGCTGACGGGCTCCTTGCTGCCGCCGCCCGGGATCAGCAGCGACTCGGCGAGCGAGCCGTCGGTGTAGATGTGCGTCGAGAGCAGGCCGCGCCCGTCCTTGCCATCGGTGGCGGCGAGCACCACCGCGCCGGCGCCGTCGCCGAAGAGCACGCAGGTCGTGCGATCCTCGAAGTTCAGGATGCGCGAGAGCAGCTCGACGCCGATCACGAGGATGTAGCGGGCGCCGCCGGCGCGCAGGAAACGATCGGCGATCGACATCCCGTAGAGGAAGCCGGCGCACGCGGCGCTGATGTCGAACGACGGGATGTTCTTGGCGCCGAGCTTCTGCTGCACGAAGGTCGCGCAGGCGGGCATCGGGTGATCGCCGCTGATCGTGCCGACGATGATCATGTCGAGATCGGCGGCGGTGATCCCCGCGCGCTCGAGGGCCCGCTTGCCGGCGGCCGCGGCCATGTCGCTGGTGACCTCGCCGGGCGCGGCGACGCGGCGCTCCTTGATCCCCGTGCGCTCGGTGATCCACGCGTCGGTCGTGTCGACGATCTTCTCGAGATCGGCGTTCGTCAGTCGACGCTCGGGGAGGTAGCGCCCCGTCCCCACGATGCGCGAGCCCGGCGGGCCGCTGCGGGCGGCGCAGCCGTGGGTGCGCGTGTCCGCGGGGGGGGGATCGGAAGGCGAGAGATGGATCGTCATGCGGCGGCGCTCCGAGGCGTTCGTGGCGAGGTCGATGGGACGGGTACGGTCTTACGCACTTCTTGCGGGTCGCGCCCGCTGAGCAAAGCTCACGCCGCGCACGGGGGGAGGTCGCGGCGCGAAGCGTCAGGCGCTCATCCGTGCTCGACGCTCCGCCTCGGGGCGCGCGAGGATGCGCGGGCACGCGCGGCGGCCGGGCGACTCGGGCGAGTGGGCCGAGCGGGGCGAGCCGGGCGTGCGAAGGGGTGCCGCTTGGATCTGCTCGGAACGCTGGCGGGGACGTGGGGCGACGGGACGCGCCCGAAGGATCTCTACGCGTCGACGGTGGCGAAGGCCCCCGCACGCTGGGTGCCGACGCTCGTCCAGGGGCTCGGCTCCTCCGACAAGCGGGTGCAGAACGGGTGCGCCGAGCTGCTCTCGCTGCTGTCTGCCGACGCGCCGGCGCTCGTGTACGCCCACGCGGAGCGGCTTCGCGACCGGCTCGCGGCGCAGGAGCCGGTCGTCCGCTGGGAGGCCGCGTGCACGCTCGGAAACCTGGCGCACGTCGACGATCGCGGGGTCGTCGTGGCGTGCATCCCCGCGCTCGCGGCGCAGCTCGCGCACGAGAGCATCGTGCTGCAGGGGCACTCGGTGCGCGCCCTCGGCAAGATCGCCGCCGCCCACCCGGGCGAGGCCCCGGGCATCCTCGAGGCGCTCGTCCACGCCGAGAAGCACTTCGCCGGCAGCCGCGTCGGCTACCTCGTCGAGGCGATGGAGGTCTTCGCGGCGACCACGGCGCTCCAGGCGCTCCACGCGCCCGTCGAGCGCTTCGTGCGCCGCCACCTGGCGAGCCCCGCCGCGTCGGTCGCGAAGAAGGCCGCGCGCGTGATGCGGCTGCTCGGACGCGCGGCGCCGAAGGCGACTCGCAAGAAGCCGAGCGCGCTCGAGGCGCGTGCGAAGGCGAAGCGCGCGAGAGTGAAGCGCGCGTGACGAGCGCTCGGCCCTCCGCGAACCATCGCGGTGAGCCGTTCCCCCGCTCCGCCCGTGGAGACAGGCCAAGGCGGTGAGGCCCGCGAACAAAAAGCCGAACGCCGACTCCAGAGCCTGCGCCCCGGCGTCGACGTTCGCGCGGAAGGATCGCGACAGCGGCGAGCGCCGCTGCGCGCTCACTCGGTCGCGTCGACCTTCTTCGCGACGACCTGCGCGCCCTTGTAGTGGCCGCAGGACGGGCAGACGCGGTGCGGGACCGTCGGCTCGCCACAGTTGGAGCAGGGAACGATCGTCGGCGCGGTGACCTTGTCGTGCTGCTGGCGGCGCATATCGCGGGCGCTGCGGGTCGTTCGTCGCTTCGGGACAGCCACGGCTCACTCCTTCTGTTCGTTCCGGGGGCCTGGGCCCCATCGTCCGTCTTCGCACGCCCCGCCTTGGCAGGGCGCTACTTCTGCTTCGCTGCGGCCCGCGCCTTTTCGGCCAGCTCAGCGAGCGGAGCCAGGCGAGGGTCCATCCGTGCCGCCTCGAGCTTCGGGGCGACCGCGGGGTCGGAGGCAATACCTGAACAAGCGTCCGAACACAAGGGTGAGATCGGCATCTCGAGGAGGATGGCCTCCACGACCAGCTCGTCGAGGATGACGGTCTCGCCGTCGTAGTGCGCGACGTCGGCCTCGTCGCCGTCGAACTCGAACTCGCCTTCGCTCTCCTTCGCCTTGCGACCCTTGGGGTTGCGCAGGCGCTTGCTCGCCTCGATCTTCGGGATGAGCAGGAGCGTGATCTCGCCGTCGACCGGCACGTGCGCCGGGTCGAGGCAGCGCGCGCAGCGCGTGTCGATCGTGGCGCGGACGTGCCCCTGGAGGAGGAAGTTGTCGTCGCCCGCGGGGGTGAGCCGCAGATCGACGGAGCCCGCGCTCGCGGCGGAGAGCTCCGGCGCCTTGCTCTCGGCGCCGACGACGTTGAGGTGCTGCCCCAGCCACTCGGCCGGCAGCTCCGCGCGGACGTGCTTCGGACCTTGGTCGAGATCCTTGCGCGAGAGGGCGAGGAGTGGGCGCTCGGTGGACATGAAAGGGGGGCGCAATCTAGCGCCCAGCGCGCAATCCGCAAGCCGCACGGCCGCGAAGCCCGGAAGACCGCGGCGCTTGCGAGTCGCGCCGCGCGACGGGAGACTCTGCGGCGGTGCGCTCCGTCGTGCGCGTGCGCTCGCTGTTCAAGGGCCTCGGCGTCCGGAGCGCCCTCGCGGGCACGCTCGCGCTGCTCGGCTGTCGCAGCGCCGCGCCCGCGCCCGCACCCGCGCCGCTGCGCGACTGCACGCGCGCCGTCTGGTACCGACCGACGCGCGCGGACGCGTCGGTCGAGATCGTGACGAGCTGGAGCGGCTGGACGCGCCCGGGGCTCGCGATGCCGGGCGGCCGCGCCGACGGCTGGCGCACGGCGACGCTCGAGCCCCCAGCGGGCGAGCAGGCCTACGCGATCGTCGAGGACGGCGTCTGGAGCCCCGATCCAGGCGTCGGCGCGGAGACTCTCCACGACGGCCACGAGGTCACGTTCCTCGACGCGCCGAGCTGCGACGCGCCGGCGGTGCGCGTCGACGCGGTCGAGACGAGCGGCGACGCAGCTACGGTGCACGCGACCTTCCTCGCGGCGCGCTCGGGCGCCCCGCTCGACGAGGGCTCGGTGCGCGCGGTCACCCGCGCCGGCGCGACGCTCGCGGCGCAGGTCGACCCCGCGACCGGCGCGGTGACGGTCACGGGCGCGTTCCCCGCGGGCAAGAGCGTCGTCCTCCTGGACGCGAAGGATCGCGCCGGCGTCGCCGCCGAGCCCGCCCGCGCGACGGTGTGGATCGAAGCGCGCCCCTTCGACTGGCGCGACGCGGTGATCTACCAGGTCGTCGTCGATCGCTACCGCGACGAGACCGGCGCGACGCTCGCCGCGCCGACGCCGCTGTCGGGCTTCGCGGGAGGCCACCTCGACGGCGTGCGGCGCGCGCTCGAATCGGGCGAGCTGGCCGCGCTCGGCGTGAACACGCTCTGGCTCTCGCCGCTCTACCAGAACCCGGAGGACGGCTGGCCCGGCCTCGATGGGCGCACGTACTTCGGCTACCACGGCTACTGGCCCGCGCAGGCGCGGAAGGTCACCACGCGCCAGGGAGGCGAGGCCGCGCTCGACGCGCTGATGACGGCCGCGCACGCGCGCGGGGTGCGCGTGCTGTTCGACGTGGTGCCGAACCACGTGCACGTCGAGCACCCGTACTGGACGAGCCACAAGGGCGACGGTTGGTTCAACCACGAGGACGCGCCGAGCTCGTGCGTGTGCGGCGTCGGCGCGTGCGACTGGGGCGCGCACGGGCAGGACTGCTGGTTCACGTCGTACATGCCCGACCTGCAGTGGTGGAACCCCGACGTCGCGCGGCAGATCACCAGCGACGTCGTGTTCTGGCTCGACCGCTTCGACGGCGACGGCGTGCGCATCGACGCGGTGCCGATGATGCCGCGCGCGGCGACGCGCAGGATCGCAGGCGCGGCGCGCGCGAAGCTCGATCACCCCGGGCAGCGCACGTACGTGCTCGGCGAGACCTACGTGGGCGAGGGGCAGCAGGACATGCTGCGCTACTACCTCGGCCCGCTCGGGCTCGACGCGGAGTTCGACTACCCGTTCCTCTGGACGTTGCGACGCTCGCTCGCCGTCGGCGACGAGAGCCTCGTCGATCTCGAGGCGGCGTACCGGGCGGGGGTGACGGCGTGGGGCGACGCGGGCGCGGTGATGGCGACGGTGCTCGGCAACCACGACGTGCCGCGGTTCGCGTCGGTGGCCGCGGGCGACACGTCGGGCGACGGGTTCTCGCCCGCCGCGCAGCCGACCGATCCGAAGGTCTATCGGCGGCAAGCGGCGGCCTTCGGCGTGCTCTTCACCATCCCCGGCGCGCCGATCGTCTACTACGGCGACGAGGTCGGCCTCGCGGGGCGTGGCGATCCCGACGTGCGGCGCCCCTTCCCCGCCGAAGCGACGCTGTCGGTCGACCAGCGCGCCCTGCGCACGACGGTGCAGGCGCTCGGGCGCGCGCGCGGCTGCTCGTCGGCGCTGCGGCGCGGCGCGCTCCGCACGGTCGCGCTCGACGCCGAGCACTGGGTCTTCGAGCGCGACGACGGCGCGGGGCACGTCGCGCTCGTCGCCATCGCACGCGAGGACGCGAGCGGCATCGGCGCCCCCCTGTCCGGCGTCGCCGACGCGACCTGGATCGATCTGCTCGGCGGAGCGCCGCTCCAGATCCAGGGGGGCGGCGCGCACCTCGCCGCGCAGCCCTGGAGCGTCCGGGTGTTCGTGCCGCCGTCCGATCCGTGCACCGCGGCGCCTTGACGCCGCGCGACTCGACACGCGGCGGCGCAGGCGGGAAAGTTCGCACATGCTTCGTCGCCGTCCGAGCCTCCCGAGCCTCCCGAGCCTGCTGCGCTACACGCTCCTCGCGTTCGGAGCGCTCGCCCCGCTCGGCCTGCTCGCGTGGGCGCCGGGCTGCTCCAGCGACGTCACGACGGGCGCGCTGCCGGACGTCGGGACCCCCGACTCGTTCTTCGATCCGGGCGACGCCGCCGCGGTCGATGGGTACGGCACCGCGCAGCCCACCACCGACTCCGGCGTGGCCGACACGACGCCGGCCGACACGCGGCCGCAGTGCACCGACGATCTGAAGCGCTGCTCGCAAACGTTCACGCTCGCGTACTCCGCCAGCCAGACGACCGTCGAGCTGCGCGGCGACTACCGCAGCGACTCGTGGACCAAGGGCGACCCGATGACCCACGTCGGGGCCAACTGGCAGGTCACGGTGCCGGTGCCTTACAACCAGCCGGTTCAGTACAAGTTCTGCGTCAACGGCTGCACGAACGGCGCCGACTGGTGGACCGACCCGGCGAACCCGCAGACGATCCCCTCCTCGCCGGGCAGCTCGAGCCTGAACAGCCTGCTCTCGCCGAACGCGTGCGCCGACTGGACGTGCGCCGATCCGGTGGTCGCGCCCGGCACCTACGACTGGCGCGACTCGGTCATCTACTTCGTGTTCGTCGATCGCTTCTTCAACGGCGACACGAGCAACGACGGCCCGGCGATCACCAACGTGCAGGCGCCGGCCGCGTATCACGGCGGCGACTGGAAGGGCGTGACGCAGAAGATCCAGTCCGGCTACTTCACGCAGCTCGGCGTGAACACGCTGTGGATCACCGTGCCGATGCAGAACGCCGATCAGTTCGCCGGGCTCGGGACGGGCGGCGACACGCACTACTACTCGGGCTACCACGGCTACTGGCCGATGAACCCGGACCAGCCGGAGCCGCGCTTCGGCACCATGGCCGATCTGAAGGCGCTGGTGACCGCCGCGCACACCGCGAAGCTGAAGGTGCTCTTCGACTACGCGATGGTGCACGTCCAGAAGGACAGCTCGCTCTTCTCCGGTCACCCGGACTGGTTCTTCCCGTCGACGAACTCGAGCGGGCAGAGCTGCATCTGCGGCTCGGCCGCGTGCTCGTGGGACACGGCGTACCAGTACTGCTGGTTCGCCGACTACCTGCCGCACTGGAACTACACGGTGCCGGCCGCGCGCGACTACAGCGTGAGCAACGTGATGTGGTGGATCCAGCAGACCGGCGTCGACGGGCTGCGGCTCGACGCCATCAAGCACGTCGACGGCACCTGGCTCACGCAGCTGCGCAGCCGCGTGCAGAGCGAGGTCGTCGCCACGAGCAAAGAGCGCTTCTACATGGTCGGGGAGACGTACGACTTCGGCAATCGCGACTTCATCAAGTCGTTCGTCGATCCGGCGACCAAGCTCGACGGGCAGTTCGACTTCCCCGAGCGGCTGAACCTCGCGCAGGCGGTGCTGATGCGCACCGAGACGATGAGCGATCTGCGCAACTTCATGGATTCGAACGACGGCTACTACGGCAGCGGCGCCATCATGAGCCCGTTCATCGGCAACCACGACATGGGGCGCGTGATCCACCTCGCCGAGGACACGCCCAAGTGGGACGGCTACGACAACGGCAGCAAGAACAACGCGTGGTCGGGGCAGCCCACGCTGCCGACCTCGGCGAACCCGTTCCAGCGCGTCGCGAACGCGTTCGCGGTGCTGCTCACGAACAAGGGGGCGCCGCTCATCTACTACGGCGACGAGATCGGGCTGGCGGGCGCGGGCGACCCCGACAACCGGCGCGACATGCAGTTCAGCGGGCTGAGCACGAACCAGCAGTGGCTGCACGATCGCGTCGCAGCGCTGCTCGCGATCCGCGCGGCGCACCCGGCCCTGCGCCACGGCAGCCGCACCACGCTGTCGGTGAGCAACGACCTGTGGGTCTACAAAATGAGCGACGGCACCGACACCGTGTACGTGGCGATCAACCGCGGCGACACGGACCAGTCCGCGAGCGGCCTGCCGGCCTCGGGGTCGGAGCTGCTGACGAGCTGGCCGTCGCCGACGACGAGCGGCGCGACCGCGACCGTGCCGGCCCGCCAGACCCGCGTGTTCGTGGCGAAATAGGCCGCGCGCCGCGCGCGGCTCAAGGTCCGGCGATCCGGTCCGTCCCATCGTTCATGAGGGCGCTCGAAAACGCGGGAGCGGGGATCGCGCGAGGCGTGGCGGCGATCGAAGCCGCCGCCGGGCGCATCGCGTCGCGCTCGGCGCAGTCCGGCGCGGCGGGCGCGGCGAGCGGCGACGAGATCACCGACACCGTCACCGTGAGCACCTCGCTCGCGCAGGTCCGCGCGAACGTGGCCGTCGCCCGCACGGCCGCCGAGACCACCAAGACGCTGCTCGACATGTTCGCGTGAGCGGCCGCCCCGCGCAGGGGCCCACGCCGCGCGTGCCCGCACCCAGGAGGTCTCGATGAACGTATCCGCCGCGCTCGCTACGAAGGTCGTGACGGACGCCGACGGCGACAACGACGCGTCGATCGCCGTCGCGGCGAAGGGGCTCGCGCAGATGAAGCAGGACGGCGCGACCGCCGTCTCGATGATCGAGGCCGCGCACGCGCCGCCCGCGAGCGGGCCGCGCGGTCAGAACGTCAACGTGCTGGCGTAGCGGCCGCGAACGCCACGGCGGCCGGCTGCGCACGATCGGTGCGCGTGCCGTCGCCGAGCTGCCCGTCGTCGTTCTCGCCCCAGCAGACCACCTGCTCGCTCATCAGGCGCGCGCAGGCGTGCTGCATGCCGACGCTGAGCTCACGCACGCGCTCCAGCCCGCCGACCTTCGCGGCGCCGGTGATCGAGCCGATCTTCGGATCGTCGACCGCGCGCTGCGTCTGGTTCGGCCAGCACGAGACGGTGCCGTCGAGGTGGAGCGCGCACGTCCGATCGGCGCCGACGTCGACGCTCTGCACGTCGAGGACGCCGTCGACGGAGGCGGGGATCGCGCGGCCGTGCTTGGCGGCGTTGTCGCCGATGCGGACGTCGGTCTTGCCCCAGCAGCGCGCGGTGCCGTCTTCGAAGACGGCGCAGCTGCCGGCGTAGCCCGCGGCGACCGCGCGCGCGGGCTTGAGCCCCGGGACCGGCGCCGGCTTGGCGCGGTCGACGAACGTGCCGTCGCCGAGCTCGCCGAGCTCGTTCGCGCCGAAGCACCAGACGGCGCCGTCGCGCAGGCGCGCGCAGGTGTGCGCGGTGCCGAGCGCGATCTCCTTCACGCCCACGAGGCCCGGCACCTGCGCGGGCGCGGGGTGCGCCTTGGCGTCGGCGGCGCCCAGGCCGAGCTGGCCGTGATCGTTGGCGCCCCAGCAGTAGAGCGCGCCGTCGTCGCCGACGATCGCGCAGCTGTGGTCGCCGCCGAGGGCGATCGCCTGCGCCGCGCCGAGCCCTTGGACCTTGGTGGGGGCGGTGACGTCGGGCCCCTCGCAGGTCGCGCAGGTGCCGGGGACGCCGGCCTCGCCGCTGGAGTCGTCGCCGAAGCAGAGCACCTCGCCCTTCACGAGGGCGCAGGTGTGCCCCTCGCCGGCCGCGACGAAGCTCGCGTCGGCGGGGATCGCGCGCACCGGGGTCGGCTGCGGAGCCTTCGCGCCGTCGCCGAGCTGCCCGTCCTCGTCGAGCCCCCAGCAGAGCACCGCGCCGGCCGCGAGCGCGCAGCCGTGGCGATCGCCGCAGGCGAGCGAGCCGCGCACGAAGGTGAGCGGCCCCGAAGCGGCCGAGGTCGACGACGCGGCGCCGCTCGGTGAGCGCGGCGCCGGCCAGTCCGACCCCTCGGGCGTGCAGCCGACGGCCGTGACGAACAGCGCGATCATCGCCGCACCCGCTCGCGCACCTGAAGCTCGTGTCATGCGCGGAATGATACTCGGCGGCCGCGGGAACGCTCAGTCGCGCCCGCAGTGCGCGTCGCGCATCGGGCGCTCGCGGACCTCGTGGACCTCGCTGGAGCCGGCGGCACCCGCGGCGCTTCCCGAGCCCGCGGAGCCCGAAGCGGCCGGCGACGTGGCCCCCCTGCCGACCGCGGCGCCACCGCACGCCGGGAGGACGACGCCGAGCGCGGCGGCGATCGCGCCGAGCAGCAGCGCGCGCCGCTGCGTCCGTTCGTCGTCGTTCATCGCGCGCACCATGCCACGGCGCGCGCGCGCCTCACGTTCGGAGAGCGTAAGGACCGCCCCAACGCGCCGCTCAAGCCCGGGACTTCTCGCGGAAGCCGATCTCGTCGAAGAAGTCCTTGATCGTCAGGAGGTACGCGCCGCGGTCGAGGTGCACGAGGTGGCTGCCGGGGAACCAGTGCAGGCGGCAGCGGTCCCAGTGCTCCCAGAGGAGCCGCGCGTGCTTCGGCGGCGCGAGCCGATCGCCGATGCCGCCGATGATCAGCCGACGCTCGCGCGGCACGGCGCAGGGCCAGGTGAGCGGCGTGGTCACCGCGAGCAGGCGGCGCGCGTCGCGCACGGTGTGGTGCATGAGCTTGAGCGTCGCGCGCGTCGCGAGGCCGATCGGCTCCCACTCCATCACCAGGTCGGCGACCGAGACGACCGGGACGTTGGGGATGACGAACGCGAGCCGCGGCTCGACGGTCGCGAGCAGCGACGAGGTCAGGCCGCCGAGGCTCACGCCGGTGACGCCGACCTTGGTGACGCCGCGCTCGTCCTGCAGCCAGTCGAGGTACATCCGCGCGTCGTGCACGCCCTGGGCGAAGGCCTCGTTGATGCGCGGCGCGCCGCCGGCGAAGAAGCCGTGCCCGGAGAACGGCGCCAGCGCCCCCTTGCGCCGACCGTGGAACGGCAGCGTGAGGAGCAGCACGTCGAAGCCCTGCTCGTAGAGCCACGGCAGCGAGAAGAACCACTCGTTCAGGTGGTAGAGATCGGCGCTGAAGCCGTGGATGGCGATCACGGTCGGCCGCGGGCCGCGGTGGTGGCGCCAGTAGCGGGCGTGCGCGTTCACGTTGCCGCGGTGCTTGGCGTACGAGTCGCGGAGCGCGGGGTCGATCGGCGTGAAGGGGCTCTCGAACTGCAGGTCCTCGCACTCGCCGTCGCTCGGCACGAAGAGCGGGCCGAAGGCCTTGGTGGCGCGCACGCGCGCGGCCGACGCCGGCTTCACGAAGAAGCGGTGCGGATCGCCCGCGCGCGCGAGCGGCTCGTAGACGTCCCGCGCGCGGAGCGCCTGACGCATGGCCGCGGGGTGGTAGCCGAGCGGGAAGGCGAGCGTGCCGACCAGCGTCGCGCCGAGCGTGCGCAGCACGACGTCGACGGCGGCCGAGCCCGCGACGCGCGCGCGATCGAGGGCGCTCAGGTCGAAGGGCTCCTCCTGCTGCGCGAACTCGAGCGGGAGCGAGTCCCACCAGGGAGCGGCCAGCGGCGACGGCGGGGAGGCCGCGCCGGCGTGCGCGAGGCGCGAGACGATCGGCGAGGGCATCGGTCGAAGCGTAGCATCGGCGCGGCGCGCCGAGCCGCAGGCACCCGCGGCCGGCCTGCGCGTGGGGAGCCCTGCCTCAGGGGCACGCGACGGCGAAATCGCGCGCCACGGCCATGTGCTGCATGTTCGACGCGGCGCTGTCGGTCGCGAGCACGGCGTCGGGGTCGCCGGCGGTGACGAGCGCGGCGATCGGCGTGAAGACGCGGGTGTCGAAGACGATCCCGGCGCCGAACGTCCCGCCGCCGAGCGACAGCGGGACCTGCTGCACGTCGAGCGCGGCGCTCGCGAGGACGTAGTCGTACGGCTTCGCGCGGCTCGCGTTGGTGTTGCCGTTGGCCGCCTGGTCCGCAGGCCACGGCCCGCCGGTGACCACGACCGAGGAGAAGGCCGAGAACGCGGGCTCGGCGTGCGTGTCGGTGTTGAAGTCGCCGCCGATGGCGACGTACGCGCCGTCGGTGACGTTGGCCCGCAGGTAGCCCGCGAGCTGCGTCGCCTCGGCGTTGCGGTTGCTCGAGGAGCTGGTGAGCAGGTGCACGCTCACGGCGACGAGATCGCGCGGACCCGGGATGTCGATGCGCGCCCAGACGAACGCGCGGTTGCTCACGCTCGCGTCGGTCCACTCGCCGGAGCCGAGGATCGGGAAGCGCGTGAGCACGCCGTTGGGGATCTGGCCGGTGCCGCGCGCGAAGGTGAAGTCGGCGCCGAGGTAGCGCGTGACGAAGGAGGCGATCTCGGGCGTCGAATTCGCGCCGTAGTTGAACTCCTGGATCATCACGACGTCGGGGCGGAGCGCCTTGAGGATGCGGCCGCCGTGGCCGGGGTCGTAGCTCTGGTTGTTGCCGCTCGAGACGTTGCCGGCGACCAGGCGGATGGTGAGCGCCGCGCCGGTCTCGCAGACGATCGGCATCGGCGGCGGCGCGGTGTCGGGCACGGCGGTGTCCGCGGTGTCGGGCGCGGCGGTGTCCGCGGAGTCGGCCGCGTCCGCGGTGTCGGCAGCGGTGTCGTCGACGGTGTCGCTCGCGGCTTCGGTCGCGCCGTCGTCGCCCGTCTCGGGGCGTGCGTCGACGGTCGAGTCGTGCGCGGCGTCGGCGGAGGCGTCCGCGTCCGGGAGGCCGACGTCGGCGAGCGACGGCGTCGGCAGATCACTGTCGCTGCCGCCGCAGGCCGCGAAGAGCGAGAGCGAGAGCGCGAGCGACGAGAGGACGGGGGCGACGAGGGCGGCGGCGTGGCGGGATCGCATGAGAGGCTCGCGGGGGTTCGGCGTCGTTACCAGGCGACCTCGACCGGACGCGGGCGATCGATCGTCGTGCCATCGCCGAGCTGGCCGCGCGTGTTCGCGCCCCAACACGAGACGCGCTCGCCCCGGCGGGCGCAAGTGTGGAGGAGCCCCGCGGCGAGCTCATCGGCGACGAGCGTCGGCGCGCCGACCGGCGCGGGCTCGCTGCGGTTGACGCCGGCGCCGTCGCCGAGCTGGCCGAACGCGCCGCCGCCCCAGCACCACACGGCGCCGTCGGTCCGGCGGGCGCACGCGTGCTTCTCGCCGGCCACCACGTCGATCACGCCCGAGAGCCCCTTCACGAGCGTCGGCACCGAGCGGCTGGTCGTCGCGCCGTCGCCGAGCTCCCCCTCCTCCGAGTCGCCGAAGCAGCGCACCGTGCCGTCGACCATCGCTGCGCAGGTGAACGAGTCGCCGAGGGCGAGCTTGGTGGCGCCGGCGAGGCGCGCGCTCACGGGCGCGGCGCGGTCCGTCGTGGTGCCGTCGCCGAGCTGGCCGTGCTCGTTGCGCCCCCAGCACTGCACGAAGCCGCCGTGCAGGCGCGCGCAGGCGTGGCCGTGGCCGACGCCGATCTCGTCGATCTCGCGCAGCCCGACGACGTGGGTGGGCAACATCCGCGGAGCGAGCGTGCCGTCGCCGACCTCGCCGAAGAGGTTGCGCCCCCAGCACCAGACGGTGCCGCTCGTGGAGCCGGCAGTGGCCGCGTCGCCGAGCAGCGCGCAGGCGTCGTCCTCGCCGGTCGCGACGGCGCGCACCGTGCGGAAGTCGCTCCCGCGCGGCGGGAACACGCGGAACGGCGAGGCGCCACGCAGCCGCGCGTACAGCGGGCCGTAGCACTCGACCGCGCCGTCGGCGTAGCGAGCGCAGCTCGTCCAGCGCCCGAGGGTGATCGCGTCGGCGCCGCGCGCGTGCTCGACGCGGGTGGGCACGCTGCGCGCGACCGTCACCGCGTCGCCGAGGCGTCCGTACTCGTTGGCCCCGGCGCAGCGGACCTCGCCCGCGACGTCGACGGCGCACGTCGCCTCGCCGCCCGCGAAGAGGTGCCTGATCGCGGGGGCGTCGGCGCGGCGCGGCGCGCGCTCCTCGGTGAGCCTCTCGATGGGCGACCTGCGGCCGTCGTCGCGGGGGGAACGACGGCACGAGGTGAGCGCGACGAGCAGGACGAGCAGGACGAGCAGGAGGAGCAGCACGAGCGAGCGGGCGCGCATCCGCGTCGAGCATACGACGTCGACCCGACCGCGCTCGAAGCTGAGCCGCGCGTGCGGGCCGCGCACGAACGCGCGCGCACGCGCGCTGCAATCGCGAGGTGGACCGCATGCCCCCTCCCCCACGCAGCTCGGACGCCGTCGCCGTCGCGCACCGCCTCACGCGCCTCACACGCCTCACGCGCCTCACACGCCTCAAGCGCCGCACGCTGGGCGCGCTCCTCGTCGCCGCCGCGCCGCTCACGGTGGCCGCGTGCGCCGTCGGGATCGACGAGCCCGCGCCGAGCCGGGCGCAGCGGGCCGCGTCGGGGCAGGAGCTCGTCGGCTCGCTCGATTCGGTGCCGCGCGCCCCGCCGCCGCCGCGCGAGTGGGTGGTCACGGTGGGCGTCGACGGCGACAACTTCGTCCCCGAGACGCTCCTCATCCACGTCGGCGACCGCGTGACGTGGGTGTTCGCGTCCGACGGGCACTCGGTCTCGAGCGGCTTCCCGGGGGAGGCCGACGACATGTTCTGCTCCCCAAACGACGCGCTCTGCTGGGTCGGCTACCCGAACGCCGCGGGGACGCGCTACACGCACGTCTTCGAACACACCGGGCGCTACCCGTATTTCGACGCCGCGGACTGGCAGTTGCTGATGGTGGGCGCGGTCGTCGTCGAGCCGTGAACGCCGCGGCGCTCGGAGGGTACCCGCCGCCGCTGGCTGGCTCTATACGGCCGAGCCATGCACCTCCGCGCCTCGTTCGCCGCCGGCGTCGCTGCCTCCGCGCTCGGCTGCGTCCCCGCCTCCGCCGTCGCCGCCCCGACCGCCGCGCCCATGGTCGGCCCCCTGGAGCTCGCGGTCGACGCGACCGACGTGGCGCGCGGCCTCTACCACGCGCACCTGCGCGTCCCCGCGCGCCCGGGCGAGCTCGTGCTCGCGTACGCGCGCTGGATCCCCGGCGAGCACGCGCCGACCGGCCCCGCGGCCAACCTGCTCGGGCCTCGCATCGCGGCGAACGGCAAGCCGCTCGCGTGGCGGCGCGACGCCGAGCGCGTGTTCGAGATCCACGTGACGGTGCCCGCCGGCGTCACGACCCTCGACCTCGATTACGACGTCGCGACCCCCTCGAGCGGCGTGTTCTCGGGCGCGCGCAGCGTGACCCCGAAGCTGCTCGATCTCGCCTGGAACCAGGTCGTGCTCTACCCGAAGGGGCCGGCGCTCGATCACGTGACGGTCACCGCGTCGCTCAAGCTCCCCGCGGGCTGGAAGCACGCCTCGGCGCTGCCCGCCGCCAGCGAGACGGGCGGGGTCGTGAGCTACAAGACCGTGACGCTCGAGACGCTGATCGACTCGCCGGTCGTCGCGGGCGAGCATTTCAAGACGTTCGATCTCGGCACCTCTCACGGCGCGCCGCACCAGCTGTCGATGGTCGCCGACAGCGAGGAGGCCCTCGTCGCGCCGGAGGCCACCCTCGCCGCCTGGAAGAAGCTCGTGGTCGAGGCGCACGCCCTCTTCGGCGCGCGCCACTACGACGACTACCGCTTCCTGCTCACGGCCAGCGACTCGGTCGACGCGTTCGGCCTCGAGCACCACGCGTCGAGCGACAACCGGGTGCGCGAGCGGAGCCTGATCGACGACGATCTCCGCCGCGGCTTCGGCGGGCTGCTCTCGCACGAGTACGTCCACTCGTGGAACGGCAAGTACCGTCGGCCGAAGGGGCTCGTCTCGCCCACGCTGCAGGAGCCGATGAAGGGCGAGCTGCTCTGGGTCTACGAGGGGCTCACCTCGTACCTCGGCTGGGTGCTCGCGGCCCGCAGCGGGCTCGCGTCGCTCGACGACGCGCGGGCCGAGCTCGCGCTCTCCGCGGGCTACCTCGATCAGCCCGGCCGCAAGTGGCGACCGCTGGTCGACACGGCCGACGCCTCGCAGCTGCTGATCGGCGCGTCGCAGAACGGCGCCTCGCTCCGGCGCGGCCTCGACTACTACCCCGAGGGGCTGCTGATCTGGCTCGAGGTCGACGTGACGATCCGCGAGGCGAGCGGCGGCAAGAAGTCGCTCGACGACTTCTGCCGCGCGTTCTTCGGCGGCACCGACACGGGCGCCGACGTGCGCGCGTACGACCTCGACGAGCTCGTGAAGACGCTCGACGGCGTGGTGGCGCACGACTGGAAGGGCTTCTTCCAGGACCGCGTCTACAAGGTCGCCGACGCGGTGCCGCTCGGCGGGATCACCCACGGCGGCTGGAAGCTCGCGTACACCGACAAGAAGCCCGAGCTGCTGTCGGCGTGGGAGAAGATGGACAAGACCGAGTACCTCGGCGACTCGCTCGGCTTCAGCCTCGGCGAGAACGGCGTCGGCACGGTGGTCGAGGGGAGCCCGGCGGCGAAGGCCGGCGTCGCGAGCGGCATGAAGCTCGTCGCGGTCGACGGCCGCAAGTACTCGTCCGAGGTCCTGAAGGACGCGATCGCGCGCGCCAAATCACGCCCCGCGCCGATCGAGCTGCTGGTCGAGCAGAGCGAGTTCTACCGCACGCTCAAGGTCGAGTGGCACGGCGGCGAGCGCTGGTGGGGGCTCGAGCGCGAGCCGGCCAAGGCGGACCTGCTCGCGAAGATCCTCGAGGGGAAGGACACGAGCACGAACAAGCCGAAGCGGCCCGAGGTGTTCTAGGCCGCAGGCACGGAGGTCCGAGCGGCCGACCGTGGCGGTCGGCGCGCGGCGGCCGAGAGGTCCGCATCGGCGGACGAGCCCGCGTCCGCGACGTCGGTCGACGCATCGGCGCAGCCACCGAGTCAGGCGCGCTCGAATGCGCTGCTCGCCACGCCGCGGTCGGTGGACTCGGCAACAGGCGACGGCGTCCGCGAGGTACCGGACGGCTCGGGCCGGGCCCTCCGACCTGAGGACTCGCCGAGAACCCGAGCCCTCGCGAAGCGGGCAGGCCTGCGCGGTGGGCGACGAATCCGCCCGCGGCGCGGCGGGCGCGCAGGGCGGCGACGCGCGCCCGAGTCGGTCTGTCTTCCAGATCAGTCTCGATGCATGGAAGTGTCGGATCCATGGCTGAGTCGCGCGTGCGAGCGTGTGGCGAGCTCTCGTGTTCCTCGCGCCGAGCGCTATGATCCGAGCTCGAACGAACGCGCACCCGCGGGCACTCTCGCGAGGAGACTGCATGCACGTCCAGACTTCCGCGCAAGAGCGACTGTCGCTCGGGTTTGGTGGGTACTCCTGCAACTGGGGAGTCCACATGTGCTGCCTCTACGAGAGCGACGCGGAGCGCGATGACTTCCTCCACGGCTTCCTGCACCAGGGCGACGTCGATGGGGATCTCGTGCGCTACTACCACTCGGCGCAGACCGCCGACGCCTTCCTTCGCGAGTACGCGCAGCGCTTCCCCGCCGAGGCCGATCACCCGAGCGATCCGGCGCGCTTCACGCTCCTGACCGCCGAGCAGCGCTGCTACCCGAACGGGCGATTCGAGCCGCTCGGCCAGGATCCGAAGCTGAGGGCGATGCGCGATCAAGCGCGCGCGGAGGGGCGGCACGTGCGCGGCGTCGGCGAGATGGACTGGGTGCATATCCACCGTTTGGGCGCCTACGCCGCCCTCGGCCGGGTCACGTTCGCGGCGTAGCCCTCGGAGAGCACGGACCAGAGGGTGTTAAAGCGTCCTGACTTGTGGGCCGCGAGCAAGGTGAGGACGGTCTGC
>CAIXWQ010000670.1 GCA_903923175.1 uncultured delta proteobacterium | reverse complement strand
TCTCCGCGCCGTTGCACGTGTTGGCGTCGGCGCACGCGGCGTCGCTGGCGCACGAGAATTTGCAGGTCGCCTCGCACCCCTTGCCCGGGCCGTTGCCCGCGCCGAAGTCGCAGTCCTCGCCCGCCTCCACGAAGCCATCGCCGCACGTCGCCGCGCCGCACTTGCCCGCGACGCAGACCTGGCCGGTGCCGCACGCGGTCCCGTCCGCCTTCGCGGTGCCCGGCGTGCAGGTGTGGGTCGCGGTGCAGCTCGCGACGCCGGCGCAGACGTCGCCGGCGGGGCAGGCGCGCGTGGCGTCGCCCGCGACGCAGGTGAACTTGCAGGTCGGCTCGCAGCCGTCGCCTGCGGTCGTGTTCCCGTCGTCGCACTCCTCGGGCGCGGTCACGACGCCATCGCCGCACGTGGCGTCGGCGCAGCCGCCGGCGCGACAGATCTGGTTGCTCCCACACGTCGCGCCTTCCGCGAGCGGCGTGCCGTTCTGACACGTGTGTTGGTCGGTGCAGGTCTCGGTGCCATTGCACGGGTTCTTGTCGTCGCAATCGGTGTTGCCGGCGACGTTGAGACACGTCCACGTGCAGTCGCTCTTGCACGGATCGCCCGCGGTGCCGTTCTTCGCGCCGTCGTCACAGAGCTCCACACCCTCCTTGAACCCGTTGCCGCAGATCGGGTTGTCGTTGTTCGGCCCGTCCTGCGTGGCGTCGTCGCCTGCGCCGTCCGGCGCGCCGGAGTCGTCGCCGCCGAGATCACCGACGCTCGAACCGCCGCAGCCTTGCAGCGCCGGGGCCGACACGAACGCCACCAGGGCACTGAGCGAGAGAAGGATTTTCGTGCGGCGCATGAGGAGTCCTCCGAGGAGAGTTGAATCCGATTCAAGAGAGGCGCGCGGTCGAAGCGAGCTCGATCGCGCGGCCGAAGCTGCGGGCGGTGAACGTCGTGAGGCCGAATCGGGGCGAGCGCGTCGCCGTGGCCGATCGCGTGCGTGCGCGACTCCCCGCGGGCGGGGCCGTCGAGTTCGACCGTACCACGCGCGGCTGAGAATCCAGCCTGGCGCTAGCGCGAAACCCGGCTTGGCGCAGCGCGTCCTGCGTCATCGCACCCGCGCGTACGTCAGCCGGTGCCGGCGCTCCTGGGCGCGCTCGGAAACGCCAGCGACAGCGCATCGCGGATCGCCGCGCGCACGGCCGCCGGCTCTTCGAGGTGCGGCGAGTGGCCAGTGTGCTTCAGCACGCGCAGCTCCGCGCCGGGGATCTTGCGGGCGATCTCGCGAGCGACCGCGACCGGCACGAGGCGATCGTGGTCGCCGTGCACGAGGATGGTCGGCGTCGCGACGGCGCCGAGGCGGGCCTCGAGCGGCGCGATGTCGAGCGCGCGGAGCAGGCGTCGCAGGTACCGGACGCGACCCCGCACGTGCCATGCGTCCCAGTAGCGATCGACGGCCCGTTCGTGGCGTGTGAACGAGGCGTGCGCGGTGTCGCGCAGCAGCTCGCGCCGGAACGCGGGCGACTCGACGAGCCGGACCATCAGCTCGCCGACGCCGTGGAAGCGGAGCAGCCCGAGCGACAGCGGCATCGGCATCGACGCGCCGATCGTGCCGAGCAGCACCAGCGCCCCGACGCGCGCGCGGTGCTGCATGGCGAGCTCGAGCGCCACGCCGCCGCCCATCGACCAGCCGACGACCACGGCGCGCTCGACCCGCGCCGCCTCCATGTACGCGTCGACCCAGTGGGCCATCTCGTCGAGGCTGAGCGTCTCCGGCGGAAAATCGGTGTAGCCATGTCCCGGCAGGTCGACCGCGTGGACGGTCGCGGTCCGCGCGAGCGAGTGCGAGAGCTCGGTGAACGTCGCGGCACTTTCGGTGACGCCGTGCACGAGCACCACCGGCGGACCGCTCCCCTCGACGAGCGCATGCACCTCGCCGAGGCGGGTGCGGACGACGGTCCCCGGGGCGCGGGCGCGGGCTTCGAGCAGGTCCTTGGCGGACATGCGGCCATGGTATCGCGGCGGGCGTCTGCGCGCGGCTGCTCGCGCATGGCCCGCGCGGCACGCGACGCCCGCACCGGCGCGTGGCGACGCCCGTCCGAGCGGGCGGACGTGGTCGTCCCGGCGCGGCTGGCCGCATCTCTCGGCATTTCGCCGAATCGACGCCGTCTCGCCCCCGCGGAGCCGTGGTAGATCGCGCCCACCATGACCACCTCCGGTCGCCCGTCGTTCCGCCCCGCCTCGCTCGCCCCCGAGACGACCCCCGAAGGCAAGACCCCGCGCCACAAATACGAGCCCGCGCAGATCGAGCCGGTGTGGCGGTCGCGCTGGAAGAAGTCGAAGCTCTTCGAGGTCCGCGACCCGAAGCCGGGCGAGCTCGTCGACAAGTACTACGTGCTCGAGATGCTGCCGTACCCGAGCGGGCGCATCCACATGGGGCACGTCCGCAACTACTCGATCGGCGACGTCATCGCGCGCTTCCAGCGCATGCGCGGCAAGCACGTGCTCCACCCGATGGGGTGGGATGCGTTCGGCATGCCGGCCGAGAACGCAGCGATCGAGCGCGGCCGCCACCCGGCCGACTGGACGCACGAGAACATCGCCACGATGCGCGCGCAGCTGGAGCCGCTCGGCTTCTCCTACGACTGGTCTCGCGAGCTCGCGACGTGCGAGCCCGAGTACTACAAGTGGGAGCAGCTCATCTTCACGCGGATGATGGAGAAGGGGCTCGCGTACAAGAAGAGCGCGATCGCCAACTGGTGCACCCGCTGCGAGACGGTGCTTGCCAACGAGCAGGTCGAGGACGGCAAGTGCTGGCGCTGCGGCAGCGAGGTCCAGCAGCGCGAGCTCGATCAGTGGTTCCTGCGCATCACGCGCTACGCCGACGAGCTGCTCGAGGGGCTCGAGGCGCTGAAGGGGGGCTGGCCGGACCAGGTCCTCGCGATGCAGCGCAACTGGATCGGCAAGAGCTTCGGCGCGCGCATCCGCTTCCTGCTCGGCGACGAGACGAAGAAGGTCGCCGGCGACGCGAGCGCGGACGGCCTCGACGTCTTCACCACCCGCGCCGACACGCTCCTCGGGGTCACCTTCGTGACCGTCGCGCCGGAGCACCCGCTCGCCCGCGCGGCGGCCACGAGCGGCCCCAACGCCGCGGCCGTGCAGGCGTTCGTGCAGAAGATGTCGAAGCTGCGCGATCTCGATCGGGCCGCCGACGACGCGCCGAAGGACGGCGTGTTCACCGGGCTCCACGTGAAGCACCCGCTCACCGGCGCCGAGGTGCCGGTGTGGGTCGGCTCGTTCGTGTTGATGGGGTACGGCACGGGCGCGGTCATGGCCGTGCCGGCGCACGACTCGCGCGACTTCGCGTTCGCCAAGCAGCACGGCCTGCCGATCAAGGTCGTGATCAAGCCCGCGCTGCCGGCCGGCGCGCCGGCGCCCGACGCCGCGACGATGACCGAGGCGTTCACCGAGTACGGCGTGATGTTCGGCTCCGGCGAGTTCGACGGCCGCCCGTCCGACGAGGGGAAGAAGCTCGTCGCGGCGAAGCTCGCGGCGATGAAGCTCGGCGAGGAGACCACGAGCTACCGCCTGCGCGACTGGCTCGTCTCGCGGCAGCGTTACTGGGGCTGCCCGATCCCGGTGGTGTACGGCGAGGACGGCGTGGCGATGCCGGTGCCGGAGAACGAGCTGCCCGTGCTGCTGCCGCGCGACGTGCAGATCACGGGCGAGGGGGGCTCGCCGCTGGTGCGCCACCCGACGTTCTCGAAGGCGAAGGATCCGCGCGATCCGTCGAAGCCGGCGCGCCGCGAGACCGACACCTTCGACACCTTCTGGGAGTCGAGCTGGTACTTCCTCCGCTACTGCTCGCCGCACTACGACAAGGGGCCGTTCGATCCCGAGGTCGCGGGCGCGTGGATGCCGGTCGATCAGTACATCGGCGGCATCGAGCACGCGGTGATGCACCTGCTCTACGCGCGCTTCTTCCACAAGGTGCTGATCGACCTCGGCTTCTTGCCGCGCGGCGCCGCGCGCGAGCCGTTCAAGTCGCTGCTCACGCAGGGGATGGTCTGCATGCAGACGTCCTACGTGAAGGACGCGAAGGGGATGCCGCTCTGGCTCTACCCCGAGCAGGTCGACGAGAACGGCAAGGCGCGCGCGCCCGGGTACGAGGGGCTTCCCGTCGAGACCGGGCGCGTCGAGAAGATGTCGAAGAGCAAGAAGAACGTCGTCGATCCCGACGCGATGGTCGCGAAGTACGGGGCCGACACGGTACGCATCTTCATGCTCTTCGCCTCGCCCCCCGAGGCCGAGCTCGTCTGGTCGGAGGCCGGCATCGAGGGGGCGTATCGCTTCCTGTCGCGCGTCTTCCGCACCATCCGCGACATCCTCGCGCTGCCGAAGACGGCCCCCGCGATCGAGCCCTCGGGCGAGGCCACCGCGCTGCGCTGCAAGCTCCACCAGACGCTTCAGCGCGTGACCACCGACATCGGCGAGCGTCGCCAGTTCAACACCGCGATCTCCGCGATGATGGAGCTGGTGAACGAGCTCGTGCCCGCGACGGCCAAGGTCGCCGCGGGCACGCCGTCGCCGGGGCTCGTCGACGCGCTCAAGGAGTCGGCGGAGCTGCTCGTGCAGATGCTGTCGCCGTTCGCTCCGCACCTCGCCGACGAGCTGTGGTCCACGATGGAGGGCGAGGGGTTCCTGCTCGCCCGCGCGTGGCCGAAGGTCGACGAGGACGCCGCCCGCGAGGACCACGTCGAGATCGGCGTGCAGATCAACGGCAAGGTCCGCGGCCGCATCCGCGTCGCCAAGGACGCGACCGAGGAGACGGCGCTGGCGCTCGCCCGCGAGGAGGCGTCGATCGCGGCGCACCTCGGCGACAAGAAGCCGAAGAAGGTCGTGTACGTCGCAGGCCGGATCCTGAACGTCATCGTGTGAGCCGCGCGAACGGCCCCCGCTTCGGCGCATTCGCCGCTATCCTCACGGCTTCGCAGGGAATCGATGGACTACATCTACGGCGACGCGACCCAAGCTCCGTTCTCGGTCGACTACATCCAGCTGCTGCGGGACGTGATCGACTACGCCGTCGAGCACCTCTCGTCGGAGCAGGAGCGCCACTCGCTCGGCAAGCGGGAGCTGTCGCTGCGCGCGGCGGCCGACGGCGAGATCAAGCGCGTCGAGGAGCTCGCGAGGCTCACGACCCGCGCGATGGAGGGGGCCAACGTCGGCGCCGAGGGGTCGTTCGCCGCGCAGTGCGCGCAGTCGATCGTCCACGTCGCGTCCGAGCAGGTGCGGCTCGCGATCGAGGCGGTGCGCGCGGGCCTCTCGACGCAGCTCGGGTACCTCGCGGAGCTCGAGCGCGGCGAGCGTGAGCGATCGCAGCGCGCGCTCGAGAAGCTCCTCCTCGAGCATGATCTCCCCGACTCGAGCTTCAGCCTCCAGCTCACCCAGGCCGGCGGGCAGAAGTACGTCGGGCGGTGCGCCACCACCTCGGCGATGGGCGTCGACGCCGTCTTCGAGCTCGAGGTCTCCAAGGACTCGGCGGCCTTCACGCCGATCGCGCGGGTCGAGCGCTTCGTGCAGAGCCTCGATCTCCATGCGCCCGAGGCGGGCGGCTTCTTCCGCAAGGAGACGCGCCTCAAGCCTCAGCGCGTCGACAAGCTCCACGTCGTCGAGCTCGCCATCGGCGAGGGGGGCGCGTTCAAGCTGCGCGTCGGCCCAGACGGCAGCGGCGCGGGCTTCGAGTTCAAGCTCGATGAGCAGCGACGCGTGAAGGCGAGCTACGTGAACGAGAGCGGCGTGGCCGCGGCCTACGAGCCGCCGGCGGAGGACCTCGCGAAGATCGTCGCGCTCTACGACCGCCTCGCCGAGTCGGCCGCGGATGCGCGCCTCTGCCGCAAGAAGCTGCTCGAAGCGAGCCTCGACGGCGAGGCGTACGCCGAGCACGAGGAGCCGACGGTCCTCGTCGAGCGCCTGATCGAGGAGATGGCGCCCGTGGTCCAGGAGATCGCCCG
>CAIXWQ010000669.1 GCA_903923175.1 uncultured delta proteobacterium | reverse complement strand
GCGCGCGGCGCTGCCGAGCGCGTCCGCGAGCGAGTCGCCGAGGGCGGTGGCGACCTCCGGCGGCGCGCCCTCGCGGAACGCCGTCAGGAACACCCGGCGAGGCGCGACGCGTCGGGCGTGCGCGGGGGCCTTCGTCTCGTCTCGCCCGTCGAGCACCGCGCGCGCGAAGGCGAGCTCCTCGCCGAGCTCCGGCAGGCTCGGCCCCTGCCGCCCGCGCGCGGCCTGCGTGTCTCGCGTGGCGACGTCGCCCAGCGCGGCGTCGCGCTCGATGCGCGCGGCTTGCGCGGCGTGCCCGTGCCTTCGACAGCCCCCCGCGGCGAGCGCGAGGGTCACCCACGCGAGGCGGCCGAGCTTGCGGAGGAGAGGCACGCGGAGGGTTTCGATCGCGCCGCGGCGGCTGGCAACCGCGGACCGCTTCGTGCTTGCGGCGTCGCGGTGACACGCCCTGGCCGTAGGGGAGATTCCTGCAAGAAAGATCGTATACGCCTAAAGGTATTCACGCGTTGAGCGGGATGGGGCGCGGCGCTAGGACCTTCGCGTCCACGGCTCCATCGAGCTCGTGACGAGCGGGCGCGCCCCACGCGCGACTCGCGTAGCGCGACAGCGGAGGGATTCCATGCGCACACAGCTGCTTCTTGGCGACGAGGCCGTCGCGCAGGCGGCGATCGACGCGGGCATCGGGGGGGCGTTCTCGTACCCCGGCACGCCGGCGACCGAGATCTTCCAGTACGTCGAGCAGGCGGTGGCGGGTGACCCCGCGGCCGCCGGCATCTCGGCCCTGTGGTCGGCGAACGAGAAGGTCGCCTACGAAGAAGCGCTCGGGATGTCCTACGCCGGGCGTCGCGCCCTGGTCTCGATGAAGCACGTCGGGCTCAACGTCGCGGCCGATCCGTTCATCAACTCCGCGCTCACCGGCGTGAACGCGGGCGTCGTGCTCGTCATCGGCGACGACCCGGGGATGCACTCCTCGCAGAACGAGCAGGACAGCCGCTTCTACGGCGACTTCGCGCAGATCCCGGTGCTCGAGCCGGCGACGCAGCAGGAGTGCTACGAGTTCACCGTCCGCGCGTTCGAGTACTCCGAGCAGCTCGGCCTCCCGGTCATGATCCGGCTCGTCACGCGGCTCGCGCACAGCCGCGCGAACGTGAAGGTGCGCGCCGACGGCCGCGCGCGCGAGCAGAAGGCGCGCCCCACCGGCAACAGCTGGACGCTCGTGCCGGCCATCGCGCGCCAGCGGTACGCGGCGCTCCTCGCGCTGCAGCCGAAGCTGCTCGAGGACTCGCAGAAGAGCCCGATGAACAAGCTCACGCTCGCGGGGCGCCGCGGCGTCATCGCCTGCGGCATCGCGCACAACTACGTCATGGAGGCCAACGACGGCCCGGGCGATCTGAGCATCCTCAAGATCGGCCACTACCCGATCCCGATCGGGCTGGTGCGCGAGCTCGTCGATCACTGCGACGACATCCTGATCGCCGAGGACGGCTACCCGCTCCTCGAGAAGCGGCTGCTCGGCGTGCTCGGCGTCCCGGGCAAGCGAATTCGCGGCCGGCTCTCGGGCGATCTCCCCGCGGCTGGCGAGCTCACGCCCGATCTGCTCGCCGTCGCGCTCGGCCACCCGCCGCGCGCGGAGCTCCCGCTCGACGACCTCGCCGCGCGCCCTCCGCAGCTCTGCCGCGGCTGCCCGCACATCGACAGCTTCAAGGCGATCGTCGAGGCGACGGCCGGCGCGACCCCGATCCTGTTCAGCGACATCGGCTGCTACACGCTCGGCGTGATGCCGCCGTACCGCGCGGTGCACTCGTGCGTCGACATGGGCTCGTCGATCTCGATGGCGCACGGCGCCGCGCGCGCCGGCGCGTACCCCGTGGTCTGCACCATCGGCGACTCCACCTTCGCGCACTCGGGCATGACGCCGCTGATCGGCGCCGCGCAGGCCGACGCGAACATGACCGTGGTCATCCTCGACAACTCGACCACCGCGATGACCGGCGCGCAGGCCTCGATGGCGACCGGCGAGCGCCTGCTCGGCATCGTGCGCGGCCTCGGGGTGAAGCCCGAGCACCTGCACGTGATCGATCCGCACCCGAGCAAGCACGCCGAGAACGTCGAGATCATCCGCCGCGCGGTCGCCCACCAAGGGCTCGACGTCATCGTGTCGGACCGCGAGTGCATCCACCTCAAGGTCAAGACGAAGGCCGAAATCCAGGCCGGCCAGCACTCGTAGGGGAGCCCAGACCATGAAACAGGACATCATCCTCGCCGGCGTCGGCGGCCAGGGCATCCTCACGATCGCCGAAGCCATCTCGGCCTCGGCGCTCACGCACGGCCTCGAGGTCAAGCAGGCCGAAGTGCACGGCATGAGCCAGCGCGGCGGCGCGGTGCAGTCGCACCTGCGCCTCTCGGACTCGGCGATCTACAGCGACCTCATCGCGTTCGGCACCGCCGATCTCGTCATCTCCACCGAGCCGCTCGAGTCGCTCCGGTACACGCAGTACCTGAAGCCCGACGGGATGCTGCTGACGAGCGTCGGCGCGTTCGTGAACATCGGCAACTACCCGCCGATCGAGTCGGTGCTCGATCGCGTCGCGAAGCACCCGCGCCACTGCATGGTCGACGCCGATCGCATCGCGCGCGCGGCCGGCTCCGGGCGGGCGGCCAACATCGCCATCCTCGGCGCGGCGTCGCTGTTCCTGCCGATGGATCCGCGCGAGCTCGAGGACTCGGTGGCCCAGCGCTTCGCCGCCAAGGGCGCGCGCGTCGTCGACGCCAACCTCCGCGCCTTCCGCTTCGGCCGCAACGCCGCGCAGGCGTACCTCGGCGGCCTCGAGCGCGGCGGCACCTCGTTCGCGGTGCGCCACTGGATCGAGACGCTCTCGGCGGAGCACCTCGCGCGCCCCGAGGCGCCCGACGCGCCCGTCTTCGAGCCGATGGCGCCCGGCGATCATCTCTCGGGCGCGGAGAGCCACGCCGTCGAGAACGCGCTGCTCCAGGCCTACGAGGAGAAGCGCCCGCTCTTCGAGCACGAGGTCTACCAGATCGTGCAGCTGGTCGGCGCGATCAGCCCGCCGCGCCACCTGTTCCTCGCCCCCGAGGATCTGATCTCCGAGGAGGCGCTCGCGCAGTTCCCCGGTGAGCAGATCGTGATGAAGATCGTCTCGCCGCAGATCACGCACAAGTCGGATCAGCAGGGGGTGATCTTCGTCCCCAAGCGCTACGACCTCGTGCGCGCGGAGATCGATCGCTTCATCGAGCGCCACAAGGCGAACGGCGAGGTGCGCGGCGTGCTGCTCGTCGAGTTCGTGGAGCAGTCGGCCGGCTTCGGCCGCGAGCTGTTCGTCGGCATCCGCTCCACGCGCGAGTTCGGCCCGGTGATCGCGGCCGGGCTCGGCGGCGTCGACACCGAGTACCTCGCCAACAAGATGCGCCCCGGGCTCGCGGTCGCGAAGGCGCCGGCGGCGGACCTCAAGGCCGAGGACTTCCTCGAGACCTTCAAGAAGACGGTCGCCTACGAGATCCTGGCCGGCAAGGCGCGCGGCCACCGGCGCATCGTCTCCGACGGCGAGCTGCTCCGCTGCTTCCGCGCGTTCATCCTGCTGGCCCAGCGCTTCTGCGTCGATCGCGGCGAGGAGGGGCCCGACGTCGCGGAGCTCGAGGTCAACCCGTTCGCGTTCCGCGGCAACGCGCTGGTGCCGCTCGATGGGCGCGGCAGGCTCGCGCCCGCGGCCAAGGGGAGCCCGAAGCGGCCGGTCGCGAAGCTCGCGAAGCTGCTCGAGCCGAAGACGATCGCGGTGCTGGGCGCGTCGTCGACGTCGATCAATTTCGGTCGCATCATCCTACGCAACGTCCTCGAGGCCGGCTTCGATCCGAAGAGCCTCTTCGCGATCAAGGAGGGGATCCGCGAGCTCGACGGCGTGACCTGCTACGCGAGCCTGCGCGACGCACCGAAGATCGATCTGCTGGTGGTGGCCGCCGGCGCGAGCCAGCTGCCGCAGCTGGTGACCGAGGCGATCGAGTCGGGCAACGTCGAGACGGCGATCCTCGTGCCCGGCGGCGCGGGCGAGACCGACGACAGCGTCGAGCTCGCGCACCAGGTCGAGGCGGCGATCGCGAAGGGGCGGACGCGCGCCGACGGAGGCCCGGTCTTCCTCGGCCCGAACAGCCTCGGCGTGCTCTCGCGCCAGGGCAAGTACGACACGCTGTTCATCCCGGCGTCGCGCCTCGACAAGCGCCTGCACGCGCCGGCCAAGCGCGTCGCGATCCTCTCGCAGAGCGGCGCGTTCATCATCACGCGGCTGTCGAACCTCGAGACGCTCGATCCTGCCTTCTCGGTCTCGATCGGCAACCAGCTCGACGTGACGGTCTCCGATCTCGTCGACGCCGTCGGCCACCGCGACGACATCGACGTCGTCGGGATCTACGCCGAAGGGTTCAAGGATCTCGACGGGCTCGAGCTGCTGCGCCAGATCCAGTCGGTCACCAAGGCCGGCAAGGAGGTCATCCTCTACAAGGCCGGCCGCACGCAGGCGGGGCGCAGCGCCGCCGCCGGGCACACCGCGTCGGTCGCCGGCGATTACGACATCTGCCAGGCCGCCGCCGAGCAGGCGGGCGCGATCGTCGTCGACACCTTCAAGGAATTCGAGCAGCTCCTCGAGCTCTGCACCGCGTTGCACGGCAAGACCGTGGGCGGCGTGCGGCTCGGCGTGGTGTCGAACGCGGGGTTCGAGACGGTCGGCATGGCCGACGCGATCCTCGGCCAGCGCTATCGCGTCGAGATCGCCAAGCTCGCCGAGGCGAGCACCGCGCGCCTCACCGACGCGCTCGAGCGCGGCGGGCTCGGCAAGCTCGTCAACGCGCGAAACCCCATCGACGTGACGCCGATGGCGAGCGAGGCGACGTACGAGGAGGCGACGCGCGCGCTGCTCGACGCCCCCGAGGTCGACGCGGTGATCGTCGGCATCGTGCCGCTCACCGCGCGGCTCAAGACGGTCCCGGGCGAGCTCGAGGACGACGACGCGCTGCCGGCGCGCCTCGGTCGGCTCTTCGCGGCGAGCAGCAAGCCGCTGGTGGCGGTCGTCGACGCGGGGCCGGCCTACGAGCCGCTCGCGCGCGCGCTGCGCAAGGCCGGGCTACCGGTGTTCCGGAGCGCGGATCAGGCGGTGCGCTCGGTGGGGCGGTACGTGTGCCACCGGGCGGGGCGCGGATGAACCCCGGCTGAAACCGGGGCCTCGAGGCGAAAGCCCCCTACGGGGGCTTGGATCTCGATCGGAATCGCACGCGCGGAGTCCCGTAGGGGCTTGCCCATCGAGCCCCCGGATTCATCCGGGGGTTCGGGGCGGGCGCTCGTTCACCCCTTGAAGTCGTGCTGTCGCGCGCGCTGCAGCACGAAGAACCCGCCCACGAACGAGACCGGCCCGAGCGCGATGTAGGCCTTGCCGAGGAGCAGGTCGCTCGAGCCTGGATGCACCTGCGCGAGGTAGTCGCGCAGCAGCGCCGGCGCCGAGAAGCCGTTCCCGCCGAGGCCGTAGTCGAGCAGCAGCGCGCTCTCGTACTTGCGGAAGCGCGGGTTCTCCTTCGCGGCGTACACGCGATAGAAGCCGAAGCGCTTCGGGTGCTCGTCGCTCGGCTTGGCCCGGTGCGGCTTGTCGGCGCCGTCCTGGTGCATCGGGATGTTGTACCCCTGGATGAACGGGCTCGGACCTTCCGCGCGCGGCGAGCCCTCGTAGAAGCCCTTGCGGAACTTGCGGTTGAGGCCGAAGCCGCCCGCGATCATCCCCACGTTCCAGCCGTCGAATTCCCATCCGACGAGGTCGGCGAAGGGCGGCGCGGCGCCCCGGATCATGATGGCCTCGAGCGCGTCGCCCGGCGCGGCGTAGACGTCGAGCGCGGTCTTCAGGTTCGGCACGGTGGCGAGCGCGGCGGAGGTCATGGCGGCGGCCATTGTACGCGCCGGAGCGCCGCGGACCGCCCCCGCATCGGGGTCGCGGCGCCCGCTCCTTCGGCCCTCCCCTGCGTAACAACTTGACCCCCGCGCTGTGCGAGGTAGAACGCCCATCCGCGGTTGCGCAGGCAGCCGGCACAGGGGTGTAGCCAAGTGGTAAGGCAGCGGGTTCTGGCTCCGCCATACGAAGGTTCAATCCCTTCCACCCCTACAAAGTCTCAGATTTCCCGGCGCGAAACGCGCCGCCAGGCCCGCTGAGGCGAGCCGCTTCGACGCAGCCTCGGTGCGCGGCGGCGGCGCGGCCGTGCGTGGGTTCGGCGCTCGTCGGCCGATCGTGGTAGGACCGCGCCGCGATGGAAGAAGCGACGCGCCCCGGGAATTTCATCCGAACGATCATCGACGGCGACCGGCAGGCCGGGAAGAACGGCGGTCAGGTCGTCACGAGGTTCCCGCCGGAGCCGAACGGCTACCTCCACATCGGCCACGCCAAGTCGATCTGCCTGAACTTCGGCCTCGCGCGCGACTACGCCGGCCGCTGCCACCTGCGGTTCGACGACACGAACCCCGCGGCCGAGGACGTCGAGTACGTCGACTCGATCATGGACGACGTGCGGTGGCTCGGCTTCGACTGGGGCCAGCACCTCTACTACGCGTCGGACTACTTCGAGCAGATCTACCAGTGGGCCGAGCAGCTCGTGAAGGAGGGCAGGGCCTTCGTCTGCGAGCTCACCCCCGAGCAGCAGCGCGAGTATCGCGGCACGCTCGTGAAGCCGGGCCAGAACAGCCCGTTCCGCGATCGCACCGTCGAGGAGAACCTGGATCTCTTCCGCCGCATGCGCGCCGGCGAGTTCCCCGACGGCTCCAAGGTGCTGCGCGCCAAGATCGACATGGCGTCGCCGAACCTCAACCTGCGCGATCCGATCATGTACCGGATCAAGCGGTTCCATCATCACCGCACCGGCGACCAGTGGTGCATCTACCCGATGTACGACTGGGCCCACGGCCTGTCGGACGCCATCGAGGGGATCACGCACTCGATCTGCACCCTCGAATTCGAGGCGCACCGCCCGCTCTACGACTGGTTCATCGACGTGCTGCCGGGCGTGCACCACCCGCAGCAGATCGAGTTCGCGCGCCTGAACCTCGACTACACCGTGCTCAGCAAGCGCATGCTGATCGAGCTGGTCACCGGCAAGTACGTGAGCGGCTGGGACGATCCGCGCATGCCCACGATCGCGGGCTTCCGCCGCCGCGGCTACACGCCCGAGTCCATCCGCGATTTCGCCGAGCGCATCGGCGTCGCGAAGGCCGACAGCGTCGTCGACACCGGCATGCTCGAGGCCTGCATCCGCGAGGATCTGAACACCAAGGCCAAGCGCGTCGCCTGCGTGCACGAGCCGCTGAAGGTCGTCATCGAGAACTTCCCCGAAGGGGAGACCGAGGAGTTCGAGGCGCCGTTCTTCCCCGACGATCCGCCGAAGATGGGGAGCCGCAAGCTCCCGTTCACGCGCGAGATCTGGATCGAGCGCGAGGACTTCATGGAGGTGCCGCCGAAGGGGTTCTTCCGCCTCGCGCCCGGCAAGGAGGTGCGCCTCCGCTGCGCCTACGTGCTCAAGTGCACCGGCGTGATCAAGGACGACGCCGGCAACGTCGTCGAGCTGCGCGCCACCGTCGATCTCGAGACCAAGAGCGGCAACCCCGCCGACGGCCGCAAGATCGGCGGCACCATCCACTGGCTCTCGGCGGCGCACGCTCTGAAGGCCGAGGTGCGCCTCTACGATCGCCTCTTCACCGTGCCGGCGCCGGCCAGCGACAAGGAGAAGAACTTCAAGGAGTTCCTCAACCCGAAGTCGCTCGTGGTGCTGAAGGACGCGTACGTCGAGCCGAGCCTCGCGGGCGCACAGCCGGGCGACCGCGTGCAGTTCGAGCGCAAGGGCTACTACTACGTCGATCCGATCGACTCGAAGCCGGGCGCGCCGGTGTTCCATCGGATCGTTCCGCTGCGCGACGGCTGGGCGAAGCAGAACAAGGACAAGGGCTCCGCCAAGAAGTAGTCACCGCCGCGCTGGCTCACTGCGACGCGGGCGCGCTCGAGGCGCCGCTCGCCGCGGGCCCCGGGGTGACCGGCATGGGGGCGCCCCCCAGCGGCACCGGTCCGGTCGGGTCGATGCTCGCCGACGGCTCCGGCGGAACGTTGACGGGCTGCATGGCGCCCGGCGGGCGCGCCTCGGGGGTCGAGGGCCCGCACGCCGCGGCGAGCGCGATCGGCGAAGCGAGCAGCGCGACGCCGATCAGGCGCATCACGCCGACGTACGACGGCTGCGCGGCCGCGCGCGCCGCGAGGAGCGGCTGCGGGCTTCCAGGGCGAGCGGGGCGAGCGAGCGGCGCGACGACCGGCTTCCTGCGAGGGGCTGCGTCCATGGAGGTCGAACGTACGCGCGGCCGCGGCCTTACAGGGCGCGAAGCGGCCGCGTGCGCCTCGGGGTGAAACGGCAGCTCCGATCGCCCTTCGTGCGCTCGTACGGGGTCGCCGTATGACGCGCGCGACGTCGTCGCCTCGGCGGGCAACCGGCCTTGACGCGGGTGCGCTTCGGCGGCCCCATGAGGCGTGCGTCGCAAAGCCTTCGTCGCCGCGCCCGCCGCGCTGGCGCTCTCGTTCGTCGCTTGTTCGCTCGTCGAGAACGTCGACGACTACTCGAGCGGTCCGACCGATGCCGGCGTCGACACGAACGCCACGAGCGACGCCCGCGACGCGAACGAAGCGGCTCCCGTCGACTCCGGCGTCGACGCGACGGATTCGACGCTGGCCGACGCGGCGGACTCGACCTCGGTCGACACGGCGGATTCCGCGTCCGCGGACTCGGTCGCGAGCGACTCCCTGGCCGCGGACTCGGCCGTCGACGCGCTCACCGATTCGATCGCCGCCGACGCCGACGCGGCGCAGCTCGACGGAGGCACCGACACCGGCGTCGACGCCGGCGCGCCCTACCGGCACACGGTCAACATCGACGGCGCCAACGACTTCACCGCCGCGAGCGAGAAGTTCAGCACCACGAGCACGAGCTACGACGCCTACGTCACGTGGGACGCGAACGCGCTGTACGTGGGCTACGTCGGCGCGGACATCGGGCCCCTGGCGACGTCCAGCAAGTGGGTGCTCGTCTACCTCGACGTCGATCCGGGCGCCGCCACTGGCGCCAGCAAGACGGACCTCTACGGCACGCAGCAGCAGGTCCTCCCGACCGGGTTCGGCGCCGAGGCCTACTTCGCGATGAAGTCCGACGGCAGCTTCTCGCAGTTCAAGAAGTACGCGAGCTCCGCGTGGTCGGCGGTCGCGAGCCCTGGCGTCTCGTTCGCGCGGACCGCCGGCTCGAGCTACGTCGAGCTGAGAATTCCGTTCTCCGCGCTGGGCGCGACGACGCCCGCCAAGCTCGGCGTGGTGACGTTCATGCTCAACGAGCTGAGCGGCGCCGAAGGGACGTACGCCGGTCTCTGGAACGCGAGCTTCACCGACGGCTACTCGGGGATGGGCGCGCCGAAGACGATCCTCTCGTACTTGCAGGCCGATCTCGCGTCGCCCCTGGCGCCCGCGACGCTCTCGAACAGGAAGCCCTGAGCGACGCCAGCGTCAGCCGCGCGCGCGCCAGTTGCCCGACGCGATCTCGGTGACGCGTCTCCCCTCGGTGGTGCGCAGCACATAGGCCTCGGCGCTGCCGCCGCCTTCGAGCTCGATCGGGGTGCGACGGTAGATGTCGGGGTGCCCTTCGAGGCGGTCGACCTTCGCGAGCGTGGCCGCGTCGACGCGATAGAGCTCGCCGCTGATCGACACGCGGCCGCCCGTGATGATGCCCGGGTAAGACCCGAGATCGAACATCTTGAAGCGCGCGACGGTGCGTGCGGTGCCGAGGTGCTCCGCGCCGGCGAGCACGCGGTGATTGCGCTCGCCGTTCATCAACGTGCCGTACACGAACACCGTCGTCATGAGCACGGACATCGAGCCTCGCCCGCCGCGCGCTGTCCAGCCCTACCTGCGATCCGCGAGCAGAAATGGCGCGAAGGGCGCGACTCCCCCTACGGGGAAACCGTGCCCTTCGCCGCATCTCGAGGCGGTGATCAGGCGCGTCGACGACGCGCGATCAGGGCTGCCGCCAGCGCCAGCGCGGAGATCGCGAGCCCGCCGTTCGACGCGCCGCCGACCCCGCCGCCGACCGTGCACGTCCCGGCGGCGCTGGTGTCGCTGTTGAGAATGGTCTTGTGGCCGCCGTCGGCGCCAGAGTCGACCGCGCCGAGCCCACCGAGCCCGCCGCCTCCG
>CAIXWQ010000668.1 GCA_903923175.1 uncultured delta proteobacterium | reverse complement strand
GCCCACCGATCGCGGCGCAGGCGCGGTGCACGAGCCGGCGCGGGGCTGACCGCTCCACCGGGCGGCCTGGCTCCGTAGCCGCGTCGCCTGACGCGCGCACGCACGCCACCCGAGCGCGCGCTCGGCACGGCGGCAGCGGCCGAGGAACGGTCTCGCGGAGTCGGGACGCACGCCCAGGCACGTCGTGGCCGCGTCGCGCGCGAGGGCACGCAGAGCCTGCGCACGAAGTCGGCAGCTCGATCTCTCGCGCACGCGGCCGCGCTGGTTCGCCGCGTGCAGTCGGCCGCTCCGATCCGAAGCGAGCGGATCTCGCGCGAGACGACTCCACGCGAAGCACGCTGGGAGGGGGAGCATGGCGTCCGAACCGGCCGCGCTGGCACAGCTTCGTCGAGCGTCCGTGGCGTCGGCGCTCGCGATCCTCGAGGTCGCGTGCGGCAACGCCGATCACCCCGCCTACGCGGCGGGCGTCGGGAGCGATCCAGGCGCCTACGTGTCCGGCGACGCGGGCGACGGCGCCGCGGCCGACGTCGGGACGAGCGACGACGCGCAGGACCGTCCCGACTTCGGCCCCATCCCGGACGTCCCCTCGGTCGACGGGCCGTCGATCCCGTCGCCGCCCGCGATGGCGGCCCCCGCAGCGTGCACGGCCGACGCGCTCGCGCTCTCCGGCGCCACGCTACGCCCCTCGAGCACGATGCCGGCGGCCTTCGTGGCGGCGTGGGGCACCGAGGCGCAGAAGGCGGCGAACGGCGTGGTGCTCCTGCGCTTCGCGGGCCTCGCGTCGACGGCGTCGCTCACGCTCTCGCTCGGCGCGCCCGATCCCGCGCGCGCAGGCCAGTTCTTCGCGGGGCTCGCCCCGGCCACCGCCGGCGCGTTCCTCGACGCGACGACCGGCGCGTTCGTCGCGCGCGGCGCGTCGCCGCTCGCGCTCGTCTTCGGCGACGTCTCGACCGTGAGCACCAGCGCCGGCACGACGATGCTGCTCGCGTCGTCGTGGACGGCGCGCTGCACGCTCACGACCGCGTGCAGCGGCGCGCGCGGCGTCGTGGTGACGCTGACGGTGCCCGCGAGCCAGGGCGCGAAGCCGCTCGCGGGCGTGCCGCTCTCGAGCCTCCTCGGCGCGCCCGATCCGTCGGCGAGCGACGCGGCGGGCGGGCCGGCCTGGACGATGACGCTGACCGGAGAGCTGCCGGCGGTGGGAGGCTGAGATGGGGCCGCTGCGCTCCGCCGCTCGTCGCGATCTCGCCCACGCCGCGCGCCTCCTCCGCGCATGCGCCGCGTACGCCACGCTCGGCCTCGTCGGCGCCTGCGGCGAGGCGTCGCACGCCCCGCTCGTCGGCGGCATCGAGCTCGGCGGACAGGCGCCCACGGGCGCGGAGCTCTGCGTCGACGGCACGACCCGCGCGTGCGGCGTGGTCCTTCGCGAGCACGACGGCGTCGCCGACTGCATGCAGGCGACGCAGGTGTGCCACGGCACCGCCTGGGGCGTCTGCGGCGAACGCGGTCCGGTCACGACGAAATCGGTGCCAGCGGCCGCGAGCGCCGCGGATGGAGACGGAGGCGGAGGCGGAGGGCTCTCGACGAAGTCGCTCGGGAGCCCTTCGTCGTGCCTGACCGATCCCTGCGATCCGTACTGTCAGACCTTCGTCGACACCACCGACGGCGGCCTCGCGCTCGACGGCCTCGTCTACGCCGACGGCGGCGGCCTGACGCTGCCGGGCTCGACGTCCGACGCGGCCGCGATCTCGAGCGCGCTCGGCTCGGCGTTCGGCAGCAAGGCGAACGTGGACGGCGCCTGCGCGCGCAGCTCCGACTGCAACGTCGACCAGCACTGCGTGATCCCCACCGGCGCGACCACCGGCAGCTGCGCGAGCTGGGGCCCGGGGCAGTTCGACGCGACCTGCCAGCCGCGGGCGACGACGCTCGGCGCCCTGACGCCGAGCCTGACGTGCAAGGGCCAGGATCCGAGCGGTTCTGGCGACTTCTTCGGCGCCGTCTCGAGCGCGCTGTTCGACCCCACGTTCAGCGCGCCGCCGCTGTTCGTCGGGGTCGCGAGCCCGAGCTCGCTCGGCACGGCGCTCACGCAGCGCGCGGGCGGCGAGCTCGCGTTCTTCGACACGCGCGGGGCGACGGCCGCCTGCAACCTGCGGCTCGTGCTGCCGCTCTCCTCCGGCGCGACGTCCGACCCCGACGGGCTCGGCGCCACGGCCACGCGCTTCGCCGAGGAGGCCGAGCCGCTGCTCGTCGATCTCAACGGCGACGGCGTGCCCGAGGTGCTCGCCTGGGATCGGAACTCCAGCGTCGTCGCGTACGCGCCGAGCACCGGCGCCGCCTACGTGCAGCGGCGCCTGCTCGCCTACTCGGTCGCGAAGCTGCCCGGCGCGCTCACGTACACGGCCGCGCCGTACGCGGGCTTTCGCGATCCCGACGGCGTCGTGGGGCGCGCCTGGCAGTCGACGAGGGTCGGGAGCGGCTGGCTCGCCGGCAGCTACGCCGCGCTCGTCCCGCTCGGGAGCGACGCCGGGCTCGGCGCGCTCGATCTCGACGGCGACGGCCGGGCCGAGATCGTCACGCAGAGCGGCTACGTCTTCAGCGCAAGCGGGCAGCTCCTCGCGATGCCGCCGCTCCCGAGCGGCCTGAGCGCGTACGACGTCGTCGAGGCGTTCGGCGCGGGGCCGGTGCTCGGCAACCTCGACGGCGACGCGAACGTCGAGCTGGTGCTCCGCAGCGGCGTCTACGAGTACGTCGCCGGCGCCGGCTGGCGCGCGAACCCGGGGACCACCTGGCCCACCCTCGGCGGCGCGCCGATCCCGCCGACCGCGCCGGCCGCGGGGAGCGCCGCGTCCACCGCGTTCGCCGGCCTCGCCGACTTCGGCGCGTTCGGCGCCGACCCGAGCGCGCCCGAGATCGTCTGGGTCTCGGGCGGCGCGGTGTACGTGCTCGCGGGCGACGGCGCCCCGGTGTTCGGGTTCCCCGCTGGCGCCTCGCCCGCGCCGCCGAGCGCGCTCGCCGGCGTCGTGAGCATCCCGGGCGGCGGCGGGGGCCCGCCGACGATCGCCGACTTCGACGGCGATGGCCTCCCCGAGATCGGCGTCGCGGGCTCCTCGTACTACTCGATGTTCGACCCCGACTGCGTCTCCGGCACGCCACGCACGTACACGCGCGGCGGCGTGACGCTCACGGGCACCTGCAACCGCACCGGCAGCTGCGACTGCCTCGCCGGCGGAGACTGCGTCGCGGGCGGGCCCGACGCGAAGTGCGCGCTCGGCGTCCTCTGGTCGCGCCGCACCCAGGATCAGGGCCCGACCGTCACCGGCTCGACCGCGTTCGACTTCGACGCCGACGGCCGGAGCGAGGTCGTCTACGCCGACGAGTGCTGGACGCGCGTCTTCGACGGCGCGAGCGGCGCCGTCCTGCAGAGCACGCAGCACTCCTCGGCGACGCTGCTCGAACAGCCGATCGTGGCCGACGTGGATCTCGACGGCCGCGCGGATCTGCTCGTCTCGAACGAGCGCGCCGGCGAGACGACCGCCGGCGAGGGGATGTTCTGCCCGTCGCGCGTCGTCTCGCAGGCGCCGCTCGGGATCGGCAATTACGGCGGCGGGGTCGGCTTCTTCTACAGCGGCAAGGTCACCGTCGAGCATCCCGGCCAGCCGGTCTCCGTCCGCTGGTCCGGAGGCGGCGGCCAGGCGTGCCTCGTCCCGCAGGGGACGAGCACGGCGCGCTGCGCGCCTGCCAGCGCGAGCGCCACCGGCTTCACCAGCTGGCTCGCGACGGTGGCGATCCCCGCAGGCGATCCGAGCGGGATCTGGAACGTCTTCGTCGCGCCGGCCGCGTGGCCGTTCCCCGCGGCGCAGGACCTCTGGCTGCAAGGGCTCGCCCTCGGCGGCGCGACCGGCCCGGCGACGGTGAGCGGCGCCTCGACCGGCCTCGGCACCGACGCCCTCTTCGCCGGGCTCGCGTGCGCGACCTCGGCCGATTGCCCCACGCGCGGCATGCCCTGCGACGCCGCGAGCCACCTCTGTCGCTGCGCCAGCGACGCGCAGTGCGGCCAAGGCGCGCGCTGCGTCGACTCGACGGGCGGTCTCGCCTGTCGCCCGACGCGCGCCTACGGCCCGAGCAGCGGCGTGACCGGCGTGCAGGTGTGGTCGGGCGTCGGCGGCGAGTGGGCCGCGTCGCGCTACGTCTGGAGCGAGCACGCGTACGTCCCCGCGCACGTGAAGGACGACGCCTCGATCAAGCCGAGGGCCGCCTGCGAGGCCGACGAGGCGAGCGCCTGGAACCCGTCGTCGGCGAGCGGGGCGTCGACGAACTCGTATCGGCGGCAGACCGCGTACGCCGGCGCGCCGGCGGGTGGGCTCCCCGACCTGACGGTGCCGTATCCGTGCGATCCCCAGAACGTGCAGGTGTGCAACCGCGGCGCCGGCGTCGCGCCGCCGGGCGCGCTGTTGCTCGAATTCCCGGGCAACGCGTCGAAGTTCAGCTTCGACACGAGCGCGAGCACGATCAAGGCGAGCTGCCTCACGACGCAGCCGATCCTCCCCGGGCAGTGCCTCACCGTCCCCTGCCCGCACAGCGGCGGCGCGACCGGCGAGTGGGTGATCGACCCCACGTGCCACGCCGACGCGTGCGCGAGCAACGCCGACTGCGGCGCCGGCACGACCGGCGTCTGCGACCCGACCACGGGCTTCTGCGGCGTCTCGACCTGCAACGCGAGCGTGCCGACGAAGGGCGGTGCGCTGCAGTGCGCGCGCAGCGACGGCGACTGGTCGTTCGTGCAAGGCAACACCGGCGCCTACTGCGCGACCTCGAGCGCCGTCCCCGCCAGCGCCGCCTTCACGCGCGTCTTCCAGGCCGCGCCCTGCCTGGCCGGCACGCGCTCGAAGTGGGGGCTCTTCTCGTACGCGACGGCCGACCCCCTCGGCACCAACGTCGTCTTCTCGTTCCAGACCGGCCCGGACGTCGCGACCGCCACGACCGCCCCCGCGACGCTCGTGGCGACGGCGGGCTACGCGCCGATCGGCGCGTCGACGGGCGCCGGGCCGACGACGTGCCAGCTGCCCGCCGACGGCGCGTTCGGCGTCACCTGCCCGATCGACCTCTCGGCCAAGATCGCGCCGAACGATCAGGCCGTGCTGATCATGACCGCGACGCTCGACGCGAACACCTCGACCGCGCAGGCGCCGACGCTGCTCTCGTGGAACGTCACGTACGACTGCGTCCCGAGCGAGTAGGCGCCGCGCGCGCCCTCGCCGCGTCGAGCGCTCACTCGCGCGCGGCGTCGAGCGCGCTCGGGTGAGCGTTCGACGCGGCCGGGAGCCTCCGAGGCGCGCTCGTGACGAGGGCGTGATCCTCGCGCGCGAGCGTCGCCACGCGCGCGAGCCACTCGCCGCGCTGCGCCTCCGAGAGGGCGCGGGTGCGGTAGATCGGCGTCGCCTTCGCCGGCGCGAAGCCGACGAAGCGCAGCGTGCCGTTCACGAACGCGCCGTGGATCGCGCGGTGGTGCCAGAACGAGTACCACCACGAAGGGCTGTCCATCGTGGTGAGCACGCGCGCGCTCCGCCCCGCGAGGAGCTGCGTCGGCAGCGCCTTGCCGGGCTCGTAGCGGAACGCCCAGCCCGGCAGGAACAGGCGGTCGACCACGGCGCGCACGATCGCGGGGGGCGAGGCCCAGTACGTGGGGAACACCCACGCCACGTGATCGGCGGCCTCGAACAGCCCGCGCAGGCGCGCGAGATCGGGCTCGAGCGGCTGCTCCGCGCGAAACCCGTGACGCAGCACGGGGTCGAACGAGAGGTCGCTGAGCGTGACCCGCGTCGTGGCGCCGCCGGCGGCGCGGAAGGCTGCGTCGTAAGCGCCCGCGAGGGCGGCGTTGAAGCTCCCGGGGTCGGCGTGGCCGAGGAGCACGAGGGCGTTCTTCATGCGACCCACGGTGCGTCGCGCCGGACGCCCGAGCCACCCGAGAATGCGCGGTCGTGATATGCGAAGATGCATGGCGCTGAAGTCCACGCCCACGTCCTCGCCTGCGCCGACCGCCACGCTCGACGACTGGGCCGACGTCCGCTTCTTCCTAGCCGCCGCCCGCGAGGCGAGCTTCTCGGGCGCGGCGCGCGCGCTCGGCACCGACCAGTCCACGGTGAGCCGGCGCATCGCGGCGCTCGAGGCGGCGCTCGGGCATCGCCTCTTCGAGCGGGGCGCGCGCACGCTCGCGTGCACGGCGTTCGGCGCGCAGCTGGTCGAGCCGGCCCGCGCCGTCGAGCGCGCGGTGCTCGCCCTGGCCGACGCGGCCCACGCGTCCGAGCAGGGCGTGCGCGGGCGGGTGCGCATCGCGCTGACCGAGGGGCTGGCGCAGCACGTGGTCGTGCCGTTCGTGCTGCCCGCGCTGCTCCAGCGCTTCCCCGAGCTCGCGATCGAGCTCCTGACCAGCGATCAGGCGGTCGACCTCGGCCGCCACGAGGCCGATCTGGCGCTCCGCTTCTTCCGCACGCCGAAGGGGCCGCTCGTCGGGCAGCGCGTCGCGCGGCTCCCGGTCGCGCTGCTCGTGGCGAGGACGCAGCTGCGTCGCTTCGCCGCGCTGCCGCCGCGCGAGCTTCCCTGGATCCGCTACGTGCACCCGGCCTTCGAACCGCCCGAGGCCCGGTGGCTCGAGGCGATCGGCGCGCCGCGCGCGCGGCTCGAGTGCACGAGCGTGGAGACGCAGCTCGCCGCCGTGCGCGCGGGCCTCGGGGTCGCCTTCGCGTCGCGGGCCTTCCTGCGCGTGATGCCGGAGCTGGCGGTGCTGGAGGGGGAGGCGCTGCCGACCCCGCCGCCGCTCGAGATCTTCCTCGCGACGCGCGCCACCCTCCGGAAGGTGCCGCGCGTCGCGGCGGTGTACGAGGCGCTCGTCGCGCGGCTGCGGGCGCTTGCCGCGGAGTGAGCGAGTGAGCGAGTGAGCGAGTGTCGGACCGACCGAGTGCGCGCTCGCTACGCCGCGCGGCTGCCGAGCTCGCGCTCCGCGTCGAGCCAGTCACGCACGGGATCGCTGTGCACCGAACCGCGCCGCAGGAAGAGCTCGTAGGCGCGCCGAGCGATCAGCGCGTGGTCGGGCCGCGCGGGCGCGCGGCGGGCGTGGGTCTCGAGGGCAGGCGCGTCGGGCGCGGCCTGGACGGCGGGCGCGCGGCTCGCCGCGAGGACGGGAGAAGCAGCAGAAGAAGCGGAGGGTGAGGAGACGGTCGCCTGGGGGGCCGAGGAGGAAGAGGACTCGTTCGCGGAGACGAGGGTCTCGACGGACGGGGACGACTTCTTCGACTTGGTCGAGCGGGTGTTGCGCGTCTTGGCCATGGGGGGCGGATGTAGAGGCTGGTCCCGATGTGGGCCAAATAACTTCACTGTGTGTACGGTCGAATTCACGCCTGCGCGAGGCCCGGCTATACGACGCACCATGTCGACCGCTGACGTCGGAGCGCCGTGGGTCGCCGTGATCATGGGGAGCAAGAGCGACTGGGAGACCCTGTCGCCCGCGTGCGAGATGCTCGCGGAGTTCGGCATCCCCTACGAGGCGCGCGTCGTCTCCGCGCACCGCACGCCGGAGTGGATGTTCGAATTCGCCGAGCAGGCCGAGGCGCGCGGCCTCGAGGTGATCATCGCGGGCGCCGGCGGCGCAGCGCACCTCCCCGGCATGGTCGCGGCGCGCACGCTGGTGCCCGTGCTCGGAGTGCCGGTGCCGGCGACGCTGCTCAACGGCATGGATGCGCTGCTGTCGATCGTGCAGATGCCGAAGGGGGTGCCGGTCGGCACGCTCGCGATCGGCAAGCCCGGCGCGGCCAACGCGGGGCTGCTCGCCGCGGAGATCTGCGCGACGCGGCGCCCCGAGCTGCGCGCCAAGCTCCGCGCCTGGCGCGAGGCGCGGCGCGACGAGGTGCTCGCGCAGGAGCTGCCGGCGACGAAGACGGGAGGCGCGTGATGTCCATCCAGCCCGGCGCGACGATCGGCATCCTCGGCGGCGGCCAGCTCGGGCGCATGACGGCCATGGCCGCGCGCTCGCTCGGATACCACGTGCAGGTGCTCGACCCCGATCCGTCGTGCGCGGCGCGCTTCGTCGTCGACAAGCTCGTGACCGCCCCCTTCGACGACGACATCGCGGCCGCGTTCCTCGCGCGCGAGTGCGCGGTGGTCACCCTCGAGATCGAGAAGATCGCGGCGGCGAGCATGGAGGCCGCGGCCAAGCGCGCGCCGGTGCGCCCCGGGGTCGAGGTGCTGCACGTCATCCAGGATCGCGCGCGCCAGAAGCGCTGGCTCGTCGAGCACGGCTTCCCCGTGGGTCCGTGGGTCTCGGCCGAGAGCGAGTCGGAGCTGCTCGAAGGGATCGCGGGGCTCGGGCCCGACTGCTTCGTGAAGTCCTGCTCCGGCGGCTACGACGGCCGCGGGCAGGTGCACGTGCAGCGCGGCGAGGCCGCCGAGGCGTGGGCGGAGCTCGGCGAGGAGCCGGTCGTCGTCGAGAAGGCGCTGCCGCTCGCGGCGGAGCTCTCCGTGCTCGTCGCGCGCCGGCCGAGCGGCGACATCGCGGTATACCCGCCCGCGCTCAACCACCACGAGCACCGGATCCTCGCCTGGTCGGTGATCCCCGCGCCGCTGCCGCGCCACGTGCTCGATCGCGCCCGCGAGATCGCGCGCGGCGTGGCCGACGCGATGAAGGTCGAGGGGCTGCTCGTCATCGAGCTGTTCCTGCTCCCGGACGACACGCTGCTCGTGAACGAGCTCGCGCCGCGGCCGCACAACAGCTTCCACTCGACCGAGATCGCGTGCTCGACGAGCCAGTTCGAGCAGCACGTGCGCGCGGTGTGCGATCTGCCGCTCGGCGTGTGCGAGATCGTGCGGCCGGCGGCGATCGTGAACCTGCTCGGCGACCTCTGGCTCGGCGCGCATCCGCCGGATTTCGCGCGGGCGCTGGCGCTGCCGGACGTGCGGCTCCACCTGTACGGCAAGCGCGTGCCGCGCGCGGGGCGGAAGATGGGGCACCTGTCGGCGGCGGGCGCGACGCCCGAGGAGGCCGTGGCGCGCGTGCAGGAGGCGGCGCGGCGGATGACGGGGGCGTAGCGAAGGCGCTCGCTGGAGCAAGCGCCGAGCTCGAGGGCGGTCGTCCGAGCTTCGCGGGCGTACTCGCGTACAATCCTCGCTTCTTGCCGCCGATGCCGACCGCGACGACCTCGACCACCGCCGCCTTCTTCGATCTCGACGGGACGCTGCTCACCGTGAACTCCGCGCGCCTGTGGGTGCGGCGCGAGCGGCGACTCGGCCGCATCTCGCGCGCGAACGTCGCCCGCGCGGGGCTGTTCCTCGCGGGCTATCACCTCGGCGTGCTCGACATGGAGCGGGCCCTGCGCGCCGCGCTGTCGACCGTGCGTGGGGTCCACGAGGACGAGATCCGCGAGGCCACGCGCGTCTGGTGGCGCGACGAGGTGCGCGCCCACGTCGCGCCCGGGGCGCGCGCGGTGCTCGAGCGCCATCGCGCGCGCGGCGATCGGCTCGTGCTCCTGACCTCGAGCTCGCGCTACGCCTCCGAGATGGCCTGCGAGGAGTTCGGGCTCGAGGCCGCGCTCTGCCAGCGCTACGAAGTGCGCGACGGCTGCTTCACCGGCGAGCCGCTCCACCCCATCTGCTTCGGCGCCGGCAAGATCGAGGCGGCCGAGGCGTGGGCGCAGGCCAACGGCGTCGACCTCGATCGCAGCGCGTTCTTCAGCGACAGCATCACCGACGTGCCGATGCTCGAGCGCGTCGGCAGCGCGTACGCCGTGCACCCCGACTTCCGGCTCGCGCGCCACGCGCGGCGGCGCGGCTGGCCGGTGCTCGACTGGCGCTGAGCGGTCCCGCAGCCGGGCTCGCGTCCCGCGGGACGCGGCGCCGGCTCACGCGTCGGGCAGGCCCCACGGCAGCTCGGTGAGCACCGGCCGCGCGTCAGCGAGCGCGCGCGGGAACAACGCCTCTTGCCCGGGGTCGGCGAACACCGCGGCGTAGTCCTCGACGCTCAGCGCCCGCGCGAGCCGCGCGGCGAACGTTCGAGCGAGCAGCCTGACGTAGTACTCGACGTCGTAGTCGCGCGGATCGCTCCACGACTCGCCGCCGTGCGCGCCACCCGCCGCGCCCGCCGCGCCCGCCGCGCCTGGAGCGTCGCCCGCCTCACCTGCTCCGCCCGCGTCTGGCGCGCCCACCTCGGTGTCGGCGCTCACGAGCAGCCCCGGCTGCCCCCCCGCGACGCGATAGACCCGCACGCGCTCGCCGAGGGCCCACGTGTCGCGGCCTGCGTTCAGCAGCGCCTCGTAGGGCCCCTCGCGCCGGCTCGCGCGCGTCGCGAGGTACTGCGCGGGGGTCTTGGTGAGACGCACCTTGGTGGAGACCGAGAACGTGTCGAGCGCGCGGCGGCGCAGCGCGAGGATCGTCGCCACGAACGCCTCGCGGACGCCGGCGACGTCGTCGCGGAGCAGGCAACCGAGCGCGCGCCGGAGGAACGCCTCTCCAAAGGGCTCGGCGCGGCTCGAGCGGAACGCCACGCCGCGGAGCACCAGCGGGCCGTCGTCGTAAGGCAGGAGCGCGTAGTTCTTCGGCTCGTGCGAGAGCATCGCGGCGTAGCGCCCCTCGAATTCGAGCGTGACGAGCGGCGGCAGGAGCGCCGCCACCTCCGCGACGATCGCGCGCTCGCGGGCCTCGGTCGCGCCGGGGGGCATCGCGAAGTAGACGCCGTCGGTGTCGGCCTCGAGCAGCGTCACGCCGCGCCGGGCGAGCTCGCGGCAGAGCTGCGAGAGCAGCGCGCGCCCACGCCGCGTGACCTCGTTGGCCGCGTGCACGTCGGCGAAGCGCGTGAGGGACGCCGCGCCGAGGTAGCCATAGGCCGAATTGACCACCAGCTTCATGGCGAGCGACATCGCCTCTTCGGTGTGTCGCTCCGGCGAGCCCGCCGGCAGCCGGCGCGCGCGGGCCTTGGCGGCGAGCCGCAGCTCGACCAGCCGATCGACCAGCGTGAGCAGCGCGCCGAGCCGATCGCGGCGCGGGCCGATGGCGTACTGGCGCATCAGCGACGGGTAGAGGCTCGCCACGTCGGCCTTGACGATCCGGTGCGCGACGCCGGCGGCGAAGACGCCGAGCGCGGCCCCTTGGTGGACCGTTCCGTCGCCCGGCGCGTGCGCGGGGAGCGCGGCGCCCGCGCGGAGG
>CAIXWQ010000667.1 GCA_903923175.1 uncultured delta proteobacterium | reverse complement strand
CGGCGCCATCGGCCGGGGCGCGCGCGCCCGAGCAGCCCGCGACGAGCAGCGCCAGCAACGGGAGCAGCTGCGCGAGGCGTGACCTTCGACGCCCGGCAGCGGGACGAACGGGGCGCAGGGGACGTGCGGGCGGCTGGGGCATGGGGCGGGAGTCCTCAGGGGAGGAGTCGGCTGGCGCCGAGCTCCGTTTCCGGCGCGCGACGGCTCGGCACTCGTAGGCCCACAGCCCGCAGGCTCCGTCGCGGCAGACCGGCGCTCCAGAGAGCCACGTGCCCCGCGTCCACCTCGAGCCCCACGCGCCTGGGCGAACCAGTGGGACACTACGCGTTCGACTTCCCGGGCTCGCCGGCCGACCAGCGAACAGGCACTCACCGACGCGACGCCGAGCGACGCGGGGCTGGCGCGGACGAGGCCATCCCGAAGGCGCGCGTCCAAGCCTACGGATCGACGCGGTCGCGCCAGCTCAGGCGCCCGTCGCATGACCGCGGCCAGCCGAGGCTGCTACACGTCCGACCCCATGACCGTGCTCGTGACAGGGGCAACCGGCAATGTCGGTCGCGAGATCGTGCAGCTTCTACGTTCGAAGGGCGCGCGCCTGCGGGTCACGGCGCAGCGCCCCGACCGTGCCGCCGCGGCCTTCGGTAGCGACGTCCCGGTCGTCCGCCTCGATTTCGCGGATCGCGCCACGTTCGGGCCGGCGCTTCGGGGCTGCAGCAAGCTCTTCCTGCTGCGGCCTCCAGCGATTTCGGACGCGAAGGCGACCATCAACCCCTTCGTGGACGCGGCGCGAGAGCAGGGCGTCGGCCACATCGTATTTCTCTCGGTCGCCGGCGCCGGCACGAACAGGTTCATTCCCCATCACGCCATCGAGGCGCACCTGCGCGCACGAGAGCGTGGGTGGACCATCCTCCGTCCTGGCTTCTTCGCGCAGAACCTCGGCGACGCCTACCTGCGCGACATCGTCGAAGACGGACGCCTCTACGTGCCGGCGGGCCGCGGGCGCGTGGCGTTCGTCGATGTCCGCGACGTCGCGGAGGTCGCGGTTCAGGCGCTGCTCGATTCGTCCGCACACGACGCGAAGGCGTACACGCTCACGGGCCCCGAGGCCGTCACCTTCGACGTCGCCGCGAAGCTCCTCTCGGAAGCTCTAGGCCGGGAGATCCGCTACGAGCCCGCGAGCGTGGCCGGATACCTTCTCCATCTGCGGAGGCGTGGCATGCCGCCGATGCAGATCGTCGTGCAGGCGATCCTCCACGTCGGTCTGCGACTCGGGCAAGCGGAGCCGGTAGACGACACGCTCGCGGCACTTCTCGGCCGCCCCGGCCGCCCCCTGCGCGAGTACATCCAAGACTGCGTGGACACGTGGCGTGCCATGCCCGGACGATGATCCTACGACCGTGACGCAGTCGACGACCAGGCGCGTCGTCCGGGTCCGCCTTCGATCACGTGGTCGTCACGCACACCTACCATCCACCGACGCCTGGCGACATCGACGCTCCCGCGAACGCGCTGAAGACGGGCACCTCGAGCGTCCCCGTGCGCGTCGCGTCGTGAGCCGGCGGATCCCGCACCGCCTGTCTCGGCGCGTCGGCGTCGCGGGCGTTCGGCGCGTCGACGCGGTACCGTCGCGGCGGTGAAAGCTCTCGCTGACCGCGCCGTTGTGGGCACCCTGAAGCGCATCCTGCGTCGGCTCGGGCTCGCCGCAATCCCCCTCGCGTGCGCTGCGTGGGTCGCGTGCGGCGCGAAGGAGACGCAGGTCGCGGGGAGCGATCCCTCGAGGGCGCGGCAATGCGAGCGCGAGGACACGTTCTCGCGGGAGATCAAGCCTGGCTGTCGGGTCGACTACCTGTGCGACGTGAACGGCCACTGGACGACGCACACGCCCGCTTGCGCGATGAGCGCGGCGACGAGCCTGGTGCCTCCGCCTGCGCCGCCAGCCTGTCCCACGACGATGCCGACCGCCGGCACGCCCTGCGAGGGGCCGCTCACTTGCGGGATGTCGCGCTCGTGCCCGACGGGCGACCTCGTCGGAGAGGCGTACTTCACCTGTGAAGGCGGCGTTTGGCGGGCGCTCGTCGACAAGCCGTGCGTGCCGCCGTGCGCCGCGGCAGTGGCGAAATCGCACGCGTGCGGCGCCACGCCGTACTGCTACCTCGCAGGCGATGCGTGCGCGCACGCGGGCTGTTGGGCATCCGCCTGGAACGACGGAGCGAGCGGTCAGACTCCGTGGCCGTGCGCACCGCCCGCGCCGCCGCCGGCGCCGCCGAGCCCCGAGAGCTGCAAGCGAGAGGCGGCGACGAATCCGGATCTCGCGCAGTGCAAGTGGACGGTCGGCACGATGGGCTATTGCGGCGGAGCGCCGCCGCCGCGCGACATGCCCCGATCGTGGCCCGGCTGCCTGTGCAACGGCTGCCTCGAGGATCGCGACTGTGGCGCCGGCTCGACGTGCGCGTCGATCGGCTCGACGGACTGCCTCCCCGCAGCGAAGGTGTGCGTGAAGAAGGCAGAGTGCGTCGGCGACGACCGCACGTGCGTGGGCGGGTGCCTGCACGACGGCGCGGGCCACGGCGGCTGCTTCCCCCACGCGCCGCCGCGCCCATGATCGAGCTCGGGTACGTAGACTCGAGCGGTCGATCGGCCACGCCGAGGACGCCGCACCGCCCGAGGGATCGCGGCGCGCGGCGCGGTGCGTGATGGCAGCCGTGGCGTCTCGGTGTTCGGCGACGGGACGTCGCGTGCGACGCCTCGCCCTGTCAGGCGAATCCTCGCCGCCCCGTGGAGCTCGGCGGACCGTCGAACGCGCGCGCAATCTCGTCGATCGACGGGTCGAGACCTGCGACTCCGCTCTGAAGATGGGCACCAAAGGATAGGGGCGACTCCGCTGCTTCGCATCGACTTCTCCGCCTGCGACGTGCTCGAGAGCACTCCCCTCGCGCTCGCCGTCGCGGGCCCCGACTTCGGCGACCGACGAGCCGCTGGCCGCCCCGCACTTGACGCTGCGCCGCGCCGGGGCGCCTCTGCGTACCCCATGCGGTTCATCTCGATGGCTCTGTCGCTCGCCCTCGCCCTCGGCGCGGGCGGCTGCGTCGTGCGCGGCGCTCCGCCGAGCGCGCACGCATCGCGGCCGGCGCTGCCGGTCTTGCCGAGCCTCCTCGTCGCGACGCGCGCGACGGTGCTCCGGCTCGCGGACGCTCCGGAGGTTCGCCTCGCCCTTCCGCGCGTCCGCCTCCCGCTGCAGGTTCGCGAGGCGCACGACGGCGCGATCACCGTCGCGATCGAGGGAGGGATCGAGGTCGCGGGGGTCGTGAAGCTCGGCGAGCTCGGGGTCCTCGCGTGCGAGCCCGGGCCGGTGGGCGACCACTTCTACGCCGGGCGTGAGAACCTGCTGTCGCTCCGATCCGTCGTGACCGAAGGGCACGTACGGGTGGGAGGGCTGGTGGTGATTCGCCAACACCCCTTCGACGGTCCGATCCCCTTCGCGGACCAGTTCCGGGAAATCCCGTTCGAGGGAGACTTGCCGGTGGCGCGCCTCTGCGCCGCGCCGCCGAAGGAGCGCCACGCGGGGACGGACGCCGATCCGAGCGTCGCCCACCTCTACGGCGAGCCGGACGACGAGGACTTCCCGCAAGGTAGCAAGCTCGTCGACATCGAGAAGGGGGCGGCGCTCACGCTGCTCGATGCCCCCGCGGGGAAACCACTCCACACGATCCCCGCGAACCCGTACGGGTTCACGCTCGTCTGGCTGCGGCGCGAGGGGGCGTTCGACCTCGTCGCGGCCGGCGGTGGTCCCTACCTGCTCGGGTGGATTCCCGCGCGGACGCCCCGCGACGACGAGCCTGCGACGGGCGGGCTACTGCTCGGCGCAATCGGCCGGCGCGAGGCGCCCGCCGCGCTGTACACGAAGGCGCTCGAGTCGTCGCCGTTGCGCCGCCTGCCGGCCGGAACGGCGATCCAGCAGCTCGGCGTCACGCGCGCGCGTCTCACCCGCGCGGGTTGGGCGCGGGTCGTCGGGGCGCCTCGGGCCGCGTGGTCCTACGTCGTGGCGGCCGTCGACGACGACGTCACGGTCGAAGGTTGGCTCGAGACCGCGAAGCTCGGCGAATCCGTTGCGGCCGCGGCGCCGACGCCACGGTAGCTCGATGCCTTCGGCCGTCCGTCGGGCGAAGGCGCCGCCGCGGAGAGGGGAGGTCGCTGGCGATGATGAGGACCGAGCTCGGTGTCGACGTTGGTAGCGGAGCCTCGTGGTCCGCGGAGTTCGGCTGCAACCGAGACGGCGAGTGCTTCCTGGTCGTCTTCGTAAGAGACGCTCATGGTCACCGACTCGCCGTCAGCACGACCTACGATCACCAGCAGTTCCCCGAGGACGACGCGGAGCTGAAGCGATGGGCCGCGCTGGCGGTCCAGACCTCGGTCGCGAGGTGGACCGCCGGGTGACCTCGCGCGGCAGCAGGGCTCGATCGTCGTCCCCTTCGTTGCGGCGGCCTCGACGCCTTAGCCATGGCAGAGCGCCGAGGGCGGTCTTCGGCGGCGGCTCCGGCTCCGGCGCCTAGAATGCCACGCCCAGCCGCAAGCCCACGAACGCGCGTGCCTGCTCGCCGCCGGCGGTGCCGTAGGTGCCCACCGGGCCGAGGCTCACGCGGGTCGTGCCGAAGGTGCGCCTGAAGTCGCAGCCGGCCTCGGCCCGGATCTCGCCGTCGAAGGTGGTGACGCGTGGGCCGCCGGTCGGCGTCATCTCGGTCGCACGCCGTGAGACCAGCAGCGCCCCCGCGTACGCGCCGACCCACGGATCGAACCACCCGGCGTGCGGCGAGTGGAGCTCCGCGCGCCCGCCCAGCCGCGCGCGCGTCACGTCGCCGCCGTACGGGAGCGGGGCGGTTCCGCTGAGGCCGCCGACGCGCGTCCCGAGCTCGAACGAGCCGCCCACGAAGAGGCCGCCGTAGACTCGCGCGAGGGCGTCGATCCCGATCGGCGTGCGGAGCCCGTAGTAGCCGCCGTCGATGCCGATCCGCGCGAACAGGCCGACGCTCGGCGGCGCGCTCGTCGTCGTGGAGCCAGGACTCTCGGGGACGAGGCTATCGGCGGAGGCGGAGGCGAGCGACGCGAGCAGCAGCAGCGAGAGTGCCGTGCCACGGAGGGCGAGAGGGCGCATCGGCCTGGCGTAGAGCATTGCGCGTGCCGCACGGCGATCGCCGGGAATACCAGGCCTCCTGGGCGCGGCGGTCGCCGAGGGTGTGCCCCTTCGGTGTGGCTCGAAGACGACACCGACAGCGTCTCGGGCCACTCGGCGCAGGAGATATCCGACGCCGCGACGCGCGTTTGCGCGGCTCGACCGCCGCTGCTACCGAGCCCCCCATGCGCGAGGTCTCGAAAGGCGCCGTCCTCGTCGCCGCACTGCTCTGCGTCGCCTGCGGCTCGAGCGAGCGGAGGTCGGACGTCGACGGCGGTGCGGGCACGGCCGATGTCGGCACGCTCGACGCGTCGACGGGCGACGCGATCGATGGCGACACGGTGATGCCGGCGTGCGTCTCGGCGGTGCCCTGTTCGAGCGACTCGCAGTGCGTCGCGTTGGCTGGCAATCAGTGCAACCTTGGATTGTCACCGCCGCACTGTCAGCGCAGTGGCTGTGGGGCAGAGGGAGATCCCTGCGCCGCTGCGGACCGCGGTAGCCATGTCGGCACCGGCACGGAACAGGCACTTTGCGCCTCTCGTGCTTGCCGTCATCCCGAGATCGGCGCGTGGACATGTCGAGTCGCCCCCCTGAGTGCGAGCGAGTGCAGCGTGATCTGCGCGGCGAGCCGGCAGGCGTCCAGTTGCGACGTCGGGCCGTGCGACGCGACCTGCGCCAAGGCACTGACCGAATGCGCGGCGCACGAGGGTCTGAGCGACGTGGCGTTCGGGTCGATCTGCAGCGCGGCGGCGGTTCGGACGTGCGGCGACGGCACGCTCCTCCGCTTCTGATTCCAGACGTCGACCGGCACTGCCAGGTGGCGCGCAGGCGCGTCGTACGGCGCACGACGGCGCTCGACCCTTCGTGACCACCGCCGCGCTGCTCGAACGGATGCCGTCGGCGGTCACGAGCCGGCACGCCGGAGACGACGCTCGACCGCGCGCGCGGGATCGCGACGCCCCCGTGTGCAGCTCGCGGACGCATGCCTTCGCGCCCCCGCACGTCGGCGCCCGCGCCTACGATCCCGCCACAAAACGACGTCCAACCGGCACCCGCTCTCCGCGCGCCGGCAAGGCATCATGATCGACGAACACCCCGCCATTTTAGCCGAAATTTCAGCCTACGGCGACATGCATTCCCCGAAATGCCAGGTCATTCCGGGGAGTTGGGGTGGCGTTCCCAACGGGACTCGAACCCTGGGGAGCGGGCGCGATCACGCGCGATGGGGCGCGATTTCGCACGATCCGAGCGTGAGGTGCGCGCGAGATCGCGCGTCTACGTGCGTGATCGCACGTGAAAGGGCCAGGGGCGTGGGCTGGGTGGGCGAGCTCCGCGAATCCACCTACTCCGCCGCCCTCGGCGTGCCCTTCGGCGAGAGCGGCGGCAGCACCGGCTCGGTGAAATGGCTGCGAAGATCTACCGCCAGCTCGTCGAGGATCCGGCTCGCGCGCTCGACGGTGACGCCGTGGTACTCGTTGCGTTCGTCGCGTGAGACCTGCGACTCGTGCACGCCGAGCCGCTCGGCGAGCTGGCGTTGCGAGAGGCCGCGGGCGATCCGGAGCGCGATGAGCGTCCGTCCGAGGCCGTGGAGGTTCACGAGCTCGCCGAGGTCGCCTCGCTTGAGGCGCTCATACTCCTCGATTTCCTCCGCGAGCTGGGCATGGAACGACCGAACCGGATCGAGCGTGCGGTCGATCTCCTCGGCGTTGAGCTGGAGCGCTTCGAGGCGCTCGCGGTGCTGCGAAAGGCGCGCCTGCTCGTCGCGCTGGCGCCGGATCGCCTCCTGGTACTCGCTCTCATTGCGGATCATCGCGCGCCTCCCTCGATCTTCACGATGCCGCGCGGTCGACCATCGCGACGCGACAGCCGGAACGCGGAGGGGAACTCGAGCTCGTTGCCGAAGCGATCGACAATTCCCGAAAGCTGACCCACGTGCGGATAGAGCTCGACTCGGTAGACGTGCCACATCGGCAGCTGCCTCTTTGAATCTCCACCGTAGGCGCGGCGTGCCGACGGGGCCCACGTACAGACCTTGAAGGGATCGAGCGCGTGCCGCGCGACCCACTCCTCGGCCTCCTCGACCGCGCCGCGGGCCAGCGACTCGGGGACGTCCACCCCCTCGTCGCGGGGCAGCGCGAGATCTCGAAGCCACGCGAGGCTCGCCGCCGCAGCGGACGGCAGCTCATCAAGCGGCGCCGACCGAGCGCAGCACCTGCAGCGTTCTCGGACCGCTCTCGGGGCGCGATTCGAGCAGCCAGCGCGCGAACGGCAAATCCTCCGGCCGATCGAGGTCGACCCAAGGCTCGATGCGCGTCGGTCGCAGGCCCATCATCGCGAGACGAAGCTCCGTGCGGCGCAGCGTGTCGTTGGTGCTCCACGGCGGCTGCGCGAGGGCATCTTCGGGAAGCTTTCGCATGCCGACCAGGTAGAAGCCGCCGCGCACGGGACCGAACACGGCGTCATGGGTCTCGAGCGCGGCACACGCCTCGATGAGGCGGTCGAGCGGGAGCCCCGGGAGATTGGCGTCGACCAAGATGCCGCGCCCCGCCTCGGTCAGCGCTCGAGAAAGGACGCGCTCCATCCGCGTACCAAGATCGCCTTCCCCCTGCTGCCAGAGCTCGACGGGCCCATCGAGAGGGAAGAGAGAGCGATCGGTCGTCGTCGTCGCGAGGATCGGCCACGCCCACGGCAGATTCCTAATCAGCGTCCAGGTGTCGGCCAAGAGCGCGCTCGCGAGACGCGCCGCGAACAGGTCGCCCAAGGCATGCGCGATGCGAGTCTTGCTTCCGCCGGCAAGAGGCGGCTTCACGAGGACGCAGATCGGGACTGGCTCAATCATCGCGCAGGCTCCGGGTGTTCGGCCAGGATAGCGACGGTCGCTGGAGCTTGGGGGTCGACCTTCTTCTTCGGCATCGCCGCTACCTCCTCCTCCGCATCACCCGCTCGAGCACCTTCGGCGCGAGCGCCTTCATCGCCCTGCGGCAAGCGATGCGCTCGGCATCGCTCGACGCTGAGGTCTCCCGAACGAGCCAGCGGTAGAACCGGACGCCCGGGGCGAGCGACTCCAGCGCGGCCGGCTCCGTCCACCCTTCCGGCACGCGCCGTGGTGGCATGAACAGCCCGTCGAGGATCCCGGTCGCGGCCGACCACTCAAGGGGCGGGCCGGGCACCTCGTACTCGAGCTCGGCGGACGCCGGCAGCTCCGCGACCTCGCGATCGAGCAAGCGCGCGAGATCGACGTCACCGGGCGCGTCCGCGAGCGCGTCGCGGTACTCGTTTCGCGCGAGCTCGCCGCGGCCCTGCGCGAAGAGCGCGTCGCCGAGATAGCCGCGGGCGTGGGCGTCGTTCGGTTCGCGCACGAGCGTCTCGCGCAGCGACGCCTCTGCGCGTACCGCCTCGTCCGCACGAAGCCAGTAGGCGCCCGCCGGCGTGCCGTCGAGCGCCGCTCCGGTGCCCAGCTCGCTCTCGATCGTCGACGCGATCCGCCGAAGCCATGCGGCCTCGAGATTCGCAGGTACCAGCTCGGCGATCGCCAGCAACGCGCGCGCCTCGGAGCGCGAAGCCGCCCGTCCACGCTCCAGGCTCGCTGCCAGCGAGGCGAGCGCCCCCGCGCGTTCGCGAAGCGCCGGATCCTCGGGATAGCGGACGACGAGCTCGCGGAGCGCCTCGTTCGCCGCGACCAGATCGAAGTCGAACAGCGCTCGCTGCACCGCCGCGGCCCCCAGCGTCCGATCACCGAAAAGGTCCGACTGCCGCGCGTCGACGAGGGGCGCGACCGCGACGGGCTTGGTCTCCGGCGGCTCGGGCGTGCGAACGGGCTCCGGCGGTGCCGGCTGCGGCTTGCGATCGAAGAGCCCGAGCTGGTCGGCCACGGCGCGCTCGATAGATCGATGGCGCCGGCGTGGCGAGGCCCGCCCGCGAACGGCTCGGAGGGCGCGTGCCGAGCGCGCCGGTCAGCTCTCCCAATCGCCGGTCGACGACTCCGTCTCGGCGTCGCGCTCGAGCCAATGTCGAAGACGTCGTAAGGGCACACCTGCGCGCAATCGCCCTTGCCTTCGCAGCGCCGCACGTCGACGCGCGAGCGCCACGCGCCAGGCTCGGCCCTGCACTCCGCCCCGGGGTCGATCGGCGTGCTCCGCCGCGCGCTTCGTGATGAACGCGGCCCACCAAGCGCGCGTCGTCGAGACGATCTCGCGTGCCTGGGGTCCGAGCGCCGAGGAGACGTGACGGTGGCGAAGGATCCGGCAAAGGCGATCTCCGCCGCGACTTCGGCATCACCCACGCCGAGTTCGAGGTGCTGCTCCGTCTCTCCTTCTCGAGCGAGGGACGCGCGCGCATCCAGGATCTCGCCACCGCGAGCCTGCTGACGCGCAGCGGAACGAGCCGCGTCGTCGAGCGCCTCGCGCACGCAGGCTACGTCGAGCGACTCGACGCCGAGGAGGACGGCCGCGGATCGTACGCGGTGCTCACCAAGGCTGGGCGTCAGCACTTCCAGGACGCCGCGCGCCAGCACGTCGCGCTCGTTCGACGGGCCTTCCTCCGGCACTTCACGCCGCAAGAGCTCGAGACGATGGCGTCGTTCTGGAAGCGACTCGAGCCAGGGCAGGCCGCCGAGACGCCGACCAAGCCGCCTCGGCAGCGGTCGGCGCCGCGGCGACCCAAGAAGCCCGGACGATCGGCCCGATAGCAACTCGCCGATCGGGGGCGAACGCTCACGCCGCGCGCCGGCCGGCGCAGCGGGCGAACACTCGTGCGAGCGGCGACGCCGACGCCCAGTACCTCCGCGGACACCACCGCCACCCGGCACGAACCTCGCCGGCCAACGGCTCGCCGAGCGACGTCCGCGCGATGCCCCCGCGCGTCCGCGTGAGCAGCGGATCGCCGAAACAAGCGCGAAGCCGGCCGAGCGCGCGGCTCACCGCGGGCGGCGTCGAGTGGAGCCGCTTGGCGGCGCGCGAGACGCTCTGCTCCGCGAGCAGCGCGTCGAGCACGACGACCAAGTTGAGATCGAGGGCCGCGAGCTTCACTGCGCCGATCCCAACTTCGAGCAGGTCTTGCAGACGTGATGCGCGTGCCCTCCGCCGGAGAACGCCTCGTTGGGGCGCCTCCGCGCGCACGCCCAGCAGTAGTGCCCTCTCGCCTTCATCGATGATCGCCTGACCGGCCCATCGGCAGTACCCGCTCTCGTGCGCCCCGTTTGCGTGCGCGACGCGCGGAGCAGTGTACGCGCCACCGGGCCTGTTCGGTGCACGAGCGTCGCCCGCGCGCGCTCGTGATGCTTGCGGGCTGCGCGTCGCGCAGGCAAAACCAACCCGATGACGATCTTCGACTCGGGTCTCTTCGAGCTCTACTGGAAGATCGGTGAGGTCAGCATCTTCACCAAAGCCGACCAAGGGAGCGAGGACTACAGAGCCACCCCCCGGGACGACCAGCGTCGGGGGGCGCCGTCCGTGGTGTCGGTCACGTCCGCCGATGCGAGTTCTCCCAGCGAGCTTGAATCCGTTGCCGGGGGCACTGCGTGACCCGCAAGAAGAAGCCGACTACCTCCCTCGCTCGCTCCTCGGCGGCCGAGTACCTGACCTTCGTGGCGGCCAGCGGCACGGGCGGCGTGGAGGCGGTCTACGCCGAGGAGAACGTGTGGTTGAGCCAGAAGATGATGGCGCAGCTCTACGACGTCGACGTGCGGACCATCAACTACCACCTGAAGACCATCTTCACGGACAGCGAGCTGGAGGAGGACGCAGTTATCCAAAATTTTCGGATAACTGCCGCCGACGGCAAGACCTACGACACCAAGCACTACGACCTCTCGGCCATCATCGCCGTCGGCTACAAAGTCAACTCCGAGCGTGCGGTGCAGTTTCGCAAGTGGGCGACGCGCGTCGTCGAGGAGTTCACCATCAAGGGCTTCGCGATGGACGACGAGCGCCTCAAGCGCGGCGGCTCCGTCCTGAGCGATCGCTACTTTGAGGAGCAGCTCCAGCGCGTCCGCGAGATCCGGCTGTCTGAGCGCAAATTCTACCAGAAGATCACCGACCTCTACGCCACGTCGGTCGACTACGACGTGACCGCGCAGGCCACCAAGCGCTTCTTCGCCACGGTGCAGACCAAGCTGCACTGGGCCATCCACGGGCAGACTGCAGCCGAGGTCATCGTCGACCGCGCCGACGCGACCAAGGAGCACATGGGGCTCCACACCTGGACCGACGCGCCCCACGGCAAGATCCAGAGGTTCGACGTGGTCGTGGCCAAGAACTACCTGACCGAGTCGGAGCTCGCGCAGCTCTCGCGGCTGGTCAACGCCTACCTCGAGGTCGCCGAGGACATGGCGCTCCGCAAGATCCCCATGAGCATGCAGGACTGGGAGACGAGGCTGAACCGCTTCCTCGCTGCGACCGATCGCGAGGTGCTGAAAGACGCCGGGAAGGTGACTGCCGAGATCGCTCGGGCGCACGCCGAGAGCGAGTTCGAGAAGTACCGCATCGTGCAGGACCGCCTTTTCGAGAGCGACTTCGATCGCATCGTGGCCGAGACCACGCCTCTTGGTGTGGGCGCGGCGAAGGGGACGTTCCGTAGGGGGAAGAAGTCATGACGTTCTTGGTCGCGGGTCCCCACCCGCCGCTCGAAGCGCTGCCCGGCAGGTTCAATCCCCGGCCGTACCTGCAGCCCCCCGCAGCTCCCTCCAGATCGTCGAGAGCCCCACCGTCTTCCCCATCTCCGCGATCACCCGCGCGCGCAGCGCCCGCAGCGGCAGATCGGCGTGCCGCGCCGCCCACTCCTTCACCTTGGCGCTCTCCCCCGTGCTGAGCGCGCGCCCCTCGCGCCCGCCGAGCGCGCCTTCGATCATCTCCGCCGGCAGTTCCGGAAACGCCCGCCCGAACCCGGCGCCCAGCGTCCGCGCCGTCTCGATGTAGCGCTGCGTCATCTTGAAATCGGTGTGCCCCGCCCGCATCTGGATCTTCACCGCGTCGTCGCCGCGCACGGCCATCCACGTGAGGTGCGTGTGCCGCAGCCCATGGAACGTGAACCTACTCCGCGTCGGGTCCCCCTTCACGAACAGCTCCGCGCGCGCGACGCCGGCCAGCTCGAGGTGGCCGCGCAGCAGCGTCGCCCGGTGCTCGTCGGCTGGCAGCCGCAGCAGCCCGCGCTCGGCGCGAGCCGCGACGAGCTTCGCGATCAGCGGGAAGAGCGCCTCCTCGATGTCGAACGCGCGCGTGAGCTTTGTCTTGGTGAGGCGCAGCTCCCCGGTCAGCCGATCGCGTTGCCGAGCGATCGTCAGCCGCCGGTGCGCGAGGTCGACGTCGCCCGCGGCGAGCGCCGCGAGCTCGCCGGCGCGCGCACCGGTGTAGATCGCCACGGCGTAGAGCACCCGCCAGTGGATCGGCACGCGCGCGCACGACAGCAGCGCGACGACCTCGTCCGGGTACAGGATCGGCTGCTGCCGCTGCTGCCCGCGGTCGGGCCCGGGCACGTTCGTCGTCGGGTTGTCCTGGCGCACACGCAGGTCGCGCCGCTTCGATCGGCACGCCTGGTTGAACGCCGCGGTCACCTCGCCCCAGATGTTCTTCGCCGTCTTCCAGGAGATGCGCTCCTGCTCGACGGCGTCGTCGAGGACCGCGACGAGGTTCTCGAGCGCCTCGGGCGTGACCTTCGACATCGGCGTGTCGGCGAGCGCCGGAAGGATCCAGTTTTCGAGCCGGCCGCGCGCGTCGCGCACGCTCTGCTGGCCCTTCGCCGTGCGGTGGTCGAGGTATCGCGTCCACCATGCGCGCGCCGACTCGGTCTCCGTGGGCGGCGGCGCCGCCGCGCGCACGGTCCCCTCCGCGCGAACGCGCTCCATCCACGCCTCGGCCTTCTTCCGCGCCCGCTTCTCGGCCTGCGGCGAGCGCGGCGACGGCGCGAGGTGGACGTACGGGCGCGTGCCGTCCGCGAGTCGGAGCCGCACCCGGTAGTTGCTGATGCCCACCATCTGACCATCCGTGCTCGGGGCTGAAATTCCGGACGACCCGGAAGCGCTCGGCGCGGTCGGAGAGTCCGATGGCAGCGACGAAGAAGAAGGCGAAGGGG
>CAIXWQ010000666.1 GCA_903923175.1 uncultured delta proteobacterium | reverse complement strand
GTCGTCGTCGCCGGAGGCGCCGCGGTCGTCGCGGGCGGCGGGGGCGGCGGCTTGGCCGTGGTGGTCGCCGGGGGCGCCGCCGTCGTCGCGGGCGGCGGCGGAGCAGCCGTCGTGGTCGCCGGGGGCGCGGCCGTCGTGGTGGCCGGGGGAGCGGCCGTCGTGCTCGCGCTCGCCGGCGCGCTCGCGCTGGCAGAGGCGCTCGCGCTGGCGCTGGGCGCCTCGGCGGTCGTCGCGGCGGGCGGGGTCGAGGCGCTGACGGTGGCCGAGACCGAGGCCGACACCGAGGGGCTCGGCGCGGGCGCGGGCGCGCTGGTGGGCGCAGGGGCCGGCTTCGGCTCCTCTTTGCCCCTGGTGAGGAACCAGATCCCGCCGCCGGCGACGCCGAGCAGCAGGATCACGATCACCCACCCCATCGCGCCGCCCTTCTTCTCTTCGGCGGCAGGCGCGGCGGCGGCGGCGGGGCGCGCGCTCTCACGCGGCTTGGCGACGGCGGCCTTCGGCGGCACAGACTTGGAGGCGGCGGGCTTCTCGGCCTCCTTCGCCTTCTCGGACTTCTCGGCCTTCTCGGTCTTCGCAGCGGGCGGCGGGACGGAGACCTTCTTCTCGGCCTTGGTGACCTCGGCCTCGTCGGGCTTCTCGGCTTCGACCTTCGCGGCCGGCTTCGGCTCTTCGACGGGCGGCGGCGCGGGCGACTTGGGCGCCTCGGCCTCGAGCTTCGCGGGCGGCGGGGCCGACTTCGGCTCCTCCTTGAGCAGCTCGGCCGGCACCGCCGCGGGCATGCCGACGAGGGTCGCCTTGCGCTGCGGGATCGGCCCCTTGCCGGCCACCGCCACCGGCGGCGTCGGGAGCGCGATCGGAGGGGGCGCCTTGGCGGCGACCTCGGCCGCCATCTCGGCCGCGCCGCCGCCGATGCCGGCCCCCTTGAGCACGTCGGCGAGCAGCTCGTCGGCCTGCTTGATGACGGTGCGCTCGCCCGGAGGCGGCAGCTCCGCGGGCGCGCCGGTCGGGAAGAAGCTCCCGCCGCCCATGCCGCCGACGGTGTCCTTCGGCGCGGCGAGCGGCTCGGCCTGCGCGCTCGGCGGCGCGCCGTCGGCCGTCTCCTCGAACGCGGGCGGCTCGCCGCTGCCGTGGCGCTCGGCCACGATGCGGTCGATCAGGTCGCGGCTGGCGCCGTCGAGCTTGATGAATTTCACGCCCATGCCGGCGGGCTTCTCGTTGGCGGCCTGGGGCGGCTCGCGCTTCCAGACGACGCGCCCGACGCCGGCGATCAGCGGCTGATCTTCTTTGATCCGAATCTCGAACTTGAGCAGCGTGCCCGCGGGGAAGGGGCTCGGCGTCTTGATGAAGATGCCCCCCTTCGAGATGTCGTGCGAGTGGTGCTCGATGAACTCGTCGACCGTCGCGCTCTTGTAGCGGACGTTCAGGCTCAGCACCTTCGCGCGCGGATCTTTCCGGGTGTCCTGGCTCATCGTGACGGCATGCTAGCCGCGGAGCGGGCAGGAGCGAAAGATCGCAACATTGCCCCCCCTCGATTCGGGCCGCGGGTGGGGGCCAGCGGCCGCCGGAGCGGGCCCCCCAGCGCCAGCGGGCGGGAGATTCGGGGGGGGTTGGCGCTGCGATCGTGAAGTGCGAGGGTCTTCGCGTCGAACCATGGCCGAAACACCCCGCCCCGCCGCGCCCGTCGACCCCGCGCGCCTCGGGGGCGCCGCGGCCGACTTCGCCGCCGGGCTCGGCCGGAAGGTCACCGAGCTGCGCGCCTCGCTCACCGCGCTGGCGGGCAACCCCGACCGCGAGCGAGGGCGCAACGAGCTGCGGCGCAAGCTCCACGCGCTCGGCGTCGGGGCGCGGCTGCTCCACTTCGAGATCCTCGCGCGCGCGATCACCGGCGCGACCGAGCGCATCGACGAGGAGGCCTCGCAGGGCCGCGTGAGCGACGCGCTGCTGCGCGAGCTCGGCGAGCTGCTCGATCGCATCCCCGAGCTCGCGTGGACGAAAGATCCCGCGGCGCCCGCGCCCGACTCGGCGCGCTCGATGCGCCCCCCGGCGCCCCCGATGTCGATCCCGCCGCCGAGCGCGCGACGGCTCTCGTCGATGCCCCCCGCGCCGGAGCCGCCGCCGCGCCTCGCGCGCGTCACGCCGTTCGTCGTGCTGGTGGTGGGCCCCGAGCCGCTGGCGCGCTCCGTCGAGGACGACCCCGCGTTCTTCCCCTGCGAGGTCGAGCGCAGCGACGCGCTCTCGGAGATCGTCCCGCTCGCGCGCGCCGTCGCCCCCGATCTGGTCGTCCTCGACGTGGATCCCGCGGGCGCGGCCGCAGCGCTCGAGGCGCTCATCGACGATCCGCTCTGCGGCCCCATCCCGATCCTCGCGCTCGGGAAGTTCGACGGCGACGCGAGCCGGCAGCGCCTGGTCGCGCTCGGCGTGACCAAGGTCGTCGACAAGCCGGCGACCCCCGTCCAGCTGCGGCGCCTCTGTCGCGAGCTGCTCGGCGAGCCCGGCGCGGCGACGCACGCGGTGCCGTCGCTCGGCGAGCTGTCGGTCGCCGAGCTCGCCGACGTGATCGCGGAGGAGGTGCGCAAGCGCCTGGTCGACGCGCTCGAGCCCGCCGCGCGCGCGCAGCGCGTGGATCTCGGCGTCGGCGGCGAGGTGCTCGGGCCGATCTGGGGCGCGCTCGCCCGCGTGCGCGACGTCGTCGAGGAGCGCAGCGAGGGCGCGCTGCGCTTCCACGATCCGCTCTCGCGCACGCCGATCTCGGTGGCGCCCGCGGAGGCCGAGCGCGGCGAGCGGCGCTTCAGCCCGGCGCGGCGCGCGGGCGCGGGGCGCGGGCTCGAGGTCGATCTCGAGGGGCGCGAGATCGTGCTCGCCGACGACGATCCGCAGGTCGTCTGGTACGTCGGCGACATCCTGCGCGGCGCCGGCGCGACCGTGATCGAAGCGCGCGACGGCCGCGAGGCGCTCGCGCTCGCGCGGCAGGTCGAGCCCGAGGTCGTCGTGAGCGACGTGCTCATGCCCCGGCTCGACGGCGTGGGGCTCGTGCACGCGCTCGAGCGCGACGTCGTGCTGCACGACCGGCCGGTGATCCTGCTCTCCTGGAAGGAGGATCTCCTCAAGCGCCTGCGCGATCTGCGCACCGAGACGTCGGCGATGCTCCGCAAGGACGAGGGGGCGAGCACCATCCTCGCGCGCGTCCGCGAGGTGCTCGCCGGCCGCGTGCGCGTCGAGGCCCGCATCGCCGCCGGCGGCGAGATCCGCGGCCGCCTCGACGGGCTCTCGGTCGCCTCGCTGCTCACCATCGTCGATCGCGTCCGGCACGACGCGACGGTCGTCGTGCGCGACGCCACCAGCGCCTTCGAGCTCGACCTCGACGGCGGCGGGCTGCGCGCCCTCACGCAGACCGACGGCGAGGGGGACTTCGTGCACGGCGAGGCCGCGCTCGCGCCTCTGCTCGGCGTGCTCGGCGGGCGCTTCCTCGTGCGCCCGCTCGATCGCAACGCCGCTCCTTCGGGCGCCGCGCGGCTGCCGCAGGGCGAGCTTCGCGCCCAGCTCGCGCCGGTCGTGCGCAGGCTGCGCGCGGCCACCGACGCGGTGTCGGGCGAGCGGCTGCTCGATCTCGTCGAGGTCGGCCTCGACTCCGAGCGCCTCACGCAGCACCTCGCGCCCCTCCCCCCCTCGATGCGGCGGCTCGCCGAGCGCATCGCCTCCGGCGTCGCGCCGCGCGAGCTCGTGCTCTCGGGCGAGTACTCCCCCTCGACGCTCCAGGATCTGCTCCTCGACCTCGCGAGCCGAGGGCTCGTCACGCGGGTGCGCGGTCGCACCGGGGGCGATCTGATCGCGGCCAGCCGGGCCGAGCTCGACGCGGCGACCGTGCAGGCGTCGGAGCCGCGCCCGCGCGCCGCCCCCGAGCCAGAGCCCGCGGCGGCCGAGGCGAACGCGCGCAAGCCGCGGCGCGAGATGCCGACGATGCGCTCCATCCCGGCGGCGCAGCTCACGGAGGCGGGCGTTCAGCCCGCGGACGCGAGCTCGCAAGCCGGGCGCCCGGCGCCGAGCGAGACCCCGACCGCGACGGAGACCGAGCCGACCCGCCGCGTCGACGTCCCGACGGCGACGCTGCCCTCGGTGCCGTCGGGCGTGGCGAGCGCGGCGGGCGACGCGAGCGTGACGAGCGCGACCGCGAGTCGCGCGGCGCCCGAGCCGAACGTCGACACGCAGCCCTTCGGCACGCGCGTCGAGCCGGTGCCGGCGATCGTCCCGCCCCCGCTCCCCACCTCGCCGGCCGAGCGGATGGTGTTCGCCAAGACGCTCTCGGCGACGCCGACGCCGATCGTCCTCGCGCCGAAGTCCTCGCCGCACAAGGCCACGCTCCACGGCGTCGGCGGCGCGACGCTGCTCGGCGTCGGCGCGGGCGCGCTCGCGGCTGCCGGGAGCGAAGGCGAGGCCGAGCACCCGCTGGTCTCGACGGTCCCGGTGATCTCGGCGAGCTCGGCGATCCCGGCGATCTCGGCCATCGCGTCGACCGAGCCGCGGCCGGAGCCCGCGCCCAAGCGCGCCGCGAAGAGCGAGGCGCCGCCGGCCACGATGCGCGAGTCGCCCTCCGCGCGGAAGCTGCGCGCCGCCGACCCGGAGGTGCTGGCGCCGACGCAGCGCGCGCCCGACGCGCGGCCTGGCTCGGAGCGCTCGGAGCTCTCGCAGCACGGCGACGACGGCCCGCCCGACTCGCTGCGGCCGAGCGGGGCGCGCACGCCTCCGCCCGGCGCGACGCTCGCGAAGCCGAAAGGCGAGCGCGACGCCGAGAACGCAGGCGAAGACGCGCGCGACGACACGCCCGAAGCCCCCGAAGCGCCCAACGACAACGTGATGTGGTGGCTCGCGGCCGCGCTCGTCGCGATCCTCGCGCTCGGCTTCCTGCTGGTGAACCAGGGGCGCGACGCCCGCCCCGAGAAACCCGCGGCAACCGCGCCGAGCGCCTCGTGAACGCGCGCCGCTGGCTCCTCGCCGCCGCGATCCTCGCGAGCGGCTGCCGCCGACACGCGAAGCCGACGGAGCCCACCGACGCGGGGGTCGACGCGCGCCCGCCGCCCCTGCCGCCGACGAGCCCGGACGTCGTCGCGCTCGACCTGATGGAGGACTCGCCGCGCTGTCGCGTGGAGCACCGCGGCGCGCTCGTCGACGTCGGCACGCGCGAGACGAACTGGGCCACGCCGGGCAAGCCCGACGGCGATCTCCCCGCGTTCGAGCGCGACGGCGCGACCTTCGGGCGCGTGCTCGACAAGCTCACCACGTTCACGATGCCGCTCGACGTCGGCGGCGCGGTGGTGGTCTCCGCGCGCGGCCGCGCGCGCGCCGCCAAGAAGGCCATCGTCAGCGTCGACGGCAAGGTCGTCGGCCCGCTCGTCTTCTCGACGACCGAGGACAAGGTCGCCACCGCCGGCAGCAGCTCGATCGTGCTGTCGCCCGGCCTGCACGTCGTGCAGCTGCGCTGGCTCGGCTCCACGAAGAAGGAGGAGCCGCTCGCCGAGCTCGACTGGGTGCGGCTCGGCGTGGGCGACGACGACGCCTCGTCGTACGCGGCCCCCACGCGCAAGGACGTGGTGGGCCAGGTCTCGCTCTCGGGCGCGCCGCGCAAGGCGCTGACGCTGCGGGCGCCGTCGGTCGTGCGCTGCATCGCCTGGATCCCGCAGGGTGCGCAGCTGATGGCCGACATCGGCGTGGTCGGCGAGGGCGACGGCGAGGTCGAGCTGCGCGAGCGCTCGTCGTCGTCGGAGACGCCGCGCGTGCTGGCGCGCGAGGTCGCGTCGTCGAAGGGGTGGGTCGGGGTGCATGCGCCGCTGTCGGTCGGCGGCGAGCACGGCCAGCTCGCGGTAGTCGAGATCGCCGTCACGCGCGCGCCGCGGCAGGGTCGCGTGGCGATCGCCGAGCCGCGCGTGGTGCGCACCGCGCCGCCGCCGAAGGTCGACGAGACCAAGCTGCCGAGGCCGCGCGGCGTCGTCGTGGTGGTGATGGCGGGGCTGACCAACGCGCACCTCGAGCTGCCGGGGCTCGCCAAGCTCGCGCACGAGGGGGTCGTGTTCCGCGGGCACCACGCGCCGTCGCCGCTGGCGGGCGCGAGCGTCGCGTCGCTGGTCACCGGGCTGCCGGTCCCGGTGCACGCGCTGGAGGATCCGGCCGCGCGCCTGTCGCCGCGCACGCCGATGATCGCGCAGCGGCTCCAGCCCTTCGGCGTCGAGACCGCGATGTTCACCGAGGCGCCGACGACCGGGCCGGCGTTCGGCTTCAAGCACGATTTCCAGCACTACGCGGCGCGCTCGCCGCTCGACGGCCCGCCGGCCGCGTTCGACGAGCTCGAGAAGTTCCTCGCGGCGCACCCGGCGGCCAAGCTCTTCGTGATCGGCCACGCGCGCGGCGCGCACCCGCCGTGGGACGTGCCGAGCGACGTGCTCAAGACGCTGCCGCCCGAGGCGTACACCGGCCCGGCGGATCCGAAGCACGTGGTGTCGCTGCTCGCAAAAGCGCGCCGCGGGCTCTACCACCCGACCGACGCCGATCGCACCCGGCTGCTCGCGCTGCAGGACGTGGCCATCGCCGCGGAGGACAAGCGCCTCGACGCGTTCCTCGAGGGGCTGCGCGCGACCGGCGCGCTCGAGCAGCTGACGGTCATCGTGACCAGCGACGTCCCGCTCTACATCCCGCACGCGAGCAAGGCCCCCGAGAAGCCTGCCCCCGGCGCGCCGAAGCCCGCGCCCAAGGTCGCCGCGTCGAACCGACCGCCGCCCGGTCCGCCGCCGCTGCCGCCTGGCACCTCGATCGAGGACGGCGAGGAGCCGCTCGCCGTGCCGCTGCTGATCCGCTTCCCCGACCACCACGCGGCCGGCCGCATCGTGACCGCGCAGACCGATCCGACCGACGTCGCCGCCACGGTGGTCGCGTCCTTCGGCGCCTCGATCGACGACCTCGCCGGACGCGATCTCGCCGCGCTCGCGATCGACGACGAGCTCTCGCGCGATCTCGCGCGGCTCTCCGACGACGGCCGCATCTACCAGCTCACCTGGGGCGAGGTCCGCCTCGTCGGGATCTGGGGGAAATCGCCCACGCTGCGCGCGACCACCAGCGACGACGACCTGCGCGCCAAGCGCCCGTTCGAGTACCTCGCGGCGTGGGGGCTCGCGGTCGAGGCGCGGCAGCGCTGGCTCGCCGCGCGCAAGGCCGGCCCGGGGCGCGAGCCGGCGACGATCGACGCGGCGACGCAGGCCGCGATGGACACGTGGGAAAAGCAGAAGTGACCGAGCGCCGGATCATCCTCTCGGAGAACCTGCGCGCGCTCGCGACGCTCCCCGACGCCTTCGCGCAGCTGATCTACGTCGACCCCCCCTTCAACACCGGCAAGCCGCAGGCGCGCGAGCGGGTGCGCGCCGTCGCCGACGAGACCGCCACGCGCGTCGGCTTCGGCGGCAGGACGTACCGCACCGAGCGCGTCGAGAGCGGCAGCTACGCCGATCGCTTCGACGACTTCGTCGGCTTCCTGCTGCCGCGCCTCGAGGCCTCGCTGCGCTGCCTGCGGCCGAACGGCAGCCTCTTCGTGCACCTCGACGCGCGCGAGGTGCACTACGTGAAGGTCGCGCTCGACGGGCTGCTCGGCCGCGAGCGCTTCATGAACGAGATCGTCTGGGCCTACGACTACGGCGGCCGCCCCAAGGACCGCTGGCCCAAGAAGCACGACACCATCCTCTGGTACGCGCTCGATCCCGACGACTACGTGTTCCACTACGACGCCATCGATCGCATCCCGTACCTCGCGCCGTCGCTGGTCGGCGCGGAGAAGGCCGAGCGCGGCAAGACGCCGACCGACGTCTGGTGGCACACGATCGTGCCGACCAATGGCCGCGAGAAGACCGGCTATCCCACGCAGAAGCCGCTCGGCGTGCTCAACCGCATCGTCGCGGTGCACTCCGATCCGGGCGCCGACGTGCTCGACTTCTTCGCCGGCAGCGGCACCACCGGCGAGGCCGCGGCCACGCAGGGGCGCGGCTTCGTGCTGATCGACGAGAACCCCGAGGCCGCGGCGATCATGGCGCGGCGCCTCGCGCGCTTCGGGCCCGAGCTCGTCGGCTTCGAGGCCGAGGCCGCGCCGCAGGGCTCGCTGCCGTTCTAGCGATCCCCCGACGCGTTCGCTAAAACGGAGGACGTGGCCCGACGCGTCTACGACTCGATGCTGGAGCTGGTCGGCGACACGCCGCTGGTGCGCCTCTCGCGCTTCGACGGCGAGGCGACGGAGCGCCCCGCGCGCGCGACGATCTGGGGCAAGTGCGAGCAGCTCGAGCCGGCCGGCTCGGTGAAGGATCGCATCGCCCTCGCCATGCTCGAGCGCGCCGAGGCGTCGGGCGCGCTGCGGCCGGGCGGCACCATCGTCGAGCCGACCAGCGGCAACACGGGCATCGCGCTCGCGATGGCCTGCGCGGTGAAGAAGTACCGCTGCGTGCTCACGATGCCCGCGTCGATGTCGCTCGAGCGCCGCCAGCTGCTCGAGGCGTTCGGCGCCGAGGTCGTGCTCACGCCGGCCGACGGGCAGATGCAGGGGGCGATCGACGCCGCGCAGGAGCTCGCCGCGCGCACGCCCGGCAGCTACGTGCCGCACCAGTTCGACAACCCGGCCAACCCCGAGGTCCACGCGATCACCACGGCGCGCGAGCTCGTCGAGGCCCTCGGCACGCGCGGCGTCGATCGCATCGACGCGTTCGTCGCCGTGGTCGGCACGGGCGGCACGGTCACCGGCGTCGGGCGCGCGCTGCGCGAGTCGACCGGCTTCACCTGCCGCCGCGTCGTCGCCGTCGAGCCCGAGCGCTGCGCGACGATCTCGCGCGGCGAGCGCGGCCCCACCAAGATCCAGGGGATCGGCGCGGGCTTCGTGCCGTCGGTCTTCGATCGCTCGGTCGTCGACGAGGTGCGCACGGTCGACGACGACGACGCTTGGCGCACGATGCGCGCGCTCGCGCGGCGCGACGGCCTGATGGTCGGCATCTCCTCGGGCGCCGCGGCGTTCGTGGCCGCGCAGGTGGCGCGCGAGGTCGGCCCGGACGGACACGTGGTCACCGTGCTGTGCGACACCGGCGAGCGCTACTTCTCGCTCTCCGAGCACTTCAAGCACCTCGCCGCCGAGACGGAGGCCTGACGTGACGCTCGCCCGAAGAGATGCCGTCGTCGTCGTCGTGGGCCTCGGAGGCCTCGGCTGCCCCGCCGCGCTCGCGCTCGCGCGCGCGGGCGTCGGCACGCTGCGCCTCGTCGACGACGATCGAGTCGACGGCAGCAACCTGCACCGCCAGATCCTCTTCGGGGAGGCCGACGTCGGGCGCCACAAGCTCGACGCCGCGGCCGACGCGCTCCTTCGCGAGGCGCCCGGGCTACGCCTCGACCTGCGCAAGACGCGGCTGCGGCCCGACACCGTCGACGTGCTCGTCGGCGCCGACGTGATCGTCGAGTGCAGCGATCAGTTCGCGGTGAAGTTCCTGGCGACCGACGCCGCCTTCCTGCAGCAGACGCCGCTCGTCGTGGGGGCGTCGATCCGCTGGATCGGCACCGCGCTCTCCGTCGGTCCGTTCGGCGGCCCCTGCTATCGCTGCCTCTTCGAGGACATCCCCTCCGGCGGGCAGGCGAGCTGCGACGTCTCGGGGGTCGTGGGCCCCGTCTGCGGCGTCGTCGGCGGCGTGCAGGCGCAGCTCGCGTTGCGCGTGCTCGACGCCCCCGGCCTCGGCCACCCGGACGCGGGGCACGGTACGCTCGTGCGCTTCGACGGGCTCGCGGACACGCTGCGCACGCACGAGGTCGCGCGCCGCCCCGGCTGCCCGCTGTGCGGCGTCGCGCGGAGCATCACGCGCATCGACGGCGCGCGCTACGCGCCCCCGAGCTGCGGCGACGAGTGAGCGACGAGTGACGCGCGTGAGTGACGCGCGTGAGTGGCGCGCGCGAAGGCCTCAGGCGCCGCGGACGACCGCGAGCACCGAGCCGACGCAGGCCGCCGCGACGAGCGCGCCGCCGAAGCCGATGAGCATCATCCGCGTCTCGCGCGAGCCGCGCATCTTGCCGACCGCGTGCTGGTAGACGCGCACCGGATAGAGCCCGCCCGGGAAGCGGAGGCCGGCGACACGCGCGATCGTCAGGTAGTTCGCCATGCCGATCAGCCAGAAGGCGCAGACGGTCGTGACGGCGAAAACGGTGAAGACGATGTGCATGGGGACCTCGAGAGACACCGTACGCGCATTTTTTGCGTCAAACGCATCTCATGCACCGCGTCACTCGTACAACGAAGGAATTTCCGTCGCCATCACCCGCGCCCGATCGACGAACCGACGACCTCCGAGGCCGTCGAGCGCGAGCGCCGAGCCGGTCGGAGCCGCCACGCGCAGCGAACCCGGCGCGTCCGGCGAAGCGGGAGGCGCGGGAGGCGTCGGAGTCGCGAGGGCGCCGAGCGAGCGGGGCGCGCCCGCGCGATCGACCAGGCGTGGATCCGTGCGAGGCTCGCCGCTTCCAACCGGGTGGAGGGCAACATGTCGAACGAGCACTACTGGATGGGGCGCGTGATCTGGCGCGAGACGCTGACCAAGGACGCCGACAAGGCGAAGGCCTTCTACGGCGCGCTCTTCGGCTGGACGTTCAAGGACGTCGAGATGGGCCCGGCCGGCAGCTATCGGCTGATCGAGCGTGACGGCAAGGAGATCGGCGGGATCATGAAGCAGCCGCCCGGCATGGAGGCCATCCCGGCCTGCTGGACGAGCTACGTCGCGGTGCCCGACGTCGACGCCTCGATCGCCGCTGCCAAGAGCGGCGGCGGCCAGGTGCCGTGGGGCCCGATCGACGTCGAGGGGATCGGCCGCATGGCGACCGTGGTCGGCTTCGACGGCGCAGCGATCTCGGCGATGCGCCCGAGCCCTCGCGGCGCGGGCATGACGCCGCCGATCGGCCGCCCCGCGCCGGGCGAGTTCTGCTGGGAGTCGCTCACCACCGCCGACGTCGATCGCGCGAAGACGTTCTGGACCAGCGTCATGCCCTGGACCGCGTCGACCGGCGCCGGCATGGCGACCTTCGCGGTCGGCGAGGGGATGGCGAACCAGATCGCCGACATCCAGCCGACGCGCGGCCCGGTGCCGCCCAACTGGCTGACCTACGTCGTCGTCGCCAAGATCGAGCCGGCCGCGGAGAAGGCCGTGCAGCTCGGCGGCACGCTCATGATGCCGGCGATGGCGATCCCGAACGTCGGCCGCATCGCGGTCATCCTCGATGATCAGGGCGCGGCGCTCGGCCTGTTCGAGCCGGCCCCCGCGAGCTGACGCGAGCTGATTGCAGGGGCCGAGGGGGGGCGGCCGAGCGCGGGCGTGGCCGAGACGTGTCCGTGAAAACGGACATGATTTCCTGTAACGTTCCCCGCCTCGGCGCGCTCCAACCAAGGCGCGCGTTCGAATCGAGAAGAGGAACCGAGCCCCATGCCCGTCATCGCCCGCATCCCGACCCCCCTGCGCTCGCTCACCGGCGGCAGCGAAGAGATCGCGCTCGAGAACCCCGCGACCGTCGGCGACGCGATCGCGGAGCTCGAGCGCAAGCACCCCGGCGTCAAGGAGCGCCTCCTCGACGAGAAGGGGGTGCGCAAGTTCATCAACGTCTACGTCGGCGACGAGGACATCCGCTTCCTCGACGGGCTGAAGACGGCGCTCAAGGACGGCGATCAGCTGTCGATCGTCCCCGCGATCGCAGGCGGCGCGGGTGGCGCAGGCGGCGCGGGCGGCGCGGGCCGCCGCGCATGAGCGACGCGCGCGGCGCCCTCGATCCGCGCACGCTTCGGCAGCGGCTGGTCGTCGAGATC
>CAIXWQ010000665.1 GCA_903923175.1 uncultured delta proteobacterium | reverse complement strand
CGGGGCTTCACGGCGCGACCCCCGTCTGCGACTTCCCGGCGGCGTATCCGTACCGAACGAGATCGAGCGCGAGATCGGCCCACCTCTCGTTCACCAGCTCGTCGAGCTGCACGAAGTAGCCCCAGGTCATGCCATCCGTGTCATGAGGAAGTAGGCGGAGCGCCTCGTGCCGGAAGTCGATCTCCGCCTGCCGCTCGCAGGCCAGCGGGTTCGCGGCGATGAAGGCGTCCACGGCGACGGCCAGTAGTTCGTCGTCGTCGATCACGTCCGCGGTGAGGGCCGGCAGCTCGTCGTCGTCGCCGGCATCATCGTGATCGGGGCCGGTCACGGCTCCCCCTCGTCGGCCGACACGCCCCGCAGCACCGCCAGGCTCTCGATCAGCGCGTGGGCGGCATCCTCGGCCCGCTCAAAGCGTCCCCGGAGTTCCGCGTCCCGGCGGGCGCGGTGGGCGGCGGCCCGACACGCCCCACTGCAGTAGACCGCCGGCTTCTTCGACCGAACCGCCCCGCCGCACCTTGGGCACGCCTGCTGCCCCGTGTCGGGGCTTTGGTCGGCGGCTGGGGGCTGCGACCGTTCAGGGTCGGTCGGACGCGTACGTGACGCGTGTGCGGTGGCGGTGGCGTGCATGGCAGGCCGGACTACCGGCCGACCAGGGCAGGGATCAACGTTGGCAGCCGTACATTCCGATGAGCGGTGCGGCCTGCGCGACCGTCAGCCGACTCGGAAGCGGTGCTCGCCACACCACCCAACGACGATCTTCTTGTCGGCGGCGAGCCACTCGAAGTGAACGCGGATCGTCTCTGCCGTCGACTCCTTCACGCCGATCTTGAGGTGGGGCCACATGACGATCGCCCGCCCGTCGTGGTGGAAGGTCCGCTCTTCGCGTGCGCGCTGGCTCGCCATCGTGGAGGTCGACTCCTTCGCCGCGAATGAGTCGCCCAAGACAGCGGCGGCGAACGCATCGCCCTTGCCCGCCGCGAGGGCATCGATGTAGCCGGTTGCTAGCCTCTTCAGCAGCTCGCCCAGTTTCTCCGTGTACTTGAAGCCTCGTGACTTCCGGGCCGAACTGAGCGCGCTATCGAGAACAACAATGCGGTCCGGGTGCATGAGTGCGAGAAGCCGCAGACAGTCCTCAGGCGTCTGTTCACCACCAAGAAGATTGCCCATCGCCAGCTGAAGTTCCGGGGTCAGCCCAGTGCGTACTTCAGACTTAGACTTCGCAATCAGGCCACGCAGATCTGCTGCTATTGCGCGCTCCTGCTCCAGACGGGCGTCGGCGTCGTCGCGGGCTTGCTCCGCTGCCCTCCGCTCATCGTCCGCAAGGCTCCAGGCGTCGGCGTACTCGCGTTCTCGCGCCATCGTGGCCTGAAGCTCAAGGCGAAGCTGGCTGGCTTCGGTTTGCAGCTGCGCGAGGAAGGCCGTCGTGACAGGCAGATCGGCCTGCGGAGGGCTCGACGGGGAGCGGCGTACGAGTCGCTCCGCGAGAAGCCGCTTCTCCCTTCGGTCGTACTCCTCGATGAGATTGAAGAACCCGGCGGGAATCGTTCGGAGGCCCAGGCGCCGGGCGATCAGCCCTGCGAGGCGTTCCGAGCGAACGACTTCGGGGATTTCGCAGAGAGTGTCAGCCAGCCAGAGGCGATGATCCACGCGAAGCTGAGCGGTCGGACCGAAAAGGTGAACCCCGCCATGAAAGCACCGATAGTCGGTGCCAAATCCGTGCTTTGCGAGGGTGTCGCCAAAGACGAAGGTGCTCTCCTCGGTCTCCAAGAACGCGACCGAGACCAGCCCCCGGAGCCTCTTCGCGAGCAGCTCGACGTCAACCACGGGTGGAGCCCCGGCGCGATCGCACGCAACAACGAGTACAGCTGCCGCTCGTCCGGGACGCACAAGCTCGTGGTCGACGTACCCCCTCGCGTCGTCACCCCTCAACGTGACGAGAGGAAGGTGCAGTTCGCGAGGAGAAATCTCGACACTTTCTTTGTCGAGCAGG
>CAIXWQ010000664.1 GCA_903923175.1 uncultured delta proteobacterium | reverse complement strand
GTAGCCGAGCTCGACGACGCAGGTGGCCGAGCAGCCGTCGCCGTCGGTGACGTTGCCGTCGTCGCACTGCTCGCCGGGGTTGAGCTTGGCGTCGCCGCACTTGGGGACGGGGACGGCGACGCAGGCTCCTCCGGTGCCGTCGGCGGCGCGCGGACAGGAGAACCCGGGCTCGACGTGCTTGCAGTCTGCGGAGCAGCCGTCGCCTGCGGTGGTGTTGGAGTCGTCGCAGGCCTCGTCACCGGTGACCTTGCCGTCGCCGCAGACGATGGTGGAGGTGCAGACCTGGTGGACGGGCGAGGGGGGCGGCGTGGGGGTGGCGCAGACGTAGTTGGGCTCGAGGTGGCAGGTGCCGGAGCAGCCGTCGCCGGGCGTGGTGTTGCCGTCGTCGCAGACCTCGGAGCCCTGGACGGTGCCGTCGCCGCAGTAGGCGTCCTTCACGCAGGCGGCGCCGGGCGCGGCGCAGGTGAAGCCGGGCTCCTGGGTGCAGGACTTCGAGCAGCCGTCGCCGTCGGTGGTGTTGCCGTCGTCGCAGTCCTCGCCGGGGTCGAGGTGGCCGTCGCCGCACTTGGCGTTGGGGACCTGGAAGCAGGGCTGGCCGGCCTGCGGGCAGGTGTAGCCGGTCTCGACGGTGCAGGCCTTGGAGCAGCCGTCGCCGTCGGTGGCGTTGCCGTCGTCGCAGTCCTCGCCGGGGTCGAGCGCGCCGTTGCCGCAGACCGCGGAGACCTCCGCGTCGTCGCCGTCGGGCGCGGGAGAGGAGTCGAGATCGTTGCCGCCGGTGCCGCCGCCGCTGCTTCCGCAGCCCAACGTCCAGAGAGAGAGGCCGAGCGTGAGAGCGCAGAGAAGGCTGGCGTCGCGGAGCGGACGTCGAAGACGCATCGAGGGGACCTCGCGGAGGGGCGGACGGCGCGGGAAGAGGGCTCCGCAGGTGTACCTTTTTGAAGCGGACAGATCGATGGCGTCGCGAAGCCCACATCGGCGCCGTGCTCGGACACGCCTCCGAGTCGACGCGACGAGCCCGGCGCCACGCGGTCGGGGCAGGCCACGCGCCCGCGCTTCCACCGCGAGAGCGTCTCCCGCGCGCACGCCGTAGCGCCGGGCGAGAAGTTGTCCGCTGGCGTGGAGATCCTCCATCGACGAGGGGCGATGAGCGAGCTGCACGCGTCCCGCCGAGAGGTCCGCATCGAGCGCTGGGAGTCCCGCGCCTTCTTCGTCGTGCCGTGCCCCTTCCGGGTCGATCTGCCGCTCGACATGAGCGGCTGCATCGTGTCGGCGCTGCAGGAGGCGATGCGCGAGGGGTACCGACGGCCTCGACGCAGCGCGATCCTCGCGAGCGACGCCCGCGGGCGTGGCGCGGTCTTCGTCGAGATCGAGCCGCCGGAGCACCACGACTCGCGCGTGCTCCAGCTCGACACCGAGTGCCTCGTGCGCGCGCTCCCCGGCCGCGCGTCCGGCCTGCGCGGCGACGTCGAGGAGCTCGTGCGCTGGTCGGATCAGCTGGCCCGCGGCATCGGCGCGTTCTACGTCGCCTTCGCGCCCGCGGAGGGACCGCGCTGCTTCCGGCCCGCGGCGCTGGTCGCGACGCTCGACGGAGACGTCGTCGAGAACTTCGAGGTCCGCTCCTCGCGCCGCTCGATCGTCGCGGCGGCCGAGTAGTTTCGCGGCGTGTAGGCTCGGACGCGCAATGCCGCTCCGCGACCTGTTCCTCCTCGATCCGTCGGTCGTCTTCCTCAACCACGGCTCGTTCGGCGCCTGCCCTGCCGAGGTGCTCGCCGCGTATCAGGCGTGGCAGCGCGAGACCGAGCGAAACCCCGTCGAGCTGCTGGCGCGTCGCTCGGCGGAGCTGCTCGCGGACGTGCGCGCGCAGCTCGGGGCCTACCTCGGCGCGCCCGCCAGCGAGCTCGTGCTCGTGCCGAACGCGACCTACGCGGTCAACGCGGTGGCGCGCTCGCTGCCGCTCTCGGCGGGCGACGAGATCCTCACGACCGACCACGAGTACGGCGCGTGCGACGCGACGTGGGATTTCGTCTGCCGGAAGACCGGCGCGCGCGTGGTGCGCGCCGAGGTGCCGCTGCCGTTCGAGTCCGAGCGGTTCGTCGAGCAGGTGCTGGCGAAGGCCGGGCCGCGCACGAAGGTGCTGTTCGTCAGCCATGTCACGTCGACCACCGCGCTCGTGTTCCCGCTCGCGGAGCTCGTGCGGCGCGCGCGCGCGGCCGGTATCCTCGTGCTCGTCGACGGCGCGCACGCGCCCGGGCAGATCCCGCTCGATCTCGCCGCGCTCGGCGCCGACTTCTACACCGGCAACTGCCACAAGTGGCTGTGCGCGCCGAAGGGCGCCGCGTTCCTGCACGCGCGGCCCGAGCACCACGCGATGCTCGACGCGCCGGTGGTGAGCTGGGGCTACTGCGCGGAGATCGCCGGCCACGCCGGCTTCGACGCCTACACCGGGAGCACGACCCTCGAGCGCAGGCTGCAGTGGCAGGGGACGCGCGATCTGTCGGCCTACCTGACCATCCCCGCCGCGCTCGCCTTCCAGCGCGCGCACGGCTGGGACGATGTGCGCCGAGGCTGCCACGCGCTCGCGCTCCGGACGCTCCACCGCTGGTGCGCGCTCGCGGGCGTCGCGCCTCCTGCGCGCGACGACGACTTCGCGCAGATGGTCATCCTGCCGGTGCCCGTGCGCGATCCCGAGGCGCTGCGGAGCACGCTGTTCGAGCGCTACCGGATCGAGGTGCCGGTCACCACGCACCGCGGCGCGGTGTTCGTGCGGGCGAGCGTGCAGGGGTACGTCGAGGAGGCGGATCTCGACGCGCTGCTGCGCGCGCTCGGGGAGATTCTCGGCTTCGCGCCCGCCGCCTGACGCGCTCAGCGCGTGCGCGATCGCGCGATCGGCGCTACATCCGCGCCCCGATGACTCGAAGCTTCGCGACTCCGCCCGTCCGCGCGTTGGTGTTCGATCTCGACGGCCTGCTCGTCGACTCGGAGCCGATCTGGTTCGAGGTCGAAGGGGGCTTCCTCGCGGGGCACGGCCACGTCTGGACGCACGAGCTGGCGCTGCGAGGCATGGGGCAGGGCACCCCGAACACGCTGCGCATGATGCGCGAGCTGTTCGGCATCGAGGTCGACGTCGCGCGCGACACCGAGCGGATCGTCGACGGCATGATCGCGCGCGCCGACGGGATGCGCCTGCTGCCGGGTGCGCGCGAGACGATCGCGTGGGGGCGCGCGCGCGGCCTGCCGATGGCGGTCGCGTCGTCGTCGCCGCGGCGGCTGATCGAGGCGGTGCTCGCGGCCAAGGGGATCCGCGCGAGCTTCGCGGCCGTGATCTCCGGGCAAGAGGTCGCGCGCGCGAAGCCGTGGCCGGACGTGTTCCTCGGCGCGGCGGAGCTGCTGCAGGTGCCGATCGAGGCGTGCGTGGTGCTCGAGGACTCGCTCGCGGGGACGAAGGCCGCGGTCGCGGCGGGGGCGCGCGTGATCGCGGTGCCGACGCACGCGAGCGCGGAGCTCGACGCGCTGGCGACCGCGGTGCTGCCGTCGCTCGAAGGCGTGGCTGCGTTGATCGACGCGGGGTGAGGAGCGCGTCGACGCAGGCGCGTCGGCGGCACCTGTTGGGAGGCGTCCCGCTCGAGGGAGCTCGCGATGCGCGCGCCGGTGGTGGACGCGTCGCGCATCGAGCGGTCTCGCCCGCCCGCGGAGTGGTGCGCGACCACGCGATTTCGCCCCCCCGCCGCCGCTTTGCTACGAGCCCCCCATGCGAGTCACCGTCCTCGGCGCGGGATACATGGGCAGCGCGATGGCGAAGGTCGCGGCGATGCGCGGCCACGAGGTGCGCCTGTGGGGCACCTGGCTCGACGACGACCTGCTCGCCCCCGCCGAGCGCGGCGAGAAGCACCCGCGGCTGAAGCTCACGTTGACCGATCTGCAGCTCATGCGCGCGCCTCGCCTCGCCGAGGCGCTCGAGGGCGCGGAGCTCGTCGTGCAGGCGGTGAATTCCGACGGCGCGGTGCCGGTGATGACCAAGGCCGCGCCGTTCCTGCCCGACGTGCCCGTGCTCTCCGTCACCAAGGGTTTCCTCCCTTCGCCCGCGGGGCGCGCGGGCGGGATGGATCGCATCGATCTCGTCGTGCAGGAGGCCGTCGGGCGCCCGGTGCGCTTCGTCCACGCGGCCGGGCCGGCGAAGGCGATCGAGATCGCCCGCCGCGTGCTGACCTGGATGACGTTCGCCGGGGCCGACGCGCGGTTCTGCGCCGACGCGCTCGGCGGCGATCACCTGCAGGTCGGCGTCACGGACGACCTCGCCGGCGCCGAGATCTGCTCGGCGCTGAAGAACGCCTACGCGACCGGGATCGGCATCTGGGACGGCTTCGTCGGCCGCGACGCGCACAACGCGCGGGCGGCGTGCTTCACGCAGGCCATCGTGGAGATGCGCGCGATCGCGCTCGCCGCGGGGGGCCGCGCCGAGACGGTGCACGGCGCGCCGGGGGTCGGCGATCTGCACGTCACCGCGGCCGGCGGGCGCAACCGCGCGTTCGGCGAGCGGATCGGCCAGGGGCGCCCGGCGCGCGAGGTCGCCGCCGAGATGCTCGCGGCCGGCGAGCTCACCGAGGGGTACGCGGCGATCCAGTCGGCGCACCGCTTCGCCCGCGAGCGCGGCCTGATCGCCGAGCAGATCCCGCTGCTCGACGCGCTGCAGGCGATCGTGTGGGAGGGGGCGGCGGTCGGGCCGACCCTCGCGGCGCTGCGACTCTCGGTCTGAGCGCGGTCCGAGTGCGGTCCGAGTGACCGCGCCCTCGCGGCTACGAGTGCGGTCGCCGCAGCGGCGCGACGCCGGTCGTCGCCTCGATGCACTTCGCGCAGAGCCAGCGGAAGCGCGGCGCGCCGTGCTCGTCGTCGTACGGCTCGAGCCGCCAACCCTCGGCGGCGAGCGTCGCCGAGGTCCGCACGCGCGGCGCCTGCGCGTTGCAGCGCGCGCAGTGCTGGGAAGCGGCCGTCGACATCGTCGGCGAGAGGATAGCGCGCGGTGCGCGCTGGCGCCCGCGCCGATCCGCGCTCCTCAGCGCGCGGGAATGAGTCCCGCGCGCTTCACTACCCAGCGGGGCGGTCAGCACCGCCCCGCCCCGTCGGAGTGAATCCGCCGGGGGCCCACCCCACCGGAGAGACTGTTCCACAGTCTCTCAGCGCGCGGCGCGCGCCTCGAGCGCGCGGACGAGCTCGTCGAACCCGTCGATCGAGTCGAGGAGCCAGTAGCGTCCGCGCCAGGGCGGCGATGGCGAGAGGAGCACCAGCACGCGGTCCTTCACGAGGAAGCGGCGCACGCGCACGCGCTCGATCGAGCGCCACGCGAACGTGTGCGCGCGGCCGTAGGCGCGGAAGGTGATCCCCTCGTCGTCGAGCTCGACCGTGCTCGGGTAGTGGAGCGTCAGCAGGCCCCAGGCGAGCACCACCGGGATGGCGACGCCGAGCAGCAGCCCCAGCGTGCCGTGCGTGCGCGATCCGAGCGCGAGCCCGAGCGCCGCCAGCAGCACCACGTCCCGCAGCGCGATCGCGGTGAGCCAGCGCGCGCCCGTGTAGCGGTGGCGGCTCATCGGCGAAGCGCCCCCACCAGCGCGATCACTTGGCGAGCAGGCGCGCGATCTTCTCGACGTCCGCGTCGATGCCGATGCCGGTCAGGAACGACAGCGTGCGCACCAGCGGCTTGCCGCGCGTGTCGTCGACCTCGGTGGTCGAGACGACGAGATCGTAGCCGTGCACGCGCGCGGAGACCTCCGACGCCTTGCACTGGTCGATCTTCACCTCGAGCCCCTTGGCCCGGAGCTTCTCTTCGAGCTTCTTCGCGACGACGGTGGAGGTCGCGATGGCGGTGCCGCAGGCGACGAGGATCTTCTTCATCGTTCTTTCACCGGAGCGCCCAGGAGCGCGTGGGCCGCCGCGCGGCAGTCGTCGAGGGTCGCGTCGCGCAGCGCGTTGCGCACGGCCGGCAACCGCGCCGGCGCGACGCTCAGCGCGTCCGCGCCGAGCCCCACCATCACGCGCGCGCCGCGCGGATCGGCGGCGATCTCGCCGCACACGG
>CAIXWQ010000663.1 GCA_903923175.1 uncultured delta proteobacterium | reverse complement strand
CCTCCGCGCCGCGCGGCCCCGCCGAGCGCCCCGCCATGACCGTCGCCGTCGTCGCCGAAAAGCCCTCCGTCGCCCGCGACCTCGCGTCGGTGCTCGGCGCGACCAAGCGCGCCGACGGCTACTTCGAAGGGAACGGCTACGTGGTCACCTGGGCCATCGGCCACCTCGTCGCGCTCGCGCAGCCGCACGAGATCGAGCCCGCGTGGAAGCGCTGGAGCCTCGCGACGCTGCCGATGCTCCCGGCGGACTTCCCGCTCGTGGTGGTGCCGGCGACCAAGGCGCAGTTCGCGGTCGTGAAGCGGATCCTGAAGGACCGCGCGGTCGAGCGCGTGGTGTGCGCGACCGACGCCGGGCGCGAGGGCGAGCTGATCTTCCGCTACATCTACGAGGCCGCCGGCAGCAAGAAGCCGGTGCAGCGGCTCTGGATCTCGTCGCTCACCCCCGACGCCATCCGCGACGGCTTCGCCCGCCTGAAGAGCGCCGCGGCCTACGACGGCCTCGCCGACGCCGCGCGGGGGCGCAGCCGCGCCGACTGGCTCGTCGGCATGAACCTCTCGCGCGCCTACGGCCTCACGCTCGATCAGGAGATCTCGGTCGGCCGCGTGCAGACGCCGACGCTGGCGATGCTGGTCGATCGCGAGAACGCCATCCGCGCGTTCGTCCCCGAGGACTACTTCGAGGTGGTCGCGACGTTCGAGCCGGCGCGTGCGGGCGCGCAGGCCGCACAGGCCGCGCAGGGCGGGATCTCGTACGAGGGCGTCTGGTTCCGCGCCCCCGCGACGCACGGCGCCGGCGCGAAGGACGCGAGAGACGCGCGTGACGCGCGAGATGGAAGCGATCCCGCCCTGCGCCGCCGCCTGCCGGCCGATGGGAGAGAGGCCGAGGCGATCGTCGCCCGCGCGCGTACCGGCAGCGCCGCGATCGAGTCGGTGACCGCGGAGACCAAGCGGATGCCGCCGCCGCTCCTCTACGACCTCACCGAGCTGCAGCGCCACGCCAACCGCCTCTACGGCTTCAGCGCGCAGAAGACGCTCGATCTCGCGCAGACGCTCTACGAGCGGCACAAGCTCCTGAGCTACCCGCGCACCGACAGCAGGCACCTCTCGGCCGACGTGGCGGCGACGCTCGGCGACGTGGTCTCGGCGATCGGCGGCGCCTACGCCGGGCTGCTCGCCCCCGGGACCGGCACCAAGCCGCTGGGGCGTCGCTTCGTCGACGACGCGAAGGTGAGCGATCACCACGCGATCATCCCCACGCCGACGCGCGCGAACCTGGCCTCGCTCGGCGAGCCGGAGCGCAAGATCTACGACATGGTGTGCCGCCGGCTCTTGCAGGCCTGGCACGAGGAGCACGTCTGGGCGGTCACGAACGTGGTCACCGCGATCACCGCGCGAGACGCCGCTCGAGACGCCGCTCGAGACGCCGCTCGAGACGAGAAGCCGTTGGTCGATCGCTACCTGAGCCGCGGCACCGCGGTCGAGCGCGTAGGGTGGAAGGCGCTCGACGTCGGCGGCGGCAAGAAGGCGCCCAAGGCGTCGCCGCCGAGGAGGCCGACGTCGAAGGCGAAGCCGGCGCGCGGCGGCGACGGCGAGCACGGCACCGAAGGCGCGAGCGACGGCGACGGCGGCGCGGACCTCGCCGATCAGGCCCTGCCCCCCGGGCTCGCGCGCGGGCAGGCGCAGCACGTGCTCGACGCCGAGGCGGTCCCCAAGAAGACGCGGCCGCCGCAGCGCTTCACGGAGGCGACCCTGCTGACGGCGATGGAGACGGCGGGGCGCACGCTCGACGAGAAGGAGCTCTCCGACGCGATGAAGGATCTCGGGCTCGGCACGCCGGCGACGCGCGCGCAGACGATCGAGACGCTCCTGCGCCGCGAGTACGTGGTGCGCCAGGGGAAGTCGCTGGCGGCGACCGACAAGGGGATCGGCCTGGTCGCGGTGGTCCACGCGGACGTGAAGAGCCCCGCGATGACCGGCGAGTGGGAGGCGAAGCTCAAGCGGCTGCAGCGCGGCGAGGGCGATCTCGCGACGTTCATGCGGGGGATCGAGACGTACGTGGCGGAGGTGGTCGGGCGCGTCGTGGGTGGCGGAGCGAACGTCCCCGAGGCCGCGGTCGGGAGCCGACGGAAGACGGATGCGGTCGCGGCGAACGACGCACCTGGCGCGCCGATCGCGCCCGAGAAAGCCCCGCGGGCTGAAGCCCGGGGCACCAAAGGCCGCGTAAGCCCGCCTGAAGGCGGGCTCCTCGGATCTGAAAGCACCGGGGAGCGCCCGATCGCACCGAGTGCGACGAGGGGGCTGGCTTCGCGTGCGGCTCCCGCAGCGGCTGTGCGCACGGCTCCGGCCTCGGCGCCCGCTGCGCACGCGGCCGCGCCCTCCTCGCGCACCCCCGTCGCCCCCGACGCCCTGCGCGGCCTGCTCCAGAGCGCCTTCGGCTTCCCCGCCTTCCGCCCGTTCCAGGAGGTCGTCTGCCGCGCCGCCACCCGCGGCGAGGATCTCCTCCTCGTCATGCCGACCGGCGCCGGCAAATCGCTCTGCTACCAGCTCCCCGGGATCGCGCGCGCCGGCACCACGCTCGTCGTCAGCCCGCTCATCGCGCTCATGGAGGATCAGGCCGCCAAGCTGTGCGCGCAGGGCTTCCGCGCCGAGCGCATCCACTCGGGGCGCGACCGCGCCGACTCGCGGCAGGCCTGCATCGACTACCTCGCCGGGCGGCTCGACTTCCTCTTCATCGCCCCCGAGCGCCTGCGCGTGCCGGGCTTCCCCGAGATGCTCGCCAAGCGCACGCCGGCGCTCATCGCCATCGACGAGGCGCACTGCATCTCCGAGTGGGGGCACGACTTCCGCCCCGACTACCGGCTGCTCGGCCAGCGGCTCCCGGCCCTGCGCCCCGCCCCGATCCTCGCGCTCACCGCCACGGCGACGCCCGAGGTGCAGGCCGACATCGTCGCGCAGCTCGGGCTGGTCGACGCGCGGCGGTTCATCCACGGCTTCCGGCGCACCAACCTCGCCATCGAGACGGTCGAAATCAGCCCCGGCGAGCGCCTCGACGCCATCCGCGAGCTGCTCTCGGACCGCGCGCGGCGCCCCGCGATCGTGTACGCGGCCACGCGCAAGAGCGTCGAGGAGATCGCCGCGGGGCTCGCGATCGGCGCGGGCGGCGCAGGCGGGCGGCGCGGCGGACCGCGCGCCGCCGGCTACCACGCGGGGATGGACGCGTCCGAGCGCGATCGCGTGCAGACGGCGTTCCTCGCGGGGGAGCTCGAGGTCATCGTCGCGACCACCGCGTTCGGCATGGGGATCGACAAGGCCGACGTGCGCACCGTGGTGCACGCCGCGCTGCCGGGGAGCGTCGAGGGGTACTACCAGGAGATCGGCCGCGCCGGCCGCGACGGCGCCCCCTCGGTGGCGGTGCTCATGCACTCGTTCGTCGACCGCAAGACGCACGAGTTCTTCCACGAGCGCGACTACCCGGCCCCCGCGGTGCTCGCGGGGATCTTCGCGGCGCTGGGCAAGAAGCCGCGCGAGCGCGACAAGCTGCGCGCGAAGGTGAAGCTCGACGCCGAGTCGTTCGAGCGCGCGCTCGAGAAGCTCGCCATGCACGGCGGCGCGGTGTTCTCGACCGGCTCGCTCGAGGACGATCTCGTCGAGCGCGGCCTGCCGAGCTGGGAGAAGCCCTACGTCGCGCAGCGGAATCACAAGCTCGCGCAGCTGCAGGGGATGGCGCGCTTCGCCGAGTCGCACGGCTGCCGCATGGTCTCGCTGGTGCGCCACTTCGGCGATCAGGAGGACTCCGGCGAGCGCTGCGGCGTCTGCGACGCGTGCGCCCCCGAGCACAGCGTGGCCCGCAAGCACCGCGCGCCGAGCGCGAACGAGGAGGCGGCGATCGCGCGCATCCTCGCCGTGCTGGCGCGCGACGGCGAGGTCGCCACCGGCCGGCTCCACCGCGAGAACTTCCCCGAGGGGACGCTCGATCGGCGCAGCTTCGAGCACGTCCTCGGCGGCCTGGTGCGCGCGGGGCTCGTCGAGGTGACCGACGCGATCTTCGAGAAGGACGGCAAATCGATCGCCTACCAGCGCGCCTCGCTCACGCACGAGGGGCAGAGCGCGCGCGAGGACCTGCCGGCGATCGCCATTCCCAGCGCGCGGAGCGCCAAGCCGAAGGCGCGCGCGGGCAAGGCTCGAGGCGGCGCGACCGGCGGCAGCGACGCCAAGAGCGCGGACGCGAAGCGGCGGGCGTATTTCGCGAAGCAGGCGCGCAAGAAGAAGGGCGCCAAGGGCGGGCGCGCGCGATCGAGCTAGCCGCGCCCCTCACATCCGCGCGGTGATCATCAGGAAATGGCTCCGCGCGAACTTGAACCCGTCGCCGGGATCGTTCTGCATCGGCAGCCAGAGCGCGTACTCCCAGAACACGCCGTGCTGGTTCGGGCCGTTGAAGGCGCCGAAGCCGAGGTGCAGCTCGCAGACGCCGTCGCCGTACCCCTTGCGCGCGGCGTAGGTCACGCCGGCCGGCAGGCGCCCCTGCGGCGTGTCGCCGTAGATCCAGTGGTTGGTCCAGAGCACCCCGAGGTACGGCACGAACGACGCGGCGACGTCGTAGCTCGCCAGCACGCCGAGCTGCCCCGCGACGTCGCTCGGCCCCCCCGCCCCGGCGCCGACGCGCAGCGCGATCGCCTCGGGGCGGCGCTGATCGAGCAAGCTCCACTTGGCGTCGACCAGCGCGCCCATGCCGAGGAAGCCGGTCACCCCGAGGTCGACGTGGCGGCCGAGCCCTGCGCGCACGCCGACCTCGCTCGTAAGGTTGTCGACGTCCAGGCCGCCCCGGCTCGCGTCGGTCTGGCTCACGAGGCCGCCCATGCCGATCTGCACCGAGGTCGTGCCGCTCGGCTGCACCTTCGCCGTCTGCGCGAGCGCGAAGCCGCAGCCCGGGGCGCCCGCGAACAGCGCGAGCAGCGCGACCTGCGCGACCTTTGCGAACGCGCGCGCGTGCGTCCTCACGGCGCCACCAGCGCGGCCGCGATCGCGTCGGCGCTCCCCTTCTGATCGCACAGCGCGCGCAGCTCGTCGCGCGTCGGCGGCGCCTTGCTCATCGGGATCGCCACGTCGAGCGTCTTGCCGATCAGCAGGTACGCCGTGTGCGGGACGAACTTGCCGGTGGTGCACGCGTAGTCGGTCAGGAGCTTCGGCTCGTAGCCGGCCACGAACTCCGCCTGCATCGGCACCGCGCGCACGCCGACCATCGCCCAGTAGTGCACGACCGCGGCGTCGGCGTCGGCGAACTCGGGGACGATGACGCGCGGATCGCGCGCGACGTCCGCGTCCGTCTGCCAGCCGGCGAGCCAGGCGCGCGCCGCCTTGCGCGCGGCCTGCAGATCCACGCCGTCGTCCTCGCCGACGGAGAGCGCGGGGTCGCTGCCGATCGAGTCGGCGGCGAGCGCGTAGAAGCCGTAGCTGCGCACGATGACCGCCTCGAGCTCGGCGTCGAGCGTCGTCGTCGACCGCGTGCCGTCCTCCTTCAGCCGGCGCGCCTGCACCAGGAACGCGGGCCCCATCACCGACTTCAGCAGCGTCTGCACGAAGCGGTAGGCGCGCGCGGTGCGCAGGTAGTAGCTCGGGAACGGCTCGACCGGGAGCAGCGGATAGAGGTCGACCGGCGCGATCGGCGCCGTCTCGCTCGAGCTGCCGCCGAAGCCGGCGCTGATCTCGGTCTGCTTCGCGTGCGTCTCGCGGTTCTCGACCACGATCGTCTCGAAGGTGCTGATCAGCTTCTTCTTGTAGGCCGCGGTGAGGAACAGGTGATCGCGCTCGGGCGCCGACTCCGGCACCAGCAGCGTCTGCAGGGCCCACATCTGCCGCGAGAGCCAGCCGCTCCCCGCGCGCGGCGTCAGATCGACCTGCCCGGCGCGGATCAGGTTCACCAGCACGTCGAGCAGGTTGGTGCCCGAGGGCGGCGGCGCCGCGCAGAACATCGTGCGGAAGGTGCGCTGATCGGGCGACTCGCTCGGCGGCAGCATCGCGAGGCGCGCGCCGCAGGGATCCCCCGTGAACGACACCTCCGGGTGCGCCTTCGCGTAGCTCGCTTGCAGCGCGGCGAGGTCGTCGAACGCGCCGGGCGCCGAGGCGAGATCGACGAGATCCGCGAGCGGCCGGTGGAAGTAGCCGTCGGTCAGGCCAGCGTAGAGATCGAGCGCGCGCTGGTAGTCGGCGCGCACGCCCGCGCCTTGGACCGCGTGCGCGATGGCCGCGTCGGCGCCGAACGAGGGGGCGGAGACGTACGCCTGCAGGAAGCGATCGCGCCGGAACACGCGCCCGAGCGGATCGCTCCACGTGTAGAAGCCGATCGGCCTCGCGTAGAGCGGCTCGGCCTCGAACGCGGTGGTGAGCAGATCGGCCTGCGCGAGCACGTCGCTCGGCGCGCTCGGCGAGCCCCCGGCGAGCTTCACCGCCGCGGCGAGCTGCGCGGCCCCCTCGCGCGCGTAGGCCTGTTCGCTCGTCGCGCCGCCGCCGGAACCTCCCGCGTTCGTCACCAGCTGCGCGAGCACCGCCTCGAGCATCGCGCGCTTGTCCACCAGCGAGGCCGAGGAGCCGTCCTCCGCCCCGAGCTCCACCGCGGCGTACAGGCCGTCGTCGAAGGGCTTCAGCGACGCCTCGAGCAGCTCCATCGACGGCAGCACCTCGCGCGTGCCGAGCGCCTTCAGCGCCGCGGCGTAGCTCGGGTAGAGCGCGTCCTCGAGCTTCGCGTCGTCGCCGACGTAGCCGGGGAGATCGAGCTTGGTGATCGAGCCGGTCTTGTTGAGCGTGAGCGTGCAGGCGACGCCGAACGACTCCTGCACGACGCGCGAGGCGTCGAAGGCCGGGTGCTTGTCGGCGAGCACGTCGTCGGTGAGCTGCGGCGGCTGGTAGATGCTCGACGTCTCGGTGACGGCCTCGTCCCAGCCGAGCGCGTTGAACACGCAGCCGCTGCTCGCGAGCACCAGCACGGCGCCGAACCGGAGTCTCCGCATCGCTGCCTCCGAAGCTAAGTACGGCTGAGCATGCGCGATCGGTACATCGGCGCAAGCGCGACTCGGGTGTCATACCGAGCGCGCGCGCCGCGGCGCCGAGCTGCGAAGCGCTGCGACGAGCATCGAAGAGCGTCGCGCGCGTAACGCTCTGCGCATGCGCGACGTCACGCGGCCGCGCGATCGCACCGCGCGCGGAGACGCGCCGGGACGCGTGCGCGCCGACCCGGCGTTATGCATCGCGACCGTGCGAGACGAGCCCGCCACACCCCTGAGTTCGGCAGCGACGCCGACTCCCACGCCGCCCGCGCTCGCCTCGCTCTTCGCGATGGCGTGCTCGACGGTGGTCGCGCTCGGCGGCGCGCTCGACGGCGGCAGGCGCTTCTCGACGTCGCCGGGGAGCTCGCCCTGGTGGTGGTGGCTCGCGCTGATCGGCCCCGCGTGGCTGGTGCTCGTCGGCGTGCAGGCGGCGCGACGACGACGCGAGCCCGAGGCGCGCGCGCTGGTCGCCATCGCCGCCATCGGCGTGCTCCACGCGCTGACGGTGCCGTTCTGGCAGCACCTGCTGCTCCCCTACGCGCACGTGCTCGCCGCGGTCCCGAGCGCGCCGAGCCCGGTGACGGACGCGAGCGGCCCGTGCGTGGCCGTCGCGATCACGCTCGGCGTCGCGCTCGCCGTCGTGGCCGCGTTGCTTCGCGGCTGGTCGCGGCTCGCGGCGCTCGCGGCCTCGACGGCCGCGCTGCAGGCTACCGGCCTCGCGTGGGCGTTCCTCGCGCGCACGCCCGACGCCTGGCAGATCGCGCAGGCGGTCGTGCTCTGGGTCGCGTTCGGCGCCGGCCTGATCGGCGCCGTCACCGGGTGGCCGACCGAGCGTCTCGCCGCCGATGCCGCGCATGCCGGTGATGCCGCGCAAGCCGGTGATGGAACCGAGACCCATCGCGGGCGCGTGACCGCCACGCCGCGCGCCGCGCCCGCTCGACTCGGGCGGCACGCGCGCGGGCTCGCCGGCCTCGCCGCCCTCGCCGTCCTGGTCGGCGCGGGCCAGCTGCTCCTCGGCGCTGCGCTGCGCGCCCCCTTCCTCGCGGTCGCGGCGCCGATCGCGCCGCCCGGCGAGTCGCCACCGGCCTCGGCGTCGACGTCGACCTCGGCGAATCGTTGCCTGCCGACCGACCGCGTCGCCGATCACTGCGACGAGACGCTGCGCGCGCTGGCGCTCGCCCCCGACGGCCGCGCGCTCTTCACCGCCTCCGAGCGCGAGCTCACGCGCTGGGACCTGCGCGACGGCACGCGCACCTGATCGCTGAAGCACCTCGCGTTCGAGCGCTGGAACCAGCCGCGCTTCGGCGACGCCTCGCGCGACGGCGACACGCTGGTCGGCACGACCGAGACCGCCACGTTCCTGCTCGCCACGCGCGCCGCCGCGCTGACGTTTCTGCCGGAACAGGAGCTCGCGGGTGACACGCGCGACACACGAGACGCACGCGACGTGCGCCGTGGCGCCGCGCTCTCCCCGGACGGCAGCCGCGTCGCGCGCGAGGTGTGCGCGGAGCGTGCGGATCCGGTGCCGGGCGCGCGCTACTCGCGCCTGGCGCCGATCGATCGGCTCGAGCTCGTCGACGCGCGGCCGCCCCACACCGTCCGCTGGCAGGTCGAGCTCGCCCCCGCGTGCGGGGGGCGCGCGCTGCGCTTCGCTCGCGACGGCGCGACGCTGTGGACGGGCTGCGGGCTCGTCGACGCGGCGACGGGCGCGCTGCGCGTCGCGTACGCCGACCCCATCGTCGCGGTGGCCGACGACGACTCGCTGGTGCTCACGCTCGCGCCCGCCGGGCCTCGCGAGCAGGGGCCGATGCGCGTGCTCCAGATCGTCGACCCGACGACGCGCGGCGTGGGCGCGCGGGTGCAGGCCTCGATCCGCTTCGAGGGGACCGAGGCGGCGACCTGGCTCGCCGGCGCACGCACGTTCGTCTTCTACGCTGCGCGGCGGCAGCTGGGCACGTCCGGCGGGCTCGGCGCCGTGGGCGCGCTCGACGTCGACCACGCGCGCTGGCTCACGCGGCTCGCGGGCACGCCCGTCGCCGCGACGGCCGACGGCCGGACGCTCGTGAGCGCGTCGTTCGGCCCCGACGGCCACCAGCTGCGCACGCTGTCGCCGAACGAGTGGCTGGCGCGCGCGAGCCCGTGAGCGCGACGCGGCGACGGCTCACGCGAGCGCCGCGCGCCGCGCCGCGAGGACCGCCTCCACGATCTCCCCCACCCCGACGCCGTGCACCACCTGCGCGAACACGAACGGCCCGCCGCCGCGCATCGCCCGCGCGTCGCGCGCCATCACGTCGAGGCTCGCCCCCACGTGCGGCGCGAGATCGGTCTTGTTGATGACCAGCAGATCCGACTGCGTGATCCCCGGACCGCCCTTGCGCGGCACCTTGTCGCCGCCCGCCACGTCGATCACGTAGATGGTGAAGTCGACCAGCTCGCGGCTGTACTGCGCCGCCAGGTTGTCGCCGCCGCTCTCCACGAACAAGAGCTCGGGCTTCACTTCGTCCATGAGGCGCTCCAGCGCCACCAGGTTCGGCGTGATGTCCTCGCGGATCGCCGCGTGCGGGCAGCCGCCGGTCTCGACGGCGCGGATGCGCTCCTTCGGCAGCGCCTCGTTGCGCACCAGGAACTCGGCGTCCTCGCGCGTGAAGATGTCGTTGGTGACCACGCCGAGCGAGAGGCGCTCGCGCAGCGCGCGGCAGAGCGCGAGGAGCAGCGCCGTCTTGCCGCTGCCGACCGGGCCGCCGATGCCGACGGTGAACGCGCGGGCCGCGTAGTCGCGGGCGCGCGAGGGCTCGCGCTCGTCGAAGCGGCCGGGGTGGGCCCACGACTCGTGCGTGTGGCCGTGCTCGTGCTCGGCCGGGTGCGCGTGATCGGAGCCGCGCGCGTGATCGTGCTGGTGCGCGTGATCGTGCTCGTGCTGGTGCTCGTGCTCGTGATCGTGCTCGTCGCCGCGGTGACCCATGCGTCTCCCCTCAGGATTGGAACAGCCGCGTGTACAGGCGATCCTGCACGCCGCCGAGCACGTCGTGGAGCGGCGCGGTCTGCGCCACGTCGTCGAGCTCGAGCTCGGCGCACGCGCGCGCGACCTCGCCGAGCAGCGGCACGAGCTCGCCGTGCTGCCGCTGCGCCTCGAGCGGGCCGATCGCGCCGAGCCGAACCGCGGCCGACAGGAGCCCGCGCAGCGCGCCGTGGAGGAAGCCCGCCTGCGTCGCCGCGCGCGAGAGCCCGAGCGTGGCGAAGAGGACGCCGTAGCAAGGCGCGAGGTGCGTCGCGAACGGCCCCGCGCGCCGCAGCGCCCGCGCCTCCGCGTGCAGCGCCTCCGCCGCGTCGAACGCCCGCGACGCCGCCGCGAGCAGCGCGTGCCCCTGATCGTGGCTCGCGCGGCTCTGCACGTGGTTGCGCAGGAAGAGCTCGCAGCGCGCGTCGATCGCGCTCCACTCGCGCGGCCGCGCATGCGCCGCGCTCACGAACGGCAGCGCGCCGCGCCCGACCTGGCGGACCGCCGCCTCCAGGAACGCGCGCAGCGCCGCGAGCGAGCGCACCTCGCCGAGCTGCACCGCCGCCTCGAGCCCGCCCGAGTGCGCGAAGCCGCCCGCGGGGAACGAAGCGTCTGCGAGCTGGAGGAGCGCGAAGGTCTCGGACGTCATGGGGATCGCGCGGCCCGCTCAGAACAGCGAATACCGCTGCGCCAACGGCAGCACGTGCGCGGGCTCGCAGCCGATCTTCACGCCGTCGACGCGCACCTCGTACGTCTCCGGATCCACCGTGAGCCGCGGCAGCGCGTCGTTCAGCTTCATGTCGCGCTTGCCGATCCCCCGGCAGCGCCGCACCGGCGCGAGGCGCTTGCCGAGACCGAGCGCCTCGAGCCCGCCTTCGTCGAGCGCACGCTGCGAGACGAACGCGAGGCTGGTCGCGCCGGTCGCGCGCCCCATCGCGCCGAACATCGGGCGCATGATCAGCGGCTGCGGCGTCGGTATGGACGCGTTGGCGTCGCCCATCTGCGCCCAGGCGATGAAGCCCCCCTTGATCACGAGCTCCGGCCGCACGCCGAAGAACGCCGGCCGCCAGAGCACCAGATCGGCGAGCTTGCCGACCTCGACCGAGCCGATCTCGTGCGAGAGCCCGTGCGCGATCGCGGGGTTGATCGTGTACTTCGCGACGTAGCGGCGCGCGCGCAGGTTGTCGTTCGCCCCCTGCTCCTCCGCGAGCCGGCCGCGCTGCACCTTCATCTTGTGCGCGGTCTGCCAGGTGCGCGTGATCACCTCGCCGACGCGCCCCATCGCCTGGCTGTCGCTCGAGATCATGCTGATGGCGCCGAGATCGTGCAGCACGTCCTCGGCGGCGATCGTCTCGCCGCGGATGCGGCTCTCGGCGAACGCGACGTCCTCCGGGATCGAGCGATCCAGGTGGTGACACACCATCAGCATGTCGAGGTGCTCGTCGAGCGTGTTGACCGTGTACGGCCGAGTCGGGTTGGTCGAGCTCGGGAGCACGTTGGGCTCGCCGACCACGCGCAGGATGTCGGGCGCGTGCCCGCCGCCGGCCCCCTCCGAGTGGTACGTGTGGATGGTGCGCCCCGCGAAGGCCGCGATCGAGTCGTCGACGTAGCCCGACTCGTTGAGCGTGTCGGTGTGGATGGTGACCGCGACGTCCTCGCCCTCGGCGACCGAGAGGCAGGTGTCGATGGCCTTCGGCGTGGTCCCCCAGTCCTCGTGCAGCTTCAGCCCGATGGCGCCGGCGCGGATCTGATCGACGAGCCCCTCCGGCCGCGAGGTGTTCCCCTTGCCGGTGAGCCCGATGTTGAGCGGCAGCGTGTCGGTCGCCTGGAGCATGAGCCCGAGGTGGCGCACGCCGGGGGTGCAGGTGGTCGCGTTGGTCCCGGTGGCCGGGCCGGTGCCGCCGCCGACGAACGTGGTGACGCCGCTCGCGATCGCTTCGAACGCCTGCTGCGGCGCGATGAAATGGATGTGCGTGTCCACGCCGCCGGCCGTGAGGATCAGCCCCTCGCCGGCGATCGCCTCGGTGGTGACGCCGACGACCATCCCGGGCGTCACGCCCGGCATCACGTCGGGGTTGCCGGCCTTGCCAAGGCCGACGATGCGCCCGTGCTTGATGCCGACGTCGGCCTTGTAGATGCCCGACCAGTCGAGGATCAGCGCGTTGGTGATCACCACGTCGAGCGCGTCCCCGTCGTAGCGCCCGGCCGCCTGCCCCTGCGCGTCGCGCAGCACCTTGCCGCCGCCGAACTTGCACTCGTCGCCGTAGCTCGCGAGGTCGCGCTCGACCTCGATCACGAGGTCGGTGTCGGCGAGGCGGATCCGGTCCCCCGTGGTCGGCCCGTACATCTCCGCGTACGCGCGGCGCGAGATCGTGCGGCTCACGGGGCCTCCTGCGGCGTGCTCTCGGCAGAGGCCAGGTAAGGGATGAGCGGGACGGTCTTGCGCTCGCCCGGCTCGAAGCGCACCGCGGTCCCCGCCGGCACGTCGAGGCGCATCCCGCGCGCGCGCTCGCGATCGAACTCGAGCGCGCGGTTGGTCTCGGCGAACGGGTAGTGGCTGCCGACCTGGATCGGCCGATCGCCGCGGTGCACGATCTCGAGCTCGATCGCCGCGCGGCCGGCGTTGAGCACGAGCTCGCCCGGCGCGGGCTCGAGCGCGCCCGGGCGCAGGCCGCCCTCGGTCTCGGGTGCCGCGTCGCCGTCGGCGCCCGCGAAGCGCTCGCGCGCCGGCACCGGCAGGAAGCTCCCGTAGAGCGCGAGCGCCAGATCGCCGTCGTCGTCGGCGATCGGCGCGTGCACCGTCACGAGCTTGGTCCCATCCGGGAACGTCCCCTCGACCTGCACCTCGTGGAGCATGTCCGCGACGCCGGGCATCACCTGCGCGCGCCCGAGCATCGTCCGGCCGAGATCCATCAGCTCGGCCACCGAGCGGCCGTCGCGGATCAGCTCGAGCAGCTGGGTGGCGATCAGCGCGACGGCCTCGGGGTACGAGAGCCGCAGGCCGCGCGCGAGGCGCTTCTGCGCGACGACGCCGGCGCCATGGAGGAGGAGCTTGTCGAGATCACGGGGCGAGAGATGCATGACGGTCCCCAGGATAGGCGCGGGGAGCGCTCGTAAGAATGCCTCCCGCACCACCCAGCGGCGATCGACTCGTGTTCGCGGGGAGGCTCGCGAGTACGGCGTCCCGGAATCGCGTGAGTACCTGCCGCCGTACTCGGCGGGGGCCTGGGGGCAGAGGCGAAGCCGGCGCCACCAGCGTGAACGTCTAGTGCTGCGCGCCCGCGCGCCCCGACGAAATCCCCGGCGGAAGGTAGGGCGCGCAGCACTAGAGCTTGCGGGCGAACGGATCGTCCCCGAGGAGGCGGGGGAGGAAGTCCAGGGTCGCCCGCAGACATTTCGACAGGGTTTCGGCGCCGTCGGCGGCGACGCGCAGGAGCACGCCCGCGTCGCCGAGGGGGCTCGCGGCGAGCTGATGCGTGGCGCGGCGCACGGGCCGCGCCGCCGACGTCCTCTCGAGCGACGCTCGCGCGTCCTCGCCGAGCGCGCCACCGAGCGCGCCGCCGAGCGCGCCGCCGAGGACCACCACGGTCGCGAAGGCGTCGAAGCGCCCCATGCGCGCCGCGATCGCGCCGTCCTCCGGCGCGAGTAGGAGCCGCTCGTCGAGCAAGGGGACGCCGCCGAGCGTCACGGCGAGCCGCGCGTCGTAGCGCGCGAAGCACCACCGCTCACCCGAGGCCACGCGCCCCGCGACCAGCGCCTCGACGAGCACCAGCGCCCCGCCCTGGGCCACGTCGATCGTCGTCCGCTGCTCGAAGCGCGCGTCGGCGAAGCAGCTCACCGGATCGGGGACGAGCGCGAGCAGCGCCCCCTCGCCGACCCGCGCGTCGATCCGCTGCGAGGCGCCGCGCCCCCCTTCGCGCCGCCGGTAGACCTTGGTGCTGGCCTGCGTGGTCACGAGCGCGCTGGCCCCCGCCTGCACGTCGATCGAGAGCGCCACGTCGTCGCCGTCGACGAGCCCGCCGCCGTGGTTGGTCGCAAAAGCCCACACCGCCGGGCCGCGTGCGCGCGGCACCACGAGCTGCAGAGGCGTGCGGGCGAACGCGGAGAGCACGCAGCTCTCGCCGCCGCGCCGCGCGACGACCAGGCGGCCGTGCCCCTCGCGCGAGGCGGACCTCGCCGGCTCCGCGCGCTCCGCGCCCTTCGCGCTCTCGCTCATCCCGGCCGAGCATAGCGATCACCGCCGCACCGCCGCTCGCCTCTCGCGCGTACGCCCCGAAACCGCTATCTCCGGAGATCGTGCCCACGCGCCTCCCCCTCCCCGACGACTCCCTCGCCGGGCGCGACGAGGCCCTGCTGCGCCGCGCGGTCGCGCTGGTGTGGCTCGCCACCGGGCTCGGCGTCTTCCACCCGTACTACCGGGCGATCGGCAATTCGTACCTGCGTCCGCTCGGGCTGCCGGCGCTGATCATGATCGCCACCTGCGCGGTCGAGATCGGCCTCTCGCTCGCCCTCTGGCTGCGCCCGACGGATCTGCGCCAGGCGCTGCTGCAGACGGCGCCGGTGCTCGCCTTCACCGCGATCCTCGGCTTCGAGCAGCCGCTCTTGCTGGTGCACCCGTTCGGGGTGCTCTCCAAGAACCTGCCGCTGCTCGGCGCGGTCTGGGCGGCGTACCTGCTGCATCGCGAGGGCTTCACGCCGCGCGTCGAGCAGACGCTGCGCGTCTCGATGGCGATCGTGTGGCTCACCGAGGGGCTCTTCCCGAAGCTCCTCTACCCGAGCCCGCTCGAGCTCCAGGTCGTGATGGGGCTCGGCGTCTCCTACGGCACCGCCCTCACGCTGGTGCACGTCGCGGGCTCGCTGCAGATCGCCTCGGGCCTCGGCGTGCTGCGCCTGCGCGGCCGCCCGCTCGTGTGGCTGCTCGGCGCGCTGCTCGCGGGGCTCGTGCTCCTGCCGCTGCTGGTGACGCGCACGCACCCCGAGATGTGGGTCCACCCGTTCGGCCCGCTCACCAAGAACTTCCCGATCCTCGCCGGCACGTTCGTGCTGCTGCGCCGCGCGCACCTGCGCGCCTCGGCGGACACACGCGCGCCGAAGCCCGCCCGGGAGATGCCGTGAGCCTCTACGCGGTCCTCAAGCTCGTGCACCTGCTGTCGGCCATGGTG
>CAIXWQ010000662.1 GCA_903923175.1 uncultured delta proteobacterium | reverse complement strand
GCTCTACGTCGAGGACGTGGGGCAAGGAACGCCGGTCGTCCTGTGGCACTCGTTCCTGCACCACGGCGGGATGTGGAAGCACCAGATCGAGACGCTGCGCGCGCGCCACCGCGTGATCTGCGTCGACGCACCGGGGCACGGGCGCAGCCCGGTGGTGCGCCGCGCCTTCGACCTCGACGACTGCGCGCGCGCGGTGATCGAGATCCTCGACGCGCGCGGCGTGCAACGGACCGCGTTCGCGGGGCTCTCGTGGGGCGGGATGGTCGCGATCGCGCTCGCGTCGATGGCGCCCGCGCGCGTGTCGTCGCTCGCGCTGCTCGACACCTCGGCGCGGCGAGAGCCGCGGATCAAGCTCCCGCGCTACTTCGCGCTCGGCGCCGTCTTCCGCGCGATCGGCTCGGTGCCCGCGCTGACCGCCCAAGTCGTGCCGCTCATGTTCAGCGAGCAGACGCGGCGCGAGAACCCGCGGCTCGTCGCGGAGTGGCTCGCGTACGTCGGCGCGCTCGACGGCGAGGCGGTCTGGCAGGCGCTCCGCTGCATCATGCTCCGCGAGGACCGGCGCGCCGACCTCGCGCGCGTGCGGGTGCCGACGCTGGTCGTGGTCGGCGAGCACGACGTCGCGCAGCCGCTCGTGGAGGCGAGGGCGATCGCCGACGCGATCGTGGGCGCGCGCCTCGAGATCGTGCGCGGCGCGGGGCACCTCACCGCCGTCGAGCGGCCGCGCGAGGTGAGCGCGCTGCTGTCGGCGTTCCTCGCCGAGCATGCGGGGGGGGCCGTCGTGAGCTCCGCGCGCGCGGCGCCTTGATCAGGCGCTCACGTGTTCACGCGATCACTCGATCACTTGATCACTTGATCGAGAAGCCGTAGCAGGCGGTGGTCGGATCGGCCGCGATCGCGCCGGTGAACGGCACGACGCGGTCGAGCGCGATCGTGCGCGGTACGCCGAGCCAGCCAGCCTCGAGCGTGTCGGTCGCCGCGGTCGTCGTGCTCGCGAGCGTGCCTGGCGGGAGCGTCGCCGCGTCGAGCGACGGATCGTCGGGGCCGGCCGCGAAATCGAAGAGCGCGCCCTGCAGCGTGAACGGCCCGGGCGCCGCCGTGGTCAGCACGCGAACGGTGGCCGTCGCCCCGGCCACGACGCCCGCGCACGCGAGCGTCCCCTGGCCCGTCACGCGCCCGCCGGGCGCGACCATCTGCACGCGCGCAGGCCCCATGCCGCTGCCGAGCGGCTTGACCGCCGCGTCGAGGCGCAGCGTCGCGTCGAAGCCGCGCACCGGGTAGAGCGGCAGCTCGATCGCGACGCCGACGGTCGGGTCGCTCAGATCGACCTGCGGGAGCCCCTTCGCGTCGACCACGCCCGGGCTCCAGTCGCCGATCATCAGATCGGCGCGGTCGTACGGGGGCGCGTCGCGGAAGAGCGCGACGACGTAGTACTTGCCGGGGGGGACCGAGAGCTCGGCGACCTTCGGCAGATCGCCGATGCCGAACTTCGCGCCGCTCGACACCGTCGGCAGCGTGGTCACGGCGACCAGGTCGCTCGCCTTGCGCGGCGGGGTCGTCGCGAGCCCGATGAGCAGCGTGCCGTTCGCGTCGATGCCGAGGCTCGCGGTCTCCGCGGCGGTGATCGGCGGCGCGTCGGCCCCCTTGGTGACGTGCACGCAGACGTTCGCCAGGGCGGCGTCGCTCGCGCGGCCGCAGCCGATCGGCGCAGGCCCGGTGTCGCTCGGCTGCGCGCCGGAGTCGATCGTGAGCGGCGCGTCGGGGAGCGCGACGTCGTCTCCGGACGGCGCGGCGTCGTCGGGATTCGTCATCGGCAAGCCGCCGAACGAGTCGAAGCTGGCCGATCCGCACCCCGAAAGTGCGAGCGCCACCGCGGCGCTGCAGACGAAACGTACGCTCACGGTCAGCCTTCTCTGCACGCCGCGGGCCGCTGCGTCCGCACAGGAAAAGGCGCACGATCCTGCGGTCGCCGGTAGGGCAGGAGTGTCGCGGTCCGGGGGCACGCGAGGCACTCTACGGCGGTGCCCCTGGCTGGGCCGCCTTCGGTGACGCCTCGTCATGCGTTCAGCAGGGCGTGGGCGCTCGAGCGTCCGGCGCCGTGGCCGGCGGCGCGGTGACCTGCACCGCCTTCCAGCGCGTCTCCGCGACCTCGCGCGCGGGGTCGCTGTCGGCCACGATCCCGCCACCGGCGAAGTAGCGCGCCGTCCCCGCGCGGCGGTCGACCACGACCGTGCGGATCGCCATCGAGGCCACGAGCTCACCGCGCGCGTCGGCCTGGACGATCGCGCCGCAGTAGAGCCCGCGGCGAGCCCCTTCGAGCTCCGCGATGATCTCCATCGCGCGCACCTTCGGCGCCCCCGTCACGCTGCCGCTCGGCAGGGTCGCCGCGACGATGGCGCCGTGACCGACGCGCGCGTCGACGCGGGCGTCGACGTCGTGCACGACGTGGTGCACGGTCCGCGTCGACAAGAGCCGCGGCGCGAGCGCCGGGTGGACGTGGCCGATGCGGGCGATCCTGCCGAGATCGTTGCGCTCGAGGTCGACGATCATCACGAGCTCGGCGCGCTCCTTCGGGTCGCGCTGGAGCTCGGCCACGATCGCGGCGTCCTCGCGCGCGTCGCGCCCACGCGGCCGCGTGCCCTTGATGGGTGAGGTGCGCACCCGCAGGTCGCCGTCTTCGGGCGGGGAGATGCGCAGGAACAGCTCCGGCGAGGTCGAGGCGAGGGCGTGGTCGCCGAGGTCGATCGACGCGGCGAAGGGGGCCGACGTCCGCCGCAGCATCGCGTCGAGCAGCGCCGTCGGCGGCGCGTCGGTCCGCCCGTCGAAGGCGCGCGCCACGTTGACCACGTAGAGATCCCCCGCGGCGATGTACTCGAGCGCTCGCTCCACGCGCGCGCGGTGCACGGCGTCGTCGTCGACCGCGCAGAGCTCGAGCGTGGGCTCGGCCTCGTGCGAGCGTGCGTCGTCGCGCTCGAGCGCGCGCCGGATGGCGTTCACCGCGCTTCCGTCGGGGCCTTCGACGACCGCGAGGCCGGTCGCGTGCGACCAGCGGAGCGTCGCGCCGTATCGCCGCAGGATCGCCGCGGCGCCGGTGGGCTCGGGGCGCGCGTCACGCGCATCGCGTCCTGCGCGGGCGCCGCCGTGGGAAGCCGCCGGCCGCTCGATCGCGCGCGCGGCCTCGTAGGCCACGTAGCCCACGAACGGCGCGCGCGCCGACACGAGCGCGTCGATCGCGCGCGCGGCCTCGTCGAGCGCGCGCGGGCCGAGCGCGATCCTTCGCTCGTCGCACGGGGCGACCGCGAGCGTCGCGTCGCCCCACCCCTCGCCGGGGAGCCACGCGACCTCGAGCATCAGCGCCTCGAGCGCGCGCGCTGCGGCGGCGACGCGCGCGAACGGGAGCGGGCCGAGGGCGATGCGCACGGCCGGAATCTAGTCCCGACCCGCGCGGGCGCCGCGGATTCTCGGTCGAGCTCCGGAGCGGAAAGTGGCGCCCTCTGCCGCGCCGCGCTACGCAGTGCGGCGTCGCGGGGTGATTCCGCGGCCTTTCTGGAGGTCGGCCATGGGCTTCGTCGTCGCGGTGGTGGGTGCCACGGGTGCGGTCGGTCGCGAGATGCTGAAGACGCTCGAGGAGCGCAATTTCCCCATCGACAGGCTCGTCCCGATGGCGTCGCCGCGCTCCGCCGGCTCGAAGCTCCCGTTCCGCGGCCAGGAGGTCACCGTCGTCGCGACCACGCCCGAGGCGTTCAAGGGGGTGCAGGTCGCCCTCTTCAGCGCCGGCGCCGCGGCCGCCCGCGAGTTCGGGCCCATCGCGGCCGCGGCCGGCGCGGTCGTCATCGACAACTCGAGCGCGTGGCGTACCGACGCCGATTGCCCGCTCGTGGTGCCGGAGGTGAACCCCGAGATGATCGGCATGCGGCCGAAGGGGATCATCGCCAACCCGAACTGCTCGACCATCCAGCTGCTCGTGGCGCTGAAGCCGCTGCACGACGCGGCCAAGCTCCGCCACATCGTGGTGTCGACCTACCAGGCCACCAGCGGCAAGGGGCACGCGGCGGTCGAGGACCTCAAGCAGCAGACGCGCGCCTGGGCCGCCGGCGAGGCGATCAAGCCGACGGTCTTCCCCGGGCAGATGGCCTTCAACCTGCTCAGCGACTGGAAGGCCGCGACCACGCCCGAGGCCGAGGGGTACAGCGAGGAAGAGCTCAAGATGGTCTTCGAGACGAAGAAGATCATGGGTGATCAGTCCATCGAGGTCTCGCCGACCTGCGTGCGTGTGCCGGTGGTGAACGGCCACAGCGAGTCGGTGCACGCGAAGTTCTCGCGTCACCTCTCGGTCGACGAGGCGAAGTCGCTCCTGCGCAAGGCGCCGGGCGTGCTCCTCGACGAGCGCCCCTACGCGCCGGGTCAGCACCCGCAGCCGATCGAGGCGAGCGGGCGCGACGAGGTCTTCGTCGGCCGCATCCGCCGCGACTTCGCCGATCCGCACGCGCTCAACCTGTGGGTCGTCGGCGACAACCTCCGCAAGGGGGCCGCGCTCAACGCAGTGCAGATCGCCGAGCACGTCATCCGCACGCTCTGAGCGCCGCTCGCTCGCTCGCCGCCGCCGCCACCGCCGCCATGCCCAGCACGCTCATCGCCACGCTCGGCCCCGCGTCCAGCGCCCGGGCCGACGCGCTCGCCGCGACCGGGGTCGACGCGTTCCGCCTCAACGCCTCGCACATGTCGCCCGAGGCGGTGGGCGAGGCGATCGCGTCGCTGCGCGCGCGCCTCCCCGCGCTCCCCATCGTCGTCGATCTGCAGGGGGCCAAGGTGCGCCTCGGCGAGCTGCCCGCCGGGCCGCGCGACGTGCGCGAGGGCGAGACGCTCCGGTTCGCCCTGTCTACCGGGCCCGACGAGGCCGACGAGGGCGCGCTGCCGCTGCCGCACGCGGAGCTCTTCGCCGCCGTGCGCGTGGGCGACACGCTCGGCCTCGACGACGATCGCGTGCACGTGCGGGTCACGGCCGCGCGCCTCGGCGGAGCGCTGGCGTTCGACGCCGTGGCGCTGCACGACGCCACGATCCGGCCGCGCAAGGGGGTGAACCTGCTCGATCACCCGCTGGTGCTCGAGGGGCTCACGAGCGTCGACGCCGCGCACGTCGACGCCGCCAAGGGCTTCGCGCATGTATCGTTCGCGTTCTCGTTCATGCTCGACGGGCGCGAGGCGGCGTGGGTGCGTGCGCGCGCCCCGGGGGCCGCGATCGTGGGCAAGATCGAGCGTCGCGAGGCCATCACCGCGCTCGACGCCATCGCCCGCGCCTGCGACACGGTCTGGATCTGCCGCGGCGATCTCGGCGCGCAGCTCGGCGCAGCGGCGCTCGCGCGCGCGGTCGCGGCGCTGCGCCCGTCCGAGCTCGCGTGCCCCACGCTGATGGCGGGTCAGGTGCTGGAGCACCTGACCAACCACCGCGAGCCGACGCGCTCGGAGGTCTGCCACCTCCACGATCTGCTGTGCCGCGGCTACGCCGGGATCGTGCTCTCCGACGAGACGGCGATCGGCGACGATCCGGCGCTCGCGGCCGCGACCGCGCGCTCGCTCCTCGACGCGCTCGGCGTGAACGACGCGCCCGCGCTCTGAGCCGAGCGTCGCGTCACACGACGTCGAGCATCGCCTCGACGAACTTCCGCTCCGTCGCGCTCCACACGAACAGGCGACGCTCGTCGACGTGCGCCCCGCCGCCGCGGCCGTCGCCGCGCACGCTCACGACGAGGAACGCGAGGTCGTAGCTCGGCTCGTCGCCGCCCGCGAGCGCGGTCTGCGCGTCGGTGTCGCTGAAGTACGCGCCGCAGTCGAGGTGCGAGTGCCACAGCACCTTGAGCGGCCTTCCGCTCTCCTCGCCGGCGCGGATCTGCTTGGAGAACTTGAGCGGATCGATCAGGAAATACGTGCGCCCGGTGCGCGGGTACTCCTCCGGATCCATCTCGTGGTAGCGGTTGGCGAGGTTCGCGATCGAGGTGGCGCGATCGGCGAGGAGCGGATCGCCCGCGGAGGGAGCGGGGCCCTCGAGCGCGCCGCAGGCCTCTTCCCCTTCGGGGGCGCCGTCGCGCTCGACGCCGCGCGCATAGGCCTCGCAGGCCCACACGTCGATCTTGTCGAGCTCGCTCTTCGGGACTCGAACGCCGTCGCGGGCCCAGGGGTGGTTCTGCAGGTCCATGGTCGATGACTCACCAGACGTAGGTCTTGTCCCATTTCATCGGCGCGAAATAGCGGTCGCCGCGGTCGCAGACGACGGCGACGATGGTGGCGGGGCGCCCCTCGGCGAGGCACTTCTTGGCGAGCTCGACGGCCGCCCAGACGTTCGCGCCGGACGAGTGGCCGACGTGCAGCCCTTCCTCGACCGCGAGCCGATCGGCCATGTTCCAGCCGTCCTCGGTGCCGACCGGCATGATCTCGTCGGGAACCTTCGGGTCGTAGATCGCGGGCACGAGCGACGACGCCATGTGCTTGAGCCCCTCGAGGCCGTGCAGCGCCTCGCTCGGCTCGACGGCGACGCAGCGGATCGGCCAGGCGGCCTCCTTCAGCCGACGCGTGGTCCCCATCATCGTCCCCGAGGTGCCGAGCCCCGCGACGAAGTGCGTGAGCTCGCGCCCGAGATCGTCGAGGAGCTCCTTGCCGGTGCCGAGGTAGTGCGCGCGCGGGTTCGACGGGTTCGAGTACTGGTCCGGGTAGAAGTAGCGATCGGGCTGCGCGCCGACGAGCTCGCGCACGTACTTGATGGCGCCGTCGCTCCCCTCCATCGGATCGCTGAACGTCAGCTTCGCGCCGTACGCGCGGGCCACGCGCTTGCGCGGCTCGGTCACGTTGCGTGGCATGACCAGCTCGATCGAGAGCCCGAGCGCCGCGCCGATCATCGCGTACGCGACGCCCGTGTTGCCCGAGGTCGAGTCGACCAGCGTCTTGCCCTCGCCGAAGCGGCCTTCGGCGAGCGCGTCGAGGATCATCTGGCGCGCCGCGCGGTCCTTGACGCTGCCGCCGGGGTTCGCGAGCTCGAGCTTCGCGTAGACCTTCACGTCGCTCGCGTCGCGCAGCTCGGGGAGCCGGCCGAGCCGCACGAGCGGCGTTCGCCCGATGGCGTCGAGGATGTTCTCCATCGCCACCGCGCGCGTGAGCGGGCGCGCACCGGCGTACGAGAGCCGGTCAGTCGCCATCGAGCCCGCCATCCAGCCCGAGCGCGCCCCGGATCTGCGCGAGGGCGCGCGCCGCTCCCAGGATGACGTCCTGGGCGCTCTCGTCGGCGCCGATGGCGTGCACGCCGAGGGCGATCGTCGGGATGGGCGCGACCGCGGCCGGATCGACCTCGACGACGCCGAACGCCGCCCCCTCGAGGTAGCGACGCTCGACCTCGGCGGCGAGCCCACGCCCCGCGACCACGGCGCGCGCCGCGCCGATGCGCGCCTGCCCGGCCTCGCCGATCTCGACGACCAGCCGCTGCCGAAGCGTGCGCGGATCGAGGGCGCCGCGCGCGTCGCTCATGCGCGGCGGCCCGCGCCGCCCGCGCCGC
>CAIXWQ010000661.1 GCA_903923175.1 uncultured delta proteobacterium | reverse complement strand
CGCCGGCGGCGATCGCAGCGCGCGCCACGCCGGCCTCGATCGCGGCGCCGGCGGTCCCCCTCTCGCCGGCGGTCCCCGTCGCGCCCGCGGCGCGCAAGGTCGGAGAGCGCTGACATGGCGAAGAAGCACAAATGCCCCGAGCACGTGAACCACGAGCGGTGGCTCGTGAGCTACGCCGACTTCATCACGCTGCTCTTCGCCTTCTTCGTGGTGATGTTCGCCGTCTCGCAGGTCGATTCGAAGAAGGCCGGGCGCTTCACCGAGTCGTTCGCGCAGGCGATGGGCTTCCACGCGCTGCCGCCGGGCGGCACCGGGCTGCTCCCGGCCGAGGTCCCCTCGAACCTCCCGACGGTCATCGCCAACAGCATGCAGCCCAACGGCGCCGGCGGCGAAGCGGACGTCGAGGCGGTGAAGCAGGAGCTGCAGCGCAAGCTCGCCGAGAAGATCGAGGCCGACAAGTTCGAGCTGATCGCGGGCGATCACGAGCTGATCCTGCGCTTCAACAACAGCCTGCTCTTCGAGAGCGGCGACGCGAAGCTCAACGAGCGCGCCTGCGATCTGCTCCGCGTGGTGGCCGGGCAGCTGCGCGAGCTCGACGTGCAGGTGCGCATCGAAGGGCACACCGACAACCTGCCGACCCAGCCGATGATGTGGAAATCCAACTGGGAGCTCTCGTCGGCCCGCGCGGTGAGCGTGCTGCTGGAGCTGGTCGGGCCCGACGCGCTCGACGCCGATCGGCTCTCGATGGCCGCGTGGGGGCAGTGGCGGCCGGTCGCGAGCAACGACAGCGAGCCGGGGCGCGCCAAGAACCGGCGCGTCGATCTGGTCGTCTCCTGGCCGCAACGAGGGCGGAAGTCGTGAGCGCACGCGCCGCATGCGCCGCACGTACCCGCGCCGCCTCGACGGCCCCGCGCCTCTGCGCGCTCGCCTTTGCGTTCGCCTTCGCGCTCGTCACGCCCGCGGCCCGCGCGCAGCAGTGGCTCGCCGCCGGCGAAGGGACCGTCGCGAGCGGCCTCGAAGGGGGCGGCGATCCGCGCGGCGTGGTGCGTCGGATGCGGACCACGGTGCGCATCGGCGGCGACCTCAGGGTCGACGAGCGCCCCAACGAGTTCTATTCGGCCGCGGTGCTGCTCGAGGTCGAGCCGCACACGAGCTTCGGCGCCGACGTCCGCTACGGCCGGGTGCTGTCGCCCCGCTGGACGGTCGACGTGGGGGCGATGGGCTACCTCCTCCCCGAGACGCTGCTCGGCGTCACGGCGGGCGCGATGGTGCGCGATCGCCCCGGGCGCGGCTTCGCCTTCACGGTCGGGCCGCGCGTCAACATCCTGTTCCTCGGCAGCGATCTGCCGACGAGCCGGCCGATCTGGCAGGTCCTGGTGTGCGGAGGGTTCCATGTCGACCTCTGACCGCGGCCGCCGGGCGCTCGCGGCCCTCCTGCTCGGCGCCGGCGCGACGCTTGCATCGCTCTGCCTTCATGCAGGCTGCATCCCGACCGATCCGTGCCTCCGCAACTCGGACTGCACGCACGGCGAGCGATGCCTGGAAGGGACCTGCGCCGTCCCTCCCCCCGAGCAGCCCGCCACGAGCGACGACGCGGCCCTCGACACGGCGCTCGACGCCGCGAGCGACGCCGCGGCCGACACCGACCTCACGGAAACCGATGAAACCGCGACCGACGGAGCCCTCGACGAGACGATCGACGCCGACGACTCCGGCTGAGCCAGCGAAGGCGGCCCCCCGCGCGCTATCTTCCCGTAGGCCTAAAGGTCGACGGGTTTCGTCCGTCCTTCGCCGTGGAGGCCGAGGTTCCGCCTCGGAGTCAGCATGAGGGTTAAATCCGACGGTTACATCGGAGGGGCGCCCGGAGCGGCCGCCGGCGCGAGCGCGAAGGCGCGCGAGGCGCAGGCACGATCCGCGCAAGAAGCAGGCGGAGCTCAGAGCGAGTCGAACGAGTCGGTCAAGGTGACCGTCTCGGCCCGCGCGCGAGAGCTCGCCGCCACCCAGGCCGCCGATCACGTGGACGAGGCGAAGGTCGTGAAGCTTCGCACCGCCATCGACGACGGCACTTTCAAGGTCGATGCGCACAAGATCGCGCAGAAGATCGTCGACGGAGACGGAGACCGAACGTGAACGCTCACGCCGCCGCCGAAGAGCTCCGCGCCCTCCTCGAAGAGGAGCGCGTCGCGATCCGCAAGATGGACTCCGCGGCCGTCGCCGCGTCCGCCGAGCGGAAGGTGCGATTGCTCGAGGTGCTGTCGGCGTGCGCCGTGAACGAGCGGCAGGAAGTGGCGACGGAGCTGGGGGCCCTGGTGCCCGAGCTCAAACGAAACGGAGTCCTCCTCGCACACGCGAGGGACTGCCTGCGCGACGCCATAGCGGCGACGCGCGGCGGCCTCGCCGAGGACGTGCAGTCGACGCGCGCATCGGGCCCGGCCATCCGACCCGGGAGGCGCGTCTCGACGAGGGGGTGAGCATGGCCTCCTTGACCTCACTGCTTGGCCTCGCGCGCGACGGCATGGTCGCGCAGCAGGGCGCGATCAACGTCACGGGCGACAACGTCACGAACGCGACGACGCCCGGCTACGTGCGTCGCTCCGCGGTGCTCGAGTCGCAGTCGACGGCCATGGGGCAGCCCGGCGGCGTCTATTTCGCCGGGATCGCGCGCTCGTTCGACCAGTTCGCCGAGCAGCGCGTCCTCGACGAGAGCGGCAAGCAGGGCGCCGCCAACGCGCGCTCGCAGGCGCTCACGCAGACCGAGTCGCTCGTCGCGCCCACCGGCGCCGACACGATCGCGACCAAAGTCAACGCGATGATGGACGCGTTCAACGAGCTGGTCGGCTACCCCGGCGAGCTGACGGTGCGAAAGGACGTGGTCGCGAAGGCGGCGGATCTCGCGGCCACGATCGCCGCGACGGCCAAAGGGGTCACGAGCCAGCGCGCCGATCTCGTGCAGCAGGCCCAAGGGGTCGCCGACGAGGTCAACCAGCGCCTCGCGCAGATCGGCACCTTGAACGGCCAGATCGCCCAGGCGCAGGCCGCCGGCGATCCCGCGGCGGGGCTGCGCGACCAGCGCGACGTGGTCGTCAGCCAGGTCGCCGATCGGCTCGGCGCGCGCGGCATCACCGGTAGCGACGGCAATTACGTGCTGTTCGGCGGCGGCACGGCGCTCGTCGACGGCACCACGGTGTCGAAGCTCTCGGTCGATCTCGACACCAGCGGCGCGCTCCGGATCCAGGTCGTGCGCCCGGGCGGAAGCCAGACCGACGTCACGACGAACGTCGTCAGCGGGAGCCTCGGCGGGATCCGCGAGGCGCGCGACCAGGACCTGCCGCAGGTCAGCCAGCAGCTCGATCAGTACGCCTACGATCTCTCCAACGCGGTCAACGCCGCGCACACCGCGGGCTACGGCCTCGACGGCGTCTCGGGCCGTCCTTTGTTCGTCACGCCGACGGCGGTGGCGGGCGCGGCCGCTTCGATGGCGGTCGATCCCGGCGTCGCCGCGGACCCGAGCAAGGTCGCCGCCTCGAGCACGGCCACCGACGTGCCGGGCGGCAACCAGAACGCGCTCGCGCTGCTGCACGTCGGCCAGAACCCGATCGGCGCCAGCGGGACGCCCGCCGAGGGGATCGCCGCGCTGACGTCGAGCGTCGGCGTGAAGAAGTCGGCCGCCGACGGCGAGGTCCAGCTGCGGCAGAGCACCGTGGCGCAGGTGAAGGCGCTCCGCGACAGCGCGAGCGGCGTGTCGATCGACGAGGAGATGGTGGATCTCACCCGTTTCCAGCGCGCATTCCAGGCGTCGGTCCAAGTCATGCAGACCGCTGACCAGTTGATGCAGTCCTTGCTGCAAATGGTCCAGACGGGGTGACTCGATGCGCGTGACCGACAGCATGCGGTACAACGCTGCGCTCGAAGCGCGGCTGCACGCCGACCAGCGCGTGTACGACACCAGCCGGACGGCCTCGAGCGGGCTGAGGGTCGAGAAGCCCTCGGACGATCCGGCGGCCTACGCGACCTCGGTGCGGCTCGACGGCCGCGTCTCGTCGCTCGACGCTCGCTCCAAGGACATGGGGCGCGCCTCGGGCGATCTCGGCATCGCCGAGTCGACGCTCACCGCGGCGGGCGACGTGATGATGCGCGCGAAGGACATCGCCACCTGGATGGCGAGCGACACGGTCGACGCCACGACCCGCGCCCAGACCGCGAACGAGGTCGACCAGCTGCGCCAGAGCCTCATCGGCCTCGCCAACACGCGCGGCGGCCAGGGGTATCTCTTCGCCGGTACCAAGACCGACACGCCCCCCTTCGACCCCACCGGCGCCTTCGTCGGCAACGACAGCCAGCAGAACGTCGAGATCGCCGACGGCGTGGTCGTCGCGGCCAACGCCAGCGGCGCGCAGGCGTTCACCGCCGCCGCCGGCGGGCGCGACGTGCTCAAGGACCTCCAGGATTTCGCCGACGCGCTCCGCGCGAACGACGTCGTCGGGATCCGGTCGGCGATCGACACGACGGAAACCGGTCGTCGTCAAATCGTCGACGTCCGGAGCGCCAGCGGCGTGACGCTCGAGCGCCTCCAGTCGGCGACCGACGTAACCTCGGCCGCGGTCACCAAGCTCACCGAGTCGAAGGCCGCGCAGGTCGAGGCCGATCCGGTGACCGCATACTCGGACCTGGTGAACGCCCAGACGTCCTACGAGCGCAACCTCGCCGTCACCAAGCAGCTCATCTCGATGTCGTCGCAGCAGGGCTGAGAGGCCCGTAGCAGCAGGGCTGACGCCATGAAGGCGCCGCCGATCCTCAGGAAGAGGGACCCATGCTGATCATCCAGAGACGTGTAGGGCAGCGAATCGTGTTGACCGGCGGCATCGAGGTCGTGCTCACGTCGATCGATCGTGGCGGCGTGCGTATGGGCGTGATCGCCCCGCGCGGCGTGAGCATCCTCCGGGGCGAGGTCTACGACTCGATCGTAGCCGCCAACGCCGAGGCCGCGACGAGCGATCCTGGGCACACCACCGAGCGGTGAATCGCCGGTGAATTCGTGGCCCGCGGGGCGCTCGCGCGCGCTCGTGCATCGGGTCGGAGCGCAGCCGCGCGCGCGACGGCACCTCTGGAGGCCATCGGAATCGACGCGGGCGGGCGAGTTCGCCCCTCTTCCCGGAACGGGCTCGCGCCTCGAGGTCGACACCGCGGTGTCGACGGGTGACCACGGCCCGATAACTGCAACCACTTCTGAACAAGAGCCCGCGCAACGTCGTTTGCCAATGTTGGGACGACATGACCGCGGGCCATCAAAAGGAGTCTCATGCGGATCGAAGGGACCCGCTTCGGGTGCATCGAGGTCGACGAGTCGAAGCTGATCGAGATCCCCTCGGGGCTGATCGGTTTCCCGAACGACACTCGCTTCGCGCTGCACGAGCACGAGCGCTCGCGCTACATCGCCTGGCTGCAGTCGGTTTCGAACCCGAACCTCGCGTTCCCCGTCATGGACGGCAACGCGTTCGGGCCGGACTACCCGCAGCCCACCGCCGACGAGCTCGCGAGCTCGGCCGGCATCGAGTCCGCGGATCTGGCCGTGCTGGTCGTCGTCGTGCCTCGCGCGGAAGCGCCGCGGCTCGTCGCCAACCTGCTCGCGCCGATCATCATCGACGTCCCGAACCGAAGGGGCGTGCAGGTGGTCCTCGATCCGAGGAAGTTCTCGGCGCGCCACGTCGTCGGCGAGATCGGCCCCCGCATCACCGTCCAGATGATGCCCGCGGCCGTGATGCCGCCCGGGGAGCACGAGATCGTCGACACGCCGGGAGAGTGAAAGAGAGAGCGACGCTCACTCCTCAGCCGAGCACCTCGAGCGCGCGCCCACGCGGGACGCGCTCGAGGCTGCCTCGGGGGAGATCGTGGACGACGAGCTCGGCCCCCTCGAGGACCGCGACGATCGGCCAATCCCACGCGCGCGCGTACGCGAGCGCGGCGTCTGCGGCGACGACGATGGCGGGGACGCCCGTCGCGCGCACCGTCTCCGCGAGCTCGGTGGCGCCTTCGCCCTCCGCGATCACCACGCGACGCGGCGGCTCCAGCAAGCGAGAGTGCGAGACCTCGAGCGCCCAGGTGAGCGCGTCGACGTCGAGCGCGAGCCCGGTCGCCGGCAGCGGCCGACCGAAGCGCGCGAGCAGCCGATCGTAGCGACCGCCGCCGCCGATGGCGACGCCGGGCCCCTCGGCGAAGAGCTGGTAGAACGGCCCCGTGTAGTACGCGAGCCCGCGCACCTCTCCGAGGTCGACGCCGACGCTCGCCCCAGTGGCCCCGATCGCGCCGAGCGCGGTCGACAGGCGCGCGCACAACGAGCGCAGCGACTCGAGAGCAGGCCCGCAGCCCGCGCGCACCAGCGCCTCCGGCGGCTCGTCGAGCAGCGCCCGCGGCCCGTGCAGG
>CAIXWQ010000660.1 GCA_903923175.1 uncultured delta proteobacterium | reverse complement strand
GCGCTCCACCGCCTCGGCGAGCGCGCGCGCGGACTCCGTGCGCTCCGAGGGCTCGCGCGCGGTCGCGCGCGCGCACACGTCGTCGAGCTCGGGCGGGGCGTCGGCGACCACGCGAGACGGGCGCGCGTCGACGCCGCTCGCCGTCCGGTCGCGGATCGCCTCGAGCTCGAGCCCCCGGTGCAGCGGCACGAGGGCGAGGATCTCGTAGAGCATCAGCCCGAGGGCGTAGACGTCGGCGCGCGCGTCGACGTCCGCCTCGCCGGCGAACTGCTCGGGTGACATGTACGCCGGCGTGCCCATCATGACGCCGACGCGCGTGCGCAGCGCCGGCTCGCTCGGCAGATCGAAGTCCGCGGACGTCTCGGCGGACGCCTCGGGGAGGTGCTCGCCCTCGGCCTCCTCGAGCAGGCGCGCGAGCCCCCAGTCGAGGACGTAGACCTCGCCGAACTCGCCGAGCATGACGTTGGCGGGCTTCAGGTCGCGGTGGAGGACCCCCTTGGTGTGCGCGTAGTGGACGGCGAGGCAGACCTGCACGAACGCGGAGAGCAGGCGCCGCTGCGTCCAGCGCTCCTGCGTCGGCGCGTCGCCCGTGCGCAGGCGGAGCAGCAGCTGCGCGAGGGTCTTGCCCTGCACGCGTCGCATCGTGAAATACGGCTCGCCGTCGGCCGAGAGATCGAGGTCGTAGACCGGCACGACCGCGGGGTGCTCCAGCTGCCCCTGCACGCGCGCCTCGCGCATGAAGCGCGCGCCCAGATCGCCTCGCACCGACGCCTTCTGGTGCATTCGCTTGAGCGCCACCTCGCGCCCGATGCGCCGGTCCCGACAGAGCAACACGGCGCCCATGCCGCCGCTGCCGAGCAGCTCGCCCTCGCGGTAGCGCTCGCTGCGATCGACGAGGCGCTCCGACTCCGACTCGCGCATCGAGGCGGGCTCCGTCGCGAAGAGATGCTCTCGCTCGCCCGAGAGGAACGGCGCCTGGTAGCCCGCGGGCGCGAGCAAGGTCGGTTCTTCGGCGGCCTTCGATTGCGGCTTCATGTCGTCTTCGCAGCGTAGCGTCTCGCGCCGGCCCGTCTCGCCCCGTCGAGCACCTCCCGTCCCGACCGGTCCCGAGGGGGCGCGTCGCGGTGCGCCGAGGTGCGCCGAGGCGCGTCGAGGCGCGTCCGGGCGCGTCTGGGCAAACGACGGGCTTCCCGGTCGCCGGCCGCTCCGCTAGGCGTTCGGCATGCGCGTCAAAGCCGTCGCCCTACGTCGTCACGGTGGCCCCGAGGTCCTGGAGGACGTGGAGATCGAGATCCCCCGACGCGCCGCCGCCGGGGCAGGTCCGGGTGCGGGTGCTCGCGACCGCGCTCAATCACCTGGATCTCTGGGTGAGACGCGGCCTCCCCCACCTGAAGCACCAGTACCCGCACCGGCTGTGCGCCGACGTGTGCGGCGTGGTCGAGGCCGTCGGCGAGGGGGCGCGCGCGCCGGCGATCGGCACGCGCGTCGTGCTGCAGCCGGCGCTCTCCTGCGGCGCGTGCGAGGCGTGCCTCGGCGGGCGCGACAACTTCTGTCGCGGCTACGGCATCCTCGGCGAGCACTTCCAGGGCGGGACGATCGAGCTGTTCGACGTGCCCTCCTCGAGCCTGCTCCTCGCGCCCGAGAGGCTCTCGGTGGAGGAGTGCGCCGCGATCCCGCTCACGTACATGACCGCCTGGCAGATGGTCGTGCGGCGCGCGCAGGTGAAGCGCGGCGATGTCGTGCTCGTGCAGTCCGCCGGCAGCGGCGTGTCGACCGCCGCGATCCAGATCGCGAAGTCGCGCGGCGCGCGCGTGATCACCACGACCTCGAGCGAGGCGAAGGCGGCGCGGGCCCGCGCGCTCGGGGCCGACGAGGTGATCGACTACACCAAGCAGGACTTCGTGGCCGAGGTGCGCAAGCTCACCGGCAGGCGTGGCGTCGAGGTGGTCATCGAGCACGTCGGCGGCGAGACGTTCGCCAAGTCGCTCCTCGCGCTCACCAACGGCGGGCGGCTGGTGACGTGCGGCGCGACCTCGGGGCCCACGCCCGAGGTCGATCTCCGCCACGTCTTCTTCCGGCAGCTCGAGATCCTCGGCAGCACGATGGGCTCCAAGGCCGATCTCTTCCCGGTCCTTCGCGAGATCGAGGCCGGCGCGCTCCGGCCCATCGTGGATCGCGTGCTCCCGCTCGACGCCGAGGGCGCGCGCGAGGCGAGCCGCGCGCTCGAGGCGCGCGAGGCGTTCGGCAAGATCGTGCTGCGCGCGAAGGGGTAAGCGGCGCGGGCGTTCTCGGGCGATCAATCGATCCGCGCCCGCGCGGGCACGAAGCGCACCGGGCCGAGGTCGTCGATCTCGTGGCCGGCCTCGGTGCGCCGCCAGCGAAGCAGGCGCTGCGCCTCGGCGCGCGCGCCCACCGGCGCGACGAGCACCGCGCCCGGGCGCATCGCGGCGATCAGCGCGTACGGAGGTTCCTCGGTCGCGAACGTGAGCGCGATCTTCTGGTGCGACGCCGAAAGATCCGGGCGCGCCAGCCCGTCGTCGTGGAGCAGCGTCACGTTGGGCAGATCGCCGTCGAGCGTGCGCGCGAGCGCGACCAGGTGCGGATCGACCTCCACGGTCGTGACGTGCCCGGCGGGGCCGACGAGCTCCGCCGCGAGCGCGGCGCCGTAGCCGCTGCCGGTGCCGAGCTCGAGGAACGCGTCGCCGACGGAGAGCGCGAGCGCCTCGAATTGCAGCACGTACATGTGCGGCGCGCTGATCGTCGCGACGTAGTCGCCGTGCGGCGTGTCGAGCGCGAGCGGCGTGTCGCGGTACGCGCGGTCGAGGTCCTCCGGCCGCACGAAGCGCGCGCGATCGACGGCCAGCAGCGCGCGCCGGAAGTCGTCGGGGACGGGGCCGAGGTGGCGCTCGATCTCCGCGACCATCGCGGCGCGGGGGCCGTCGTCGCGTTCGGGCGCGCTCATGCCGACGAGCGTAGCCTCCTTCGCGCGCCGATCGTCATAGACCGTACGGGAGCAAGGGGCCGTCGCCCACGCCGGCGTCGGGTGCGTAGAGGCAGGCGTCGCGCGCGTTGATCGCCGGGTCGCAGGCCACGATGTGCGGCCCGAGCGTGCTCGTGTCGCAGGCGATCGCCCCTTCGTTGGTGGCGCAACGGATCAGCTCGCTCTCGCTCTCGGGGCAGAGCTTCTGCTCGTGGACGCACGCCGCGACGCAGGCGTCGCGCTCGAAGGTCTGCCGGCAGCGCAGGTTCACGACCTTGGTGCAGAAGCCGTCGCAGGCGCCGTTGCCGACCGGCTCGCTGGTCGCCGAGCAGCCCGCGGCGGCGAGCTGCCACGCGAGCGCGGCCGCCGCGAGCGCGACCGGCGCCCACCGAGCGGCACGCGCGAAGGGCGCGAGGGGCGCGAAGCGCGCGGCGAACGCGGCGAGCCAGGACGCGGAGCCTCGGGTGCGCACGGCTGCAATGTAGCGAGGAACGCGCCGTATCGCTGCACCGACGGCGCCCCGCGGTCCGCCGAGCGCGGGCCTGGGCCCCGGATGATGCTAAGAATCGCCCCCCATGTCCGAGGTCGGCCCCTCCGCGCCCCTTTCGCTCTCCTCACAGCCCGCGCCCAAGTTCCTGGTCGAGACCTTCGGCTGCCAGATGAACGTGCACGACTCGTCGCGCATGGAAGAGGCGCTGGTGGCGCACGGCTGGGTCGCGGCCACGGGGCACGAGGACGCCGATCTGATCGTCTTCAACACCTGCAGCGTGCGCGAGAAGGCCGAGCAGAAGCTCCGCTCGGAGATCGGCCGGCTCAAGCCGCTCAAGGCGCAGCGGCCCGACCTCGTGATCGCGATCGCCGGCTGCGTCGCGCAGCAGGAGGGCGACGCGCTGCTCGCGCGCCTGCCGCACGTGGATCTCATCGTCGGCCCCGACAACCTCGGCGAGCTGCCGATGCTCGCCGAGACCATCCGCCTCGGCGGACCGCCGGTCGCGCGCACGGTGTTCGACCTCGACGCGCCGGCGTTCCTCCACGCCGCGCCGAAGCTGCCGGGGCGCACGACGCCGGTGAGCGCGTTCGTGACCACCATGAAGGGGTGCGACGAGCGCTGCTCGTTCTGCATCGTGCCGTACACGCGCGGCCCCGAGCGCTACCGGCCGCTGCGCGAGATCGTCGACGAGTGCGCGCGCCTCGTCGACGCCGGCGCGCGGGAGATCATGCTCCTCGGGCAGACGGTGAACAGCTGGCTGCCGCCCGAGGACTACGCGGCGCTGCCGGCCGCGGGCGACGGCTCGCCGGCGCAGCGCCTCCGCGGCGACGACTCGGCCTTCGCGACGCTGCTGCGCGCGATCGCGCGCGAGGTCCCGGCGCTCCGCCGCCTGCGCTACGCGAGCCCCCACCCGCGCCACGTGACCCCGGATCTCGTCGCTGCCCACGCCGACCTCGACGTGCTCGCGCGCCACGTGCACCTCCCCGTGCAGTCGGGGAGCGACCGCATGCTCAAGCGGATGATCCGCCGCTACCGTCGCGAGGAGTACGTCGCCCGCGCGGCCGCGCTGAAGGCCTCGCGGCCCGGGCTGACGCTCTCGACCGACGTCATCGTCGGCTTCCCCGGCGAGACCGACGACGACTTCGAGCAGACGCTCTCGCTCGTGCGCGAGGTGGGCTTCATCGCGCTGTTCGGCTTCAAGTTCTCGCCGCGGCCGTACACGCCGGCGCTCAAGCTCGCCGACGACGTCCCGGAGCCGCTGAAGGCCGAGCGGCTCGCGCGGCTCTTCGAGGAGGTCGAGCGCCAGCAGCTCGCGCACCTCGCGTCGCTGGTCGGCAGCGAGGTCGACGTGCTCTTCGAGGGGCCGTCGTCGCCCAACGAGAAGGAAGGGCGCGTCACCTCGTTCGCCAAGATGATGGGGCGCAGCGAGCGCAACGAGATCGTGCACGTCGACGTCCCGGCCGGTCGCGACGGCGCTGCGCTCGTCGGGCAGCTCTTGCGTGTGCGCGTCGCGCGCGCCAACGCGCACTCGCTGGGGGGAGAGCTCGACGCGGCGACGGCGCTCGCGCTTCCCCCTGCGCCGTCCGCGCCGTCCGCGCACGCCGCCGCGGCCGAGCGTGCGCCCGAGGTTCGCCGGTTGCAGGTCCTCGGGGGCTGACATGGCCGAGCACCAAGCACTTGAGGGCGCGAAGGGCGCGACGGGCGCGACGGGCGCGACCGCGAAGAAGGTCTCGCTGCCGGTGGTGGGGGCCGGCAAGGCTCGCACGCTCCTCGAGCAGGCCGACATCGGTGACGAGCTCGCCCCCGACGATCGCGCGCCGGCGGCGTGGATCGGCCTCGGCGCCATGATGACGTTCGCGCTGATGGTGCCGCTGGCGATGCTGGCGATGTCGCTCCTGCGCTCGCTCTACGCGGGCGCGGAGGGGCAGCGGGTCAACCCCGTGCCGCTCTACGTGCTCTCGTTCGCCGTGCCCGCGATCTCCGCGTTCGGCGGAGGGTTCATGATCGCTCGCTTCGGCCCTCGCGTGGGGCCGAAGGGGGGCGCGCTGGCCGGGCTCATCGCGGGGACCGGGATGCTCACCATCGCCATGGTCGGCGAGGTGCGCGCGGGGCACGGGCTGCTCGCGGGGCTCTCTGCGGTCGTCATCCTGCTGGTGACCACGCCGTCGTCGTGGCTCGGCGCGCGCCTCGGTCGCTTCGGCAAGACGCGCGCGAAGTCGTAGCCCGCTACTCGACGCCGAACTCGATCCCCGACACCACGCTCGCCTTGCCCTGCGCGGGGAGCGGGAACTTGAGCGTGAGATACACGTCGCGCACGCACGCGACGACGCCTTGGTCCGCGAGCGTGGCGGCGGTCGTGTGCAGGTCGGTGGCGTCGCCGCTCGCGTCGATCACGAACGACACCGTGACCGCTCCTTGCAACGTCGGATCGCGCGCCAGCCCGCGCTCGTAGCACTCGCGCAGGCGCGGGTGGCTCGCGCGCACCACCCCCGCGACGGCCTCCGTCGAGAGCCCGCCGAGCGCCTCGAGCTTGCTCTCGGTGGTGCGGACGCCGCGCGGCCGGGCGGCGCTCCCGGCGACGCCGCACGTCGCGCCGAGGGCGAGCGCGCGCGCCCGCAGGCGCTCGGAGCGAGCCGGCTCGCGCTGGGCGCCGCGAGACTGCTCGACCATGTCGGCCGCGCCGCAGCACGCCCGGGGCGCGCCGAGCGCGCACCCCCGCTCGAACGAGGCGAGCGCGATCTTCGTGTACGTCTCGGCCGGCTCGCGGACGACGTCGACGTTGCCGCGGAGCTCGCAGGCGACCGCGATGCCGAGGGCGCAGGCGGTGGCGAGCGACGCGTCGGCCGCGGCCACGTCCGCCTCGCCGGCGCTCAGCGACGAGGCGACGAGCTCCCCCTGGAGGAGGCAGGGATCGGTCGCGGTGGCCGTGCAGGCGGCGCGCTGGCCGTCGACGAGGCCGTGCCAGCGCGTGCACCCCGCCTCGGCCCCGAAGTGGCAGGCACGATCGAAGAAGTCGGCCGCCTGCTTCAGCGCGACGGGCCCTTCGTCGGCGAGCGCGAGCTCGCCGCGCGCGAGGCACGCGGTGGTGTCGTGGGCCATGCAGGCCTCTGCACAAGCGTGCAGGCGGATGGCGCGTTCGCGGCCGGCGTCGGCGCAGGAGGTCGACGCGGCCGACGCGGCCGACGCGCTGCCCGACGCCTCGGCCATCGGAACGGTCGCGCTCGCCGAACCGGTGGGCGCGACCCCGATCGCCGCGACGGGCGCGTCGGCGGCTCGCCCCGCGCTCGGC
>CAIXWQ010000659.1 GCA_903923175.1 uncultured delta proteobacterium | reverse complement strand
TGATCTCGTAGGTGAGCGCGGCGGCGCCGTGGGGGGCGAGCTCGAAGCGCCCCGGCAGCCCCGCGGCCTGCGCCTCGCCCAGCGGATCGTCGACGATGGCGCCGGCGAGCGCGCGCCCGCCGCGGTTGCGCAGCCGCAGCGTGACCGGGTTCGGGCGGCCGACCGAGAAGATCTGCGCGGCGTGCCGCTCGACCTCGACGCGCGCCGGCAGCACCGACAGCAGGTCGACCAGCGCGAGCAGCGCGATCGCGACGTCGAGCACGAACAGCGGGGCGCGGGCCGACGGGGCGTAGCCGGCGACCACGCCGAGCGCCGTCGCGAGCGCGACGAGCGCGGCGAGCCGCGGGGTGGGGACGAAGCGCACGACCTGGCCTGCTCCTCTCGGTCTCGCTCAGCCGACCCGCGGCACGGGCGTGCGGCGCAGGGCGTCGTCGACGCGGTCGTCGGCGCTGACGCCCTGCAGCTGCGCGTCGGGGTGGAGCAGCACGCGGTGGCGCAGCACCGGCTTCGCCATCGGCTTCACGTCGTCGGGGGTGACGAACGAGCGCCCCTCGCTCGCGGCCACGACGCGCGCGGCGGCGAGCATGGCGAGCGAGGCGCGCGGCGAGGCGCCGACCTCGATCGCGGAGTCCTCGCGCGTCTTGCGCACGACGTCGACCAGGTAGCCGATGACGGCGTCGTCGACGCGGACGGTCGACGCGAAGCGCTGCATCGCGATCAGCTCCTCGGCGTCGGTGACGCTGCCGAGCGCCGAGAGATCGCTCGGATCGAAGCCGTCGGCGTGGCGGCGCACGATGGCGCGCTCGACGTCGGCCGGAGGCGACAGCACGGCGAGCTTGAACAGGAAGCGATCGAGCTGCGCCTCGGGGAGCGGGTACGTCCCCTGCGACTCGATCGGGTTCTGCGTGGCGACGACCACGAACGGCTCGGGGAGCGGGCGCGAGACGCCGTCGACGGTCACCGTGCGGTCCTGCATCGCCTCGAGCAGCGACGACTGCGTCTTCGCGGGCGCGCGGTTGATCTCGTCGGCGAGCAGCAGCTGCGTGAACACCGGCCCCGCGACGAAGCGGAACTGGCTCGTCTCGCGCTCGAAGATCGACGAGCCGGTGACGTCGCTCGGCATCAGGTCGGGGGTGAACTGGATGCGCTTGAAGCCGCAGCCCGACACCTGCGCGAGCGCGCGGGCGACCAGCGTCTTGCCGAGCCCCGGCGCCCCCTCGATGAGCACGTGCCCGCGCGCGATGGTGGCGACGAGCAGGCCGTCGACCAGCTCCTCCTGCCCCACCAAGGCGCGGCCGATCTCGGCGTGCAGTCGCTGGTACGTCTCGCGAAATCGGTTCGAGTCCAAGGATCCCTCCGTGTCGTTCCGGGCTCAGCTGGGTCGCGTCGGGCGACGATCACCGGGCGCGCCGTGCGCGCGCGTCGCGTGGGGCGCGCGTGTCGTGCGGGGCGCGCCGGCCAGCGCTTCCGCGGTGGCGTCGCCGAGCTCGGCGAGCGTGTCGACGTCCTCGCGGACCGTGCGGGGCGGCGCGCCGAGCGGCGAAGCCTCGC
>CAIXWQ010000658.1 GCA_903923175.1 uncultured delta proteobacterium | reverse complement strand
TGGGCACCGCGCGAATTCGCTCGCCGAAGCGCGCCGCGAAGTCGTCCTCGATCTCCTCGGAGGCCTCACCGCGCCCGAGGCGCGCGTGGATCTCCGCGCGGAGCTGCGTCGAGATCTCGGACTCGTGGACGTCCAGGGTCTGCGTCCAGCAGCACGGCCCCATCAGACGACCTTGCAGCGCCAGCTCCGCGCCCGTGGGCGGCGTGGCGCTGGATGCGTGCATCGGCGGCGCGCCTCGCGCGGCAGCGGTCGCGAAGACGCTCGAGGCTGCGACCGCGCCGATCGCGAGCCAGCGACGAATGGACATGTGGCTTCTCCAGCGCTCGCGGGGCTCGACGGCCCTCGAAGGCGGTTCTCGAATTACGACCGCGAGCGCCGGCCGCAACGGCCTTTCAGCGGGTGCGACATCATGTCGCAGGTGATCGCTGCGAGCCGCGGCCCGCCCGCGAGGGTTCGCGCGCGGAGGGTCCGGTCGGCGGCGAATCCTCCGCCGTCGAGCCGGCTCCCACCGCTCACCATCGACGAGCGCGCGCCCCGTCGGAGCCGTCGTCGCTGCTACGAAGGAGGAGCCTCGTGTCCGAACGCCCCCAGACCGCCGAGCAGATCGCCGACCGCAGCGTGCACAACTTCGTCGAGGCGCCGTTCAACTGCGCCGAGGCGGTGGTCGCGGCGTTCAGCGAGGCTCGCGGCGAGGACGCCCGCACCCTGGCGCCGTTGGTCACCGGCTTCGGTGGCGGGGTCGGCAGCCTCGGTCACATGTGCGGCGCGATCTCGGGAGGGCTCGTGGTGCTCGGGCGCCGCGCGGGAGAGCTCGGGCTGAAGAAGCCGCAAGTGCGCGCCTTGGCGCGAGGCCTCCACGAGGGGTTCGAGCAGGCGTTCGGCACGACGGCCTGTGGCAAGCTCAAGGCCCACGACTGCGAGGACGAGGCGGGCGCGCCCTACGACATTCGCAACTGCGGCAAGTACCTGCGCCACGTGGCGACGGCCACCGCCATGATGATGGCGCAGGCCGAGTCGGGGACGCAGGAGGATCCGTATCTCGGGGGCTGACGCGGCCGGCCCGCTGGGCAGAGCGTCGCCACCGTGGCTTCCCGACCGCGAGCAGTGAGAGCGGTGGAGGAGCACGAGGGGGAGCGGCGCTCGGTCCCCCTCGTAGGACTCGCGAAGCGAGCCCGCTTCTTCCTGGTCAGGGAGCGACGCGACAGAGATAGAGCGACTCGACGTCGCCGCAGCGCGTGGTCTTCACCGACGGAAACGCGCTGCGGAGCTCGCGGTCGGCGTTGCGCATGAAGCGGAAGTAGTCGCCCCCCTCCGCGAGCTCGATGAGCGCGATGAGCGGGCTCGAATTGCGGTGGTAGTCGAGCACGGCCACTGCTCCGCGCGTGACGCGCGTGAGCTCGCGGTAGACCTGCTGCCGATACTCCGGCGGCAGGCCGTGGAGCGTGGCGCTGACGATCGACAGGTCCTGCGACTTGTCGGGCACCGAGCGCATTGCATGCGCCGGCTCCTGGTAGGCGCGCACGCCGGGGAAGCGACGCTGCACGTGGCGGAACATCGGCCCCGTGGGCTCGGTCGCCGTGACCTCGCAGCCATACGGGAGCAGCGCCTTCAGCAGCGTCCCAGTGCCGCAGGCGACGTCGAGCACGCGCGTCGTCGGCAGCAGCGGGAACTGCGTCGAGAGGAGCTTGAGGCTTCGCCGCATCTGCTTCTGCCGCAAAGGATCGAGCACGTGCATCACCGGCGTGAACCACGTCCACTTGCCGACCGATGGGCTCGTCGTCATCGCGCCTCGCTCCCGGTCAACCACGGTTGTACCGCTCGACCGGGAACGCGACCTGTAGCACGGCGCCGAGCCGCTCGGCGGCCGGGCCCGCCATCTGCGCGACCATCGCACGGACCTCGGCGGTCGCGCAGCCCGAGCCTACGAGCGCGCGAAGGTCGTGCACGGTGGGCTCGTAGTCGTCGTTCTCGACGCGACGCACGAGCCCCTGGAGGAGCGCCTGCGGGGTGATGCAGTGACACATGTTCGTGCTTCCTGAGCCTCGACGCGACGAGGGCGCATCGAAGAGCGCGTGTCGAGCCTACGCGACCGCGCTCTTCGGGCTCTGCCCGACGCCATCAGCAGCGGCGATCTTCCTTCGGACCTCGTCCATGTCGAGCTGCTGCGCCTGTGCGATCAGATCTTCGAGCGCCATCGCGGGGAGCGCGCCCGCCTGCGCGTAGACGACGAT
>CAIXWQ010000657.1 GCA_903923175.1 uncultured delta proteobacterium | reverse complement strand
GAGCGCCCCGAGCGCGACCGCGACGATCGCGCCCCGCGCGTCGAGCGAGCCGCCCGCGCGGGGCGCGGAGACGCTGCAGCCGCCCGAGTCCTGCGCGCCCGCGGTAGGCGTCGCGCCGCAGTGGACGCCATCGCACACGTCACCCGGGGCGCAGTCGTCGGTCGTCGTGCAGTGATCGCGACACACGCCCGAGGTGTCGCAGCGGTACGGGGCGCAGAGCTGCGACTTGCCGTCGGTCGAGGTCGACGTGAGCCCGTCGTCGCTGCAGCGCGCCCCCTCTGCGCAGCTCCCGGCCACGCACGCGAAGCCGGCCGCGCAGTCGCTCTGGGCCGTGCAGCTCGTGCGGCAGGCGAGCCGCGCGGCGTCGCACGCGTAGCGACCGCACGCCGCGCGCGGGGGCGTGACGCACGTGCCGGCGCCGTCGCAGGTCGCCTGCGGGACGAGCTCCGCGCCGTCGCACGTCGCCTGCTTGCACACCACCGTACCGCCGTTCTTGTAGTGGCTGCAGGTCAGCGGATCCTCGGCGCCGTCGCACGCCCTGGCCTTGCAGGGGTCGCCGCCGCCGTCGTCGCAGGCCGCGCGCGCCCCGCGCGGCGCGCCGCTCACCGCGGAGCAGCTCCCCTTGGTGGCCGGCAGATCGCAGGCCTCGCACTGCGCGTCGCAGCGACGGTTGCAGCAGACGCCGTCGGCGCAGAAGCCGCTGCCGCACTCGCCGTCGGCCGCGCAGGTCGTGCCCGGCTGCTTCTTGCAGGTCCCGAGGAAGCCCGGGAGGTTGCAGGCGCTGCCCGCGTCGCAGCTCGCCGTGCCGCAGCAGACGCCGTCGACGCACGCGAGCGTGCCGCACATCGAGGACGCGGTGCACGCCGCGCCGAGGAGCACGTTCGGCAGGCACTTGTCGCCGCCGCAGTAGTAGCCGGCCGCGCAGTCGGCCGTGGTCACGCACGAGCGCTTGCACGCGCTCAGGCCGCAGCCGTAGGCCCCGCAGGTCGCGGTCGTGCTGACGCACGTCCCTGCGCCGTTGCAGCTCCCCGCGTGCGTCTCGGTCCCGGCGGCGCAGGCGTCGGCGCCGCACGTCACGGTGCCGGCCGCCGCGTACGCGCACTTGGTGGTGGCCTTGCCGTCGCACGTGGCGGCGCACACGGTGCCGGCGCCGACCCCCGTGCACGCCGCGCGCGGCGCGATCGGCTTGCCGATCACGGGCGTGCAGGTGCCGGCCGTCCCGGCGACGTTGCAGGCCTCGCACTGCCCGGCGCACGCGGCGTTGCAGCAGACGCCGTCCGCACAGAAGTTGCTCGCGCACTGCGCGTTCGAGGTGCATTTCTGGGCGAGATCGAGCGCGCACGCGCCTGCGGGGCGGCCCGCGCCGGCCGGGGCCGCGCAGGTGCCGTTCGGGCAGCTCGCGGCCGTGCAGCAGACGCCGTCGACGCAGTACTTCGCGGCGCACGCGAGCGCGACGGGGCCGGCGCACGCGGCGCCGTCGACCAGGGGCACGTAGCGGTACGAGGTCGACGTCGGCGCGCCGAACGCGCCGGTGCCGGCCGCGACGATGGCGCTGCCGTCGGCGAAGACGCCGTACGCGGGGTCGGCGTGCGCGTCGCCCATCGGATCGATCGCGCTCCACTGGTTGTAGGTCGGGTCGTAGATCTCCGCGTCGGAGTACTGCAGCACGCTCGAGGCCGGATCGTTGCCGCCGGCGGTGAGCACGCGGCCGTTGGGGAGCGTCACGAGCGCCGGCAACGAGCGGTGGCGCGCGATCGGGAGCGTGTCGGCGAAGGTGTTGGCGGTCGCGTTGTAGACCGGCGTCCCCGACGGCGGCACGCCGCTGGTCCCGAGCTGTCCGGAGAAGACCAGGCGACCGTCGGCCAGCCGCGTCGCCCGGGGCGAGGTGATCCGATAGGTGCTGGCGGCGAGGGTCCAGGTGCTGGTGGTCGGGCTGAACAGCTCCGTCGCCTGCCCGACCGAGTTCATCGTCAGCACGCGCCCGTCGGCGAGCGAGACGGCGATCGCCGGAGAGACCGGCGTCGCGGGGAGCGTCGTCGCGGCCCACGTCGTGCCGTTGAAGATCTCTCCGTTGGGGTTGCCGGCGAGGACCTTCACCACGCGGCCGTCGCCCGCGCGCGCGAGGGCGCAGTCGCCGCAGCCATTGGTCGGCGTGCCGGTCGTCGCGTACGTGTTGGTGGTCGGCAGGTAGCGCGCCGCCTTGGCGGTGGAGTCGACGAGCAGCACGCTCCCGTCGGTGAGCACCACGGCGCCGGTGCCCGACGAGCCCCAGCCGCTCGGGTACGCCGCGCCGAAGGTCCAGGTGTTGGTCTTGGGATCGTAGAGCGAGGGGGCGGCCGAGCCGTTGGGAAGCCCGGCCATCAGCCGGCCGTCGGCGAGCACGATCGAGTAGCTCGCCGCGCCCCCCGCCGGCGCGTTCGGCGTCGCGGACCAGAGCGGATCGACCGTGATCGGGAAGGCGAGCCCGGCCGCGTCGAGCGTCGCGACGAGCGTCGTGCCGTCGAGTCGTGCCTCGAGGGCGCGCGTGACGCCGGCGTGATCGACGGCGAACATCGGGTTGCCCACCAGGCGCACCACGCCCGCTGCGTCGAAGGCCTCCACGTAGCGCTCGCGGACGCGGAGCGAGAGCTCGGTGCGCAAGGACCAGCGGAACGTCGTCGGCGCGTCCGCGTCCCTCAGCACGCGCAGCTCCTCGAAGCCGTCGGCGCGCGCGACGTGCACGAGGTCGGTCGAGGGGGCGGCCGACGCGTAGACGAGCGCGCCGCGGGCCTTGCGGGCCGGGATGGGGAGCAGCTCCAGCGGGGCGATCGCGAGCGCGGCGGGCGCGCGCCCGCCTTCGAGGCGGAGCGTCACGGCGTCGGCGGCG
>CAIXWQ010000656.1 GCA_903923175.1 uncultured delta proteobacterium | reverse complement strand
TCGATCAGGAGCCAGGCGTCGCGCGCGCCGCCGCGGCACGCGCGCGACGACGACGCGGGCGGACGCGTGCCGTCCGCCGACCCGAGACCCCCGAGCACCGCGCGCATCGCCGTCGAACCCATCGGCCCCTCCATCTCGTCCGCGGCCAGGCGCGATGGCACTCGCGCGGCGGACCCGACGCTCCGTAGCGAGCGCGATGCCAGCCCACGCTCGCAGGGCGCGGCAGCGGCGAGCCCGTTCGTGGCGTGGTCTTCGTCGTCGGCGGGAGCGCGCGCGCGCCGCGCCGCCGCGTTCCCGGGGGGCGCAGGTGGGAGCGGAGGCGTGCCGCTGCGCGCGTTACGCGCCGCGCGCGCGGGCGTAGCCTCGTCACGTCACGCGCGTGCATCGCGCGCCCTCCGTCGTGTCACCACCGCGAGGTCGAACCATGGGTGCTCCGAGTCCCTCCGTCGTGCTCGTCGGCCGCCGGCTCCCCTCGAACGAGAACCTCGGGCTCGCCTACCTGCGCGCCGCGCTCGAGCGCGCGGGCGTTCGCGTCGCGATCCACTACCTGAACGACGTGCGCGATCTCGCGCGCGCGGTCGCGTCGATCCTCGCGGCGCGGCCGGACGTCGTCGGCCTCTCGCTCGCCGACGGCGGCTCCTCGATCCTCCCCCTGGCGCTCGGCGAGGCGCTCCGTCGCGCGGGCCACCGCGGCCACGTGACCTGCGGCGGCCAGTTCGCGACCCTCGCGCGCGCCTGGCTGCTCGCGCGCAACCCGTGGCTCGACAGCGTCGTCCGCTTCGCCGGCGAGGTGCCGATCGTCGCCCTCGTCGAGCGCGTGTCGCGCGGCGCGCCCGTCACGGACGTGCCCGGCCTCACCACGCGCGCGGGCGACGGCGCCCCCGCGAAGGTGATGGACGCCTCGCCGATGTCGCTGCGCCCGCACCACGACGAGCTCCCCGAGATCCTCGGCCACGGCGCGGCGCACGTCGTCGCGTCGCGCGGCTGCCGCGGCCGTTGCAAGTACTGCGGCCCCGCCGCGCTCCAGACGCTCGAGCGCGGGGAGGGGGAGCGCGCCGGCGTCTCGCGCGTGGCGCTCACCGAGGCGGGGGTCGGCGGCGTGCGTCGCCGCGCGATCGACGCGCTCTGCGACGAGCTCGCGAGCCTCTGGCACGAGCGCGGCGCGCGCTACTTCTACTTCGTCGACGAGCACCTCCTGCCGTACGACGAGCCCGCCGCGCTCGCGTACCTCGACGCCCTCTCGCGCGCGCTGCGCGCCCGGCGCGTGGGCGCGCTCGGCTTCGGCGCCATGCTGCGCGCCGATCGCCTCACGCCCGCGATCGCGGCCGCGTTCGCCGACGTCGGGCTCGTGCGCGCGTTCGTCGGCCTCGAGATCGCGAGCCCGAGCGAGGCGCGGAGCTTCGGGCGCCCGGCGCCCACGGACCGCGAGCTCGAGATCGTGCGCGCGTTCGCGGCGGCGTCGGTCGCCACCGTCTCGAACCTGATGCTCGTGCACCCGTACTCGACGGAGGCGACGATCGAGGCCGGGATCGACCTGCTCGCGCGCGTCCCCGCCGGGGTCTTCGAGGCGACGCGGATGATGGTCTACCACGGCACCGAGCTCTGCGACCGCATGGCCGCCGAGGGGCGCCTCGTCGGCAACCCGCTCCGCTACGGCTACACGTTCGCCGACCCGGCGATGGCGCGCTTCGCGGAGATCTTCACGCGGCTGCGCGCCGAGGCGTTCTGGAACTACAGCGTCGCGTACCGCACGCACGACGCGCACCTCGCGCTCGCGCTCGCGCGGCGGCTGCACCCCGAGCGGGTGCGCGGCGGCGTCGAGGCGCACCTGGACGACGTGTCGGCCCGCGTGCGCGCCCTGTACGTCGAGGGCTACCGCGAGGCGCTCGCGCTGGCGCTCCGGTCGGGGCCGCTCGGGGGCTTTCGCGATGCCGCCCCGCTCGTGGGGAGGCTCCGCGCGCGCGCAGATCGCACGACGCGCGATCTCGACGAGCTCGAGCGGCGGGTGCTGGAGCTCGCGCCGGCGCGCGCGCGCGTGTTCGCCCCGATGCGCTCGGCCGCGGCGGGCGTGGTCGGCTTCGCGCTCGCGGCCTCGGCGCCGGCCTGCGGCGGCAAGAGCGAGCTGCTCTCGATCTCGGACGCCTCGGACGCGTCGGACGCGAGCGGCGACGTCGCGCTGGACGGCGCCGACGCGAGGGATGCGACGGCGGACTCCGCCGCGTGCGACGGCGCAGCGGACGCGAGCCCGGCGAACGTGCAGGCCGCCCTCGCGAGCGGCGCCGCCTGCTTCAGCGGCTCGGTCTCGCTCGGGCTCGGCGCCCCGCAGATCTCCTTCAACGCCGAGGGGTACGCGGGGGTGTCGCGGCTGGCCGCGTGCAACGTGCCGGCGAGCGTGCGCGCGGCGGAGGAGCAGGCCGCGGCCGACGCGCTCGCCGCGGTGTGCCTCGACGCGCCCGACGGCGTCGAGAGCGTCTACGTCACGACGGGCGCGAGCGCCGACGCGCAGCGGATGGCGACCGCGATCCAGGCGGCGTGCGCGGCGCAGCTCAGCGCTTCGACCACGTTCACGGTCGCGCTCGACCCCGCCGGCAAGGTCGCGGGCGTGACCGCGACGCCCCCCTCCACGGCCGCGACCGCGCTCGCCGACTGCGTGCGCGCCGCGCTCGACGGGCTCTCGTTCCCCTGCCTGGCGGGGTTCGAGGTGTGCGAGGAGTTCGTGATCGCGGAGTGACGCGCGGCCCGCCTTCGCGGCCAGGGAACGTCCGGCCCACGCAACCGCGCGGCGCCCGGCACCGACTCCGAGCATGCTCGTGCTACACGACCTCGCGGTGCCTCCTGCGTTCTCGTCCGACTCGCCCGACCCGCTCGACCCGCTCGGCGCGCCCGGTTCGCCTGGCGCGCCCGAGGCGCTCCCGCTCTCCCCGCGCGCGCTCGACCAGGCG
>CAIXWQ010000655.1 GCA_903923175.1 uncultured delta proteobacterium | reverse complement strand
CGCTTGCGCGGCCTGCGCGCTCGCCTGCGCGCTCGCCGTCGACGCGCTCGAGGCGTCGGCGCGGTCGTCCATCGCGCCGACGCCGCCGCCCCCACCGCCCACGTCGCCGCAGGCGAGGAGCGCGAGCACCCAGCCGAGCACGCCGACCAGGAGCGCGCGGCTCGGCGTCCACGCGAACCCCCGAGCCCCGCGCCTGCGCGTGCGCGTGCGCATCGTCGCCCCGGTCTCCGCTCGCTCGAACATGACTCGCTCCCGGTTGGCACCACGCGCAGATCGGCGGGCGCGGACCGATTCTACACACTCTCCGTTCCACCTCGTTGGTCGTCATGCCAGGTGGATGGAGATCGCGGATAGGAGGTTCGAGCCGGCGCGGACCCGGTAATCGGTGTCTGCGTCTCCCTCTCCCCTCCCCGAGTCCGGGGGAAGGGGGGTTTGGCGCCGCGCCCGCCCTACCCCGCCCCGCCCCCCATCCCGATCCCCATCCCCACCCCAGCCCCCGACACGGCGAAGTGCACCCACCCGCCGAGGACCTTCTCTCCCGCCGCCTCGAGCGCCCGCGCGTACGCCGCGAACTGCGCGCCATACCCCGCGGCCTTCTCGCGCAGTCGCGCCTCGCCGCCGCCGGGGAACGTCTTGTGGTCGATCAGCACCACCCCCTCGGGCGTCTCCAGCAGCAGGTCGATGGCCCCCTCGATGCGCCGCTCGCCGTCGGGCGTCGGCAGCCACGCCGTCACCGGTACCTCGCGGCGCCACGTCGCGCCCGGGTAGCGCGCGTCCAGCGCCTTGCGGAGCGAGTCGCCGGCGTCGAGCAGCGACTCCGGCTTGAACAGCGCGAGCACCCCCGAGGCGGCGAGCAGCCGCTGCGCGCGCGCGAGGCGCTCCTCGCGCGGTAGCCCTTCGGTGTCGGCCGCGAGGAACGCGTGCAGCGTGTCGCCCACCACGTTCCACGAAATGGTCTCGTCGCCCGCGAACGGCAGGCGCGGGCCGATCGAGATCACCTCGCCCGGCATCCACGCGGCGAGCTCCTTCCACTCCTCCGCGGCGCGCGAGGGGGCCACGCCGTACTTCGGGCGCGGCGTCTCCGTCGCGGCCGCCCCCGAGTCCGCCATCGCAGCCACTGCCGGGCGCACCGGCCAGGCGTGCTGCTCCGCGGGCTCGGCCTGCTCGGACGCTTCGGACGCCTCGGCGCCCTTCGACGACGAAGGCTTCAGCCGCCACACGCGCGCCGGCACCTGCAGCGTGGTGCCATCGGCGCGGCGCACGCCCAGCGCGCGCTCGAAGTTCGGCGGGGCCTTCGGGCGCTCGCCGAGTCGTTCGGCCGTCTCGCCGAGGAGCAGCAGCACCTCGCCCTTCGAGACGCCGCTCGATGCGTCGAGCTTCTTGACGAGCAGCGCAGGGAGCGTGCCGGCCCTCCCCGCCGCCACTCCCGCCGCCGGCGACCGCCCTCCGCGCTTCGCCGCCGCCCTGCTCGCGACCGACGATCGCGCATTGCGGGAGACTGGAGGTTCGGATGGGGGGTGGGCTGATCTCTGGGCGCCCGGGCGAGCTCGCGCGCGAGCGAGGTGCTCGCGTACCTCGGCGACGTCATCGACGGCCGACCTCGAGCCGCAGCTCCTGGAGCGAGCTCGCGCGCACGTCGCGCCCGCTCGGCTCCTCCTTCGCGCGCTCGCTACTCGCTCGGTCCGGCGCTCGACTGCAGCGGCAGGAGCCTTCGAATCAGATCGTCCATCACCGGCCGGATCGCGGCGATGTCGCGCATCTCGAGCTGCGCGTTGCACATCATCTGCACCGGGATCTTGGCGGCCTTGCGCTTGAGCGCCCGCCCCGCGGCCGTGAGCTCGTTCTCGACCACGCGGTCGTCGTCGCCGCTGCGGCGGCGCTGGATGAGCTCCATCTTCTCGAGGCGCTTCAGCATCGGCGTCAGCGTCCCCGAGTCGAGGTGCAGGCGCTCGCCGAGCGCGCTGACGCTGATCGAGTCGTGCTCCCAGAGCACGAGCATCACGAGGTACTGGGGATACGTCAGCCCGAGCCCCTCCAGGAGCGGACGGTATGCGTTCACGACCAGGCGCGCGGCCAGATAGATCGGGAAACAGATCTGATCGTCGAGGCGCAGGAAGTCGCTCGCCTCCGTCGCGACCGGCATTTTCTTCGAGCTCTTTCGGGACATCGTCGTCTCCACCGCGCGTTTCCGGCCAGGATAGCGCTTCTTAGCCAGATTTCCGTCAGCTCGCGCCGCCCTTGTCGTCGCGCGTTATTGAGTTGACCACAATCTAATCGCGCGGCATACAGACACCCACAATCGAAACTGTCGAGCTCCCTGCACGGGAGTCGGCAGGACGAGTCGTGGGGAGCGGCGGCGCTCCCGATGGTCCCCGTACGCGCCGCGCTCCCGATGAGCGTGCGGCGCGAATGCACACCTGCGCTCAGCCGCGGGCGGAGTCAGTCATGTCCTTGGCCCTCGACGACATCAACGCGATCCCGAACGTCCGCCGCATCGAGAACTTCCCGAAGGACGACATGAACGCCTTCGCGATGGACCTCACCCACGCGGTGTATCCCCACGACGAGATCTACGGGAAGTACTGCTCTCTCGAGGAGTACGTCGACTGTCCGCCCGAGGACGTCTTTCGCTATCTCGCCGACGTCGACACGCTCGCGGAGTGGACCTACAGCCTGCGCGACGCGGAGCCCGCGGCCGACGGCGTGGTCTTCACCGACAAGATCGGCGGCAAGACGAAGTGCTTCACCAAGGTCGTCGCCCACGAGGCGTCGATGACGGTCGACTACCACTGCGCGTGGGACCAGGGCGAGCACCTCTGGATGATCTACCTGATGCGCGTGATCCCCGCGCAGCTCGTGCTGAACAAGCCGGGCTCGGTGGTGCTGTGGACCAATTGCCACCACCCCTTCTACGACAGGAACCCGCGTCCCGAGCTCGCGCCGGCCGATCGCAAGGTCTGGGTCGGCGATCTCTGGCCGTTCTTCTACGCAGGGCACCACGTGGAGATGCAGAACCTCAAGCACATCCTCGAGCACCGCCACGCGCACGAGCTCCCCATCGTGCCGGCGAAGGTCGCGCGATGAAGCCGATCAGCCTCGTAGGGACGGCCGCATATCTCCCCGAGACGGTCGTCGACAATGCCTTCTTCGGCGGCGACAACCGCGCGACCTCGGGCATGTTCAAGGGCTCGCGCGCGCGGCGACACGTCGCGCCGGGCGAGAGCGCCGCGTCGATGATCGAGCGCGCGACGGCCACGCTGCGCGCGCGCCTCGGCGGCGACGAGCTCCGCGAGGTCGATCTCGTGCTCACCAACGTGAGCTGCCCCGATCAGCCCTTCACCGGCTGCGGGGCGTCGGCGAGCCGGCTCCTCGGCGTGAAGCCGAAGCGCGTCATCGACCTGCACAACACCGGCTGCGTCTCCTTCGTGTTCATGCTCGAGCTCGCGCGCGACCTGATGCACGCGGGGGTCGTGAAGAACGCGCTCCTCTGCTGCGTGCAGAACGCCGCCGGCCGCGTCTTCGCCCACGAGGAGAACAGGGCTCGCCCGCAGTCCGCCGTGCCCGGCGACGGCTGCGGCGTCGGCTACGTGGTGGCGAACGACTCGGCGCCGGTGCGCGGCATCGTCTCGCACGCCTACGGCGACTACGCCGACGACATGCGGATGGCGTGCGACGATCCGTCGCCCTGGTACGCGCCGCGAAAGCACCCGCTCTACATCGACTTCACCGAGGACCGCATCGCGAAGATCGTCGCCCGCGGCAACAGACTCGTCCCCGAGGTCGTGCTCGAGGCCTGTCGCGCGGCCGAGGTGAAGCCGAGCGAGCTCGACGTGCTCGTCACCAACCAGCCCAACGCGGTGTTCCTCCGCAACTGGCGCGAGGCGCTGCAGCTGCCGAAGGAGAAGCACGTCGAGTCGTACGAGGACTACGGCAACCTCTTCGGCGCGGGCATCCCGATCAACCTCGCGAAGGCCGCGGACGAGGGGCGCCTCCCGCGTGGCGCGCGCGTCGCGCTCGGCGGCTTCTCGCACGCCGGCGACTACGCGGCAGGCGCCATCTGGCAGCCCGGCTGATCGGCCCGCCATGCAACTCGTCGACGCCCTCGTCCACGCGCTGCTCGAGTGGGACGCTCGCTACGTCTTCGGCGTGAGCGGAGCCAACATCGAGCACCTTCACGACGCCATTCACCGCCTCGGCGGCGACGGCCTCACGTCCGTGCTCGCCAAGTCCGAGGTCGGCGCCGCGTTCATGGCCGACGCCCGGGCGCGGGTGCACCGCACGCTCGGCGTGTGCTGCGCGACCTCCGGCGGCGGCATGATGAACCTCGCGGTCGGCCTCGCCGAGTCGTACGCCGAGTCGGTGCCGGTGCTCGCGATCGTCGGTCAGGTGCCGACGACGATGGAGGGGCGCGGCGGCTTCCAGGACTCGTCGGGGATCGGGCGCTCGGTCGACGCGCTGGGGATGCTCCGCGCGATGACCAAGCACGTCGCGCGCATGGTCGATCCGCAGCGCTTCTGGGAGCAGCTGCGCGACGCGGGGCGCGCGGCGGTCACCGGGCGGCCCGGCCCGGCGGTGCTGCTCGTGCCGCGCGATCTCTACGAGCGCGAGGTCCCGCCGATGCCGTCGTGGTTCCCGCGCTCGCTCTCGGCGTTGCGCGCGGCCGAGGCGCGACCGCCCGTCGACCCGCGAAAGGTCACGGCGCTCTTCGAGGCGATCGCGGCCTCGCGCCACCCGGTGATCGTGGCCGGGAGCGGCGTCGGACGCTCGTCCGATCCGGCCGCGCTCGTCGAGTTCGCCCGGGCGACGGGCACGCCCGTGGTGACGACGATGAGCGATCCGAGCGCGTTCCCGAACGACGATCCGCTCTGGCTCGGCATCGTCGGCGCGTCGGGCCACCCTTCCGCCCACGCCTACCTCGAGTCGCGCGCGGATCTCCTCGTCGCGGTGGGCGCGGGGCTCAACGCGATGACGCGCCAGCCGCTCGGCCGCGCCCTCGAGCGCTGCCGGCTCGCCGCGATCAACGTCGATCCGGGCGAGCTCCTGCGCTCGGTCGAGGACGCGCTCGTCGTCGAGGGCGACGCGGGCGTCGTGATGCGCGCGCTGCTCGAGAGGCAGGCCGACGCGCCGGTCCGCCGCTCGGCGCCGATCGACTACGCCCTCACCCGCTACCGGCCGACGCTCGTGAATTCGACGCCCTCGGGGGCCACGGACGGCGCGCCGAGCGCGCACGCCGCGCTCCGTCAGAGCGAGGCTCTCGGCGTCCTCGGCCCCTTGCTGCCGCGCGACGGCCACGTGCTCTTCGACGCCGGCAACTGCGCCGCGGCGGCGCTCCACTACCTGACGATGCCCGCGGGCGCCTCGAGCACGATCGCGCTCGGCATGGGCGGCATGGGCTACGCGATCGCAGGCGCGATCGGCGCCCAGCTCGGCAGCACGCGCCGCCGCACGGTGGTGTTCTGCGGCGACGGCGCGTTCCTGATGCTCGGCCTCGAGGTGCACACGGCCGTCTCGCTGCGGCTGCCGATCCTCTTCGTCGTCTTCAACAACCAGGCCCACGGCATGTGCGTGACGCGCCAGCAGCGCTTCTTCGCCGGGCGGGTCGAGTGCGCCGAGTACGCGGGCGTCGACGTCGCGACCATCGCGCGCGGTCTCGGACCGCCGGACGCGCTCTGGGTCGGTCGCGCGTCGAGCCGCGCCGAGCTCGAAGATCGCATCCACGAGTACGACGGCCACGGACACGGCCGGACGGGCGTCCTCGAGCTGCAGCTCGACGTCGAGGAGATCCCGCCCTTCGGTCCGCTCATGGGGGCCGAAGCCCTCGAGACGTACGTCGTGCGCGACGAGCCGCACGTGCTCGGCCGCCGCGTCCGCTCGGCCGCCTGACGTCGTCACGAGTCTCACGAGAGAAGGAGTCCCACCATGTTGCAGCTGCCCGTGCTGAATCGCGCGATCCTCGCTGAGCCGGCGTTCGCCGCGGCCCTTACGCCGGACGCGAAACGCGGCCCGGCCCTCGAGAAGCACGCCGACGAGGTCATCGACCGACTGCGCACGGAGCGACGTCGTCGCGGCGTCGCGGCCGGCGGCCTCACGAAGCTCTCGGTCACGCTCGACGACGCGCTTCGCACCGAGGCGGTCGAGCACATGGACGATCCCGAGTTCCCCGAGCGGGGGAAGCTCGCGATCGCGCAGGGGCTGCACCTGCTCAACACGGTCACCGGCTCGTACGGGCGGCTGGTGTCCTTCGTGGAGCCGCTCTTGCGCGAGATCCACGCGCGCACCGGCAGGCCGGCGCGCGTACTCGAGCTCGCCTGCGGGACCGGCGGGTTCGCGGTCGCGCTCGCGAAGGCCGCCAAGCGTCGCTCGCTCCCCGTCGAGGTGACCGGCTCCGACATCGTGCCGCTCTACGTCGAGCGCGCGCAGACGGCCGCGGCGAGCTCGGGCCTCCCGCTCTCGTTCCGGCGCGTCGACGCGCTCGACATGCGCGAGCTCGAAGACGGCGAATACGACGTCGCGTTCATCGCCCAGAGCGTCCATCACTTCAGCCCGGGGCAGCTCGCGCGGATGATCGCCGAGTGTCGGCGGGTCGCCACCACGGCGTTCGTCTCCGTGGATGGGCACCGCAGCGTGGGGATGGTGGGCTTCGTGGTCGGCACCGCGGCGCTCGCGGTCTGGCCTGCGATGGTCCACGACGCGACCATCAGCGCGCGGCGCTTCTACTCGGCGCCCGAGCTCGCGGCGATCGCCCGCATGGGCGCGCCGGACGGGCGCGTGGAGACGGGGCGCGTCCGCCCGCTCCTCACGACGCTCACCGCGCGGTTCGACGGGCTCGCGTCATGAGCACGCCCGCGCCCGCGCGGTGGGCCCTCCCGCGCGCGCGCCGGCCGTTGCTGGCGCAAGCGCTCGGCATGGCGATCGACCCCGAGGGGTTCTTCGCGGCGTGCGCGGCGAAGCGGGGCGATCCGTTCGTCGTCACGTTGCCGTCGGTCGGCGAGGTGCTGGTGAGCGGCCACCCCGACGGCGCGCGCGAGCTCTTCTCGCTCGACGGCGATCAGGTCGAGCCCCTGGAGGTCAATCCCGTCGAGCCGCTCCTCGGGAGCCACTCGCTGCTGCTGCTCTCCGGAAAGCGGCATCGGCGCGAGCGTCGCCTGATGACCCCGCCCTTTCACGGCGACCGCATGCGCACGTACGGCGCGATCATCCGCGATCGCACGCTCGAGCTCGCGCGCTCGTGGCGCCCGGGCCAGCGGATCGTTGCGCAGACGGCGATGCGCGCGGTGACGCTCGACGTGATCCTGCGCGCGGTGCTCGGCGTCGAAGGCGACGCCCGCAGCGAGCGTTTCCGCGCCGGCATCGCCGAGATGCTCGACGCGTACACGCCGCCGCTGCTCATCGTCCCGGCGTTGCGCCGGTCGCTCGGGCCGTTCGGGCCGTGGGCGCGCTTCGCCCGCGCGCGCGAGGCGATCTGCGCGCTGTTCCTGGCGGAGATCGGCGAGCGGCGGCGGGAGTCGCGGACCGATCGCGTCGACATCCTGAGCCTGCTGATGGCAGCCCGCTACGACGACGGCGGCGGGCTCTCGGACGCCGAGCTCGTCGACGAGCTGCGGACGCTCGTCGTCGGCGGCCACGACACCACGACGACGGCGCTCTCCTGGGCGCTCTTCCACGTCCACCGCGACCCTGCGGTGCTCGAGCGCCTGCGCGCGGAGGTGCGCGCGCTTCGCGATTCGCCCGGAGGCCTCACGCCGGAGGCGCTCGCCGAGCTGCCGTTTCTAGGCGCCGTGTGCAACGAGTCGCTGCGGCTCCACCCCGTGGTGCCGATCGTGCCCCGCCGTGCGCGGCGTGCGTTGACGTTCCGCGGGCAGCCCGTCTCGGTGGGCCAGAACGTCGCGGTCGCGACGACGCTCCTGCACACCAATCCCGAGGTCTGGGGCGACGCGCACCGCTTCGATCCGGACCGCTTCCTCGGACGGAAGTACTCGCCGTTCGAGTACGCGCCCTTCGGCGGCGGCGCGCGGCGGTGCATCGGCGCGGCGTTCGGCTCGTTCCAGATGCGCGTGGTGCTCGGCAGCTTGGTCGACGCGATGCCGCTGACCCTCGTGAACCGGAAGTCGCCTGCGCGCGTGCTGATGAACATCACGATGGGGCCGCGCGAGGCGATCGAGCTCGACGTCGGGCGTGTAGCTTCGAGAGGTTCAGCTCGACCTGCCCGAGCTTGATGCGTTTCGCACCGCGCTCGATTCGCACAATCCGCCGCCGCCGCGACGGAGCGTCTCGGGATCTCGCTCGACGATCGTGTGGGGCTCTTCCGCGTCGGCGGCGTCCTGCTCGGCACATGCGCGTTCACGGTCTTCGGGCATGCTCGGGGTCCGGTGGTCCGGCGCGACGGTCCGCACACAGGACCTCTCGACTCGGAGGGTGGCGCACGACGAGCACATCGCCGTCGCGCTCGCGAACGAAGCATCAAGCAGCTCGGAGAGGAGGTCCGTGAGGAGCTCGCGAAGCTCGTGGGCTAGGCGCGGTGACAACGCAGCTCACGACCGACATCTTCGAGCCACAGCAGCTGAGCAACTCCGTCGACGATCGACCGTGCTCACGCCCGAGGCTCGGCCGAGGGCGCGACCTACCAGCCGCTGCCGCTCGCGCGACCTTCGCCGCAGGCACCACCGGGTGCCGGTCGCCGCGAATGCGCTAGGCTCGGGCCGATGCAGGCCCACGACGTCCAGACGATGACGTACGTCGACTACCTCGAGCTCGAGCGCGTGAGCGCGACGAAGCACGAGTTCGTCAACGGGCGCGTCTACGCGATGGCAGGAGGCACGCCCGAGCACGCGCGGCTCGGGGGGGCGATGCTCGCCGCGCTCGGCGCCGCGCTGCGAGGCAAGCCCTGCGCGGCGTTCTCCTCCGACCTACGCGTGCGCATCGTCGCGACTGGGCGCTCGACCTACCCCGACGTGACCGTCGTTTGCGGGAAGCTCGAGCGCGCCGGGGACGACGAGGACGCGGTCACCAACCCGACGGTGATCGCCGAAGTCCTGTCCGAGTCGACCGAGTCGGCCGACCGCGGCGAAAAGTGGTCCCACTACCAGCGCATCGCGTCGCTGCGGGAGTACGTGCTGGTCGGCCAATCGTCGCGACGCATCGAGGTATTCAGCCGCGACGCCGGGCAACCTGAGCTGTGGCACTACCGCGAGTACGGCGAGGGAGCGCACGCTGGAGTGCCATCGCTCGACGCCACGATCGACGTCGACGCGATCTACGCGAACCCGCTGGGCTGAGCGGGCGCAGCCAACGACGCGGCGCGCGGCGGTGCAGCGCTGCGCTCCGTCGTCGCCACGACCGGCGCGCGAAAGGCTGCGGACCACGCTGTCCACGGAGCCCGCGTCGACGAAGCCGTTCTTCACGGCACCGAGGCCTGCCCCACCGCGCGAATCGCCCGCTCCCACCCACCGAACCCGATGCGCTCCTGCTCGAGGCGGACGTGCTCACCGAGGCGATCGTTCTGGAGGTCGTCGAACCGCGCGGCCTCCGCGTCCGTCAGGTGCTTCAGCGGTCCGACATTCTTGATCGCCTCGCGCCCCCGGGGGGAAAGCTCCCGGGGCTACGCGCCGCCACCGATCCGCACGACCCACGCCTCCGCCTCGTCCACCGCCTCGCGCGCCGCCCCCCCGTCGACCTCGACCCCCTCGTCACGCAGCAGAGTGAGGTCCCGCAGCCGCGCAAGGCACGCTGCCGCCGCCGTCGGCAGCTTGGCCCCCGGGAGCAGCTCGCGGTGGATGGCGGCGACGAGCTGCGCGTGCCCAGCCACGCTCCCGGCCTCGGTGAGTCCGGCGATCGCGGTCGCGAGCGCGTCGTACGCGGCGCGAACGGCGTCGTCGCGAAAGCCGGCGTCGAGCACGAGTCGCGACAGTCGCAGCCGCTCACGCGCGCGGGCCATGGCGGCGGAACCAACCGGGAGCGCCGCGCCGGGCGCGATAGGCGTTGCGACCGGCACGGCGATCGGAAGATCTGGCTCGACCGGCGCGCCAGCCAGCACGGCGTCGGTCGAGGTGACCACGATCTCTGCGACTGCCGGCTCGACGGCTGGGGACTCGACCGCAATCGTCTCCGTCCCCTTGTCCGGCCGCACGTCGAGATTCGCCATCAGCTCGCGCAGCTGCGCGAGGAAGACGTTGAAGCCCTGCGCCTCGACCTCGTCGACCTCGCTCGTCATGTCCAGCGCGGCGCCGCGCAGCGCGCGCTTGCTCCCGAGCGTCCCCTCGATGCCGCGCTCGATTCCTACGTCGGCGACCAGATACGTGACCGACACGCCGTGCGTCTGACCGACTCGGTGCGCGCGGCCGTTACGCTGATCGAGCTTGCCGGGGTTCCACGGCAGATCGAGGTGAATCACATACGACGCAACCTGGAGATTGAGCCCGACGCCGCCGGCGTCGGTCGAGAAGAGCACGCGCTGATCGGGGTCTTCACGGAACCGCGCCAGCAGGTCGGGGCGCCGCTCGCTCGGCACGCCGCCGTGCAGGTAGCCGTAGCCGATGCCCAGCTTCGCAAGCCGGGCCTGGGCGAGCTCGAGCATCGTGGTCCACTCCGAGAAGACGAGGATCTTGCTCGCGCCCTGGGCGCAGATCTCCGACACGAGCGCTTCGAGCTCGTCGAGCTTCGGACACTTGGCCGCATCGGGGTGCTTCGGATCGCACAGCGCGATCGCGTTGCAGGCCTGACGCGCCTTGAGCAGGGCCGCCATCAGCCGCTTCTGCTGCTCGGGGGAGAGCGGGCGCTTCTCCGCCATGCTGAGCAACTGGGCGGCGTCGCTGCGGAAGCCAGCCTCGATCGTCACCTGCTCGTCGAGCATGCGCACGCGACGAGTCTGCTGCGTGATGGCCGGGAGCTGCGTGAGCACTTCGTCCTTGCGACGGCGAAGCACGTACGGCGCGATCCGCTCGCGCAGCTTGCCGAGGTTCTTCGCGCCGGTCACCCGGCCTCGCTCGTTCTGGACGTGGAAGTCGTTATTGAAGCGCCAGAGCGGGCCGAGAATCTCCGGATCCACGAGCTGCAGCAGCGAGTAGAGATCGTCCAGCCGGTTCTCGACCGGCGTGCCGGTCAGTACGAACAGGAACCGCGACGGCAGGCTCCGGAGCATCGTCGCGGTCTTGGTGCGGAAGTTCTTCGCGCGCTGCGCCTCGTCGAGCACGAGCACGTCGGCCTCGAGCGCCTGCACCACGTCGAGATCGCGCATGGCGAGCTCGTAGTTGAGCACCGTGTAGGGCGACTCTCCTCGCCGCAACGCCGCGCGTCGAGCGCGGATCCCGCCGCCGATGACGTTCGCGGTCTGCCCGGCGTAACTGGCAATCTCACTGGCCCACTGGTCCTTGAGCGACGCGGGGGTCACGATGAGAATTCGCTCGGCCTCGCCTCGCGCGCGCAGCAGCTCGCACGCTGCGATGGTCTGCACCGTCTTGCCGAGCCCCATGTCGTCGGCGAGCAACGCGCGACCGCGCGTGACCAGATGCGCGACGCCGTCACGCTGATAGGGGAAGAGCGGCTTCGCGAGCACGTCGAGGCCGAGCGCGCCGCGCGCGATGGCGGCGCCGACCCGCTTCGCGCGTTTGCTGAGGTCGCGACGGTTTCGGAGCCTCTCCTCGAGCGCTCTCGCCGCAGCGAGCACCCGGATCCGGCCTCGCAGGCGAGAGGCGTCGAGCGCGTCGAGGTCCGGCACGTCGTCGCGTCGGCCTTCGCCGAGCGCGCGATGGCCGGCGTCGGTCCACCGGCCGAGGAGCAGCAGCCGCGCGGGGCCCACCGCGTCGACGCCGACGATCGGTTCGCTGGCCTCGTTCGACTCCAGAGGGAGCTCGTTGCGTAGCGCGCTTCGACGGTCGAGCAGGCGGCGCATCGCTTCGACGTGCTTGCAGGTCCCGAGTTGGTTGCCGAGGAAGTCGGGGCAGGTGCACGCATCGTGCGCACCGGAGCGGTCGACGAGATCGACGACATAGGCCGAGCCGGTCTCGCCGGTCACGAGGTGCGGACCTGCCGCCGGACCGGTGAGCTGGATCTCCCAGGGCTCGAGGTGCGCGCGGTGAACGCGGACGGCGCGCTCGTACTCGAAGACCTGCTGGGCGTCGGCGTAGTCGGGCTGGACGGGGGGCTTGGACTTCGCGGGGGCGAGCTTCACGAGCGCCATGGCGATCCCGTTCGCGCAGGCGCGCGCGAGCGGCAAGCTCCGCCTGAGGAGTCATGGTGCGCTCGCGACGCCCGGCGCCTTCGTCGTGCACGCCGACGCCGACGCGCGTGCCGCACTGACACCTACCCCGGCTCTCGCTCCCGCCGCTGCTCGTCGATCACCGCCTCGATCTGCATGGCCATGAGCTGATCCTTTGGGCGCTTCAGCTTCCGCTTGATCTCGAGCAGGCGCGGCAGGGAGAGCACTCGCACCGAGAAGCCGTCGAGATCGATCCAGCTGCTGTCGCCGAGCAGCTCCTCGTAGCTCGTCGAGTCCTCGACCGAGCCGGGCAGGTCGAGCACGCCGAGCCTGGTTGCGAGCAGCAAGTGTCCGGGTCCAGTGAGGTGCGAGGCGTTCGGGCGAAGGCGTCGGTCGTCGCCACGGAACACGGCGTCGAGTTCCTCGAGCGCAGCGAGCAGGCGTTCGACGTTCTCGGGCGTGTTCGCACGAAGTACGTCCACGTCCTGGGTCACGATCGGCGCGCCCCCGATCACCGCCGCCATGCCGCCGACGACGATGAAGTCGACCTCGTGCGCGCGGAGGACACGCAGAATGTCGATGAGCCTAGCGTCGGCCATCACGCGCGGCCTTGCCCGCCGCGGCGAGCTTCTGCACGTCCGACAGCAGCTGGTCGTGCCGGCGAACGCGCTCTCCTGGCGTCAACGCGAGCACCGCGCGCACGAGCGTCCGGTCGACGCCGTTTTCGTCGTAGTCGACGGCTGCGTTCGGATGGGGGCGGTCGTCGCTCACGGGAGCCAGTCTACACCGGGCGCGTCGCGTCACGCCGCCCGCTGGGGGGCCTACGTCCTCGGCCGCGCCTTCACCGGCTCGACGGCTCGGGCGGCTTGGCTACCGGCGCCACTCGGCCCCGCGACCGCGAGCAGCGCGGGGCGCACGTCAGTCACCCGATCGGATTCGAGCGATCCTGTCCGCCATCAACGCTCGTACGCCGCGGGGCCGGCTTCGTTCCTCGACGATCGGACGCACGGGCAAGCGCCCGGCACTCGCGCCCGCGGTTTCGACACGCTACCGACCTCCGCATGCTCCTCGCGGTTCCCGACCCGCGCGCCCAGCTCGGCGTTAACGAAGGGCCGCTGTCCCCCGACGAGCTCGCCGACGTCCGCGTCTTCTTGGAGACCGGCGCGGCCGATCCGATCTTCGCCCGTTGGGAAGGGCAGAGCGTCCTCGCCCGGTGCATGCGAGGTAGCGACGCCCTCGAAGACGCACTCGTGGAGGAGGTGCTCCGTCGCACGAAGGGACACCATCGCCTCCCCGATATCGACGTCGTCGGCCTCACCCGCGACAAGGTGCGGCCGATGGTGGATGGCCTCTTTCCCGTCGCCGAACGCGAGACGGCGTTGGGCGTCCTGGAGAAGTCCGTCATCTTCCTCACGCCCGCGAACGTCGCCGACGCGATCCGCTCGGCGGGTCTCCCGCGGTCGGCGTGGAACGTTGCGAATCTCTACCTCGGCAGCGTCGGCGCCGACCTCCTCGGACCCGACGCCGACTCCGCGCTCGGCATGAGCGCGGAGACGACTTGCTGAGTCTCGCTCGAGTACTTCCGGACCGAGGATCCGTTCGACGACTTCGTCGTTCACGAGGCCGCGCACGTGTTCCACAACTGCAAGCGCGAGCGGATCGGCTTGCCGCGCACCCGCGAGGCGGAGTGGTTGCTCGAGATCGACTTCCACCACCGGGAGACGTTCGCGTACGCGTGCGAGGCGTACTCCCAGCTCCTTGCGGCCGCGGAGACGAGGCAGGATCGGCTCCACCTCGTGGAGAGGTGGGCCGACAAGCCTGCGCACGACCGGAGCGTCGATGTTGCGGAGTTGGTGGACGTCGTGCGTGAAGCAGCCGCGGCACGGAATGGCTGGAGGAGGATTCGTAACCGTTCACGGCATCCCCGCCGCGCCCAGCACGCCTACGCGGCCAGCCTGGCTGTCAGATCGCACT
>CAIXWQ010000654.1 GCA_903923175.1 uncultured delta proteobacterium | reverse complement strand
GTTCGCCCCACTCGAGTCGTGTGCACGCGTTGGAATTGGCGTCGCGACCGGGAACAACAAGGTCTACATCGTCCCCGGTGACGTTGACATTGAGGCCGACCGCCTCGTTCCGCTGGTGATGCGCGACGATATCGAGAATGGCCAAATCAGGAACGGGGGCCATTTCGTGATCAACACTTTCGCAGACGGCGGCGGTGTTGTTGATCTCGATCTTTACCCCCGCCTCCGACGCTATCTCGACCAGAACGCCGTTGCCATAAACAAGAGACACGTTGCTAAGTCAAATCCGAAGGCATGGTTTCGCACGATCGATCGTGTGTACCCGAGTCTAGTCAACGTGCCCAAGCTCCTCATTCCCGACATCGCAGGCTCGAACGAGGTCGCGTTCGATGAGGGCCACTACCATCCGGAGCACAACACGTACTTCGTCACGAGCGAGGTCTGGGACCTGGAAGTGCTCGGGGGGCTTCTCAGTTCACGGGTGGCCCTCTTCTTCGTCTGGTCCTACGCGGTGAAGATGCGGGGCGGATACCTCCGCTTTCAGGCGCAGTACATCAGGCGCATTCGGGTGCCTGACCCCAAGGAGATCCCCGCGAAGCTGGCGGGAGCGATCAAGGCCGCCTTTCAGGCCCGCGACTTCAGGCTTCTCGACGTACTGGCACTGGAAGCTTACGGTCTAGGTGACCTTCCGCATTTCGACTTCGTAGACACTCGGAATTAGGGGCAAATCGAAGGCCTAGCCCTGTCCGGGTTCTTGCCAGCCGAAGCCGGATTGGGGGTGACTCCTCGCCGCGACTCGTACTCGCAACAGACGGGCGCCTGAGCTCACGTCAGTCACACGACAGTCTCACGGCGCCGCGCGGACGGCGTCTCGTGAGTACGATCTGGCTCGATCGAGCGACAAGACTGCCGAGCTCGTGGTGCTAGTCGGGAACCTGTCACGCGGCGCCACACAATGACAAGAGGCGAGCCTTCGTGTCGTCGGCGGTGTGGATCACCGTGCGAACGTTTTCGACTACGCCGTCTTGTGGCTTGGTGTTTGTCGACCAAAGCCAGATGTGTGCCTCGGGCGTCGCATCGACGGTGACGGGAACTCCCTCCCCTACTTTCCGCGCGAGGCTCTTGCGCGGATCGTCGTCGTCGAGATGCGCCAGGATCGCGTCATGGAGGCCGCGCCGTACGTATGGCTCGATCTCGGGCAACTGCAGCCACTCGCGAAGTGCCGCTGAGGTCTCCTCGACTTGTCGACGCGCCTTGCGAGCCATCTGCGCGTTCGCGTCCTGCAGGTACTTCGATTCGAGGACGCGCAGCGCGATGCCCGCGCCTTGTGGCGTTACGAGCAGGACGTCGGCGTGAATGCCGCGACGACCGAATATCCAGCCGTGCTCGTCCAGAGGAATTGCGACACTTCCAGGCGCGCCAGCCTCTGCTGCGTTTTCCGGCGCCACCTGGGCACCGATTCCGCGGGCGCTTGGGCGCCCGTACCGGCGTGATCTGGGCACCCGTTCCGGCACACCTGGGCGGTCGTTCCGGCACACTTGGGCGCCCGTTCCGGCGCACTTGGGCAGGGCGGGCGGCGCTGCGTTGAACGCGGCGTAGCGCACGGCGAAGAGGCCGCGGCGCTGCGGGCTGGTCCTGCCGCGCGTCGGCGGGGCGACGGCATGGATGGTCGCGCAGCAACGAGCGCTCTGGTCGCCCCACGGGGCGAGCAGGGAGCTCTCCGTGGAGCGCCATCCGATGCGGCAGGTTCGAGAAGTCCTTCGTCTGAAGTTGTGCTGCGGCCGGTCGCACCGGGAGGTGTCGGCGTCGGTCGGGATCTCGAAGGGGTCGGTGAACGACTACCTGCGTCGCGCGAGCGAGGCGGGGCTCACGTGGGCCGAGGCGGAATCGATGACGGACAGCGCGGTGGAGGCGCGCCTCTTCTCGCAAGTCGGTCGCAACGAGCCTCCGCAGCGCCTGCCGATCGACTTCGACTGGGTGGCGCGCGAGATGCGGCGCACGGCGGTGACGCTGCAGCTCTTGTGGGTCGAGTATCGCGACGCGGCGGCCGCGCGCGGCGGCGACGGCCGCGCCTATCAGTACAGCCAGTTTTGCGACCTCTATCGCGAGTGGCGCAAGAAGCTGCCGCTGGTGATGCGCCAGGAGCACCGCGCGGGCGAGAAGCTCTTCGTCGACTACTCCGGCAAGCGGCCGACGATCATCGACGCGACGACCGGCGTGCCGACGGAGGTCGAGCTCTTCATCGCGGTGCTCGGTGCGAGCAACTACACGTACGCCGAGGTGACGCGGACGCAGCGCCTCCCCGACTGGCTCTGGGCGCACGTGCGCGCCTTCGAGTACCTCGGCGGCGTCCCCGAGATCGTCGTGCCCGACCAGCTGAAGAGCGGCGTCGCGCACTCTGACTGGCACGACCCCGAGATCAACGCGGCCTACTCGGAGCTCGCCGCGCACTACGGCACGGCGGTGATCCCGGCGCGTCCGAAGCGGCCGCGCGACAAGGCAAAGGTCGAGGTCGGCGTGCAGATCGCGCAGCGCTGGATCCTCGCGCGACTCAGGAACCGGCGCTTCTTCTCGTTGGACGAGCTCAACGCCGCGATCCGCGAGCTACTCGAGGACATG
>CAIXWQ010000653.1 GCA_903923175.1 uncultured delta proteobacterium | reverse complement strand
TGCCGGCGGCGTCGGCGCGCAGCGCTGCGCGGTGACGTCGCAGACGTTCCCGGGCGCGCAGTCGTCCGTGGAGGTGCAGACGGTCCGGCAAGCGCCGAAAGCAGGGTCGCACGCGTATGCGCCGCACTCGAACGGGACGCCTTCGGAGGCGGGGCACGCCTGCCCGGCCGCCGCGCAGAAGGAGGCGCCGACGCCCGCGCTCGGGCCCGTGCAGCGATTGCGGGCGCACATCACGCCAGGGCCCGCGCCCGCGCACCGGCCATCGCCGCCGCAGGTCGCGAAGCAGTCGAGGGCCCGCCCGCAGCTCTGTCGCAGGTCGACCCCGTACGGCTCGGTCGTGCACGTCCCCGCGGAGCCGAGCAGCGCGCACGAGTGGCACGGCGCGTCGCAGCGCTCGTTGCAGCAGACCCCCTCGACGCAGTAGCCGGTATCGCACTCGGCATCGAACGCGCAGCGGTGCACCGACGCGGGCTCGATCGGCGTGGCGTCCCCGTGCGGCCAGCCTTTGGCCGGCTCGCCGTCGCCGGACGGCAGCGGCGCGTCGGCGTTCGTGTCGGTCGCGCTCCCGGTGTCGGTCGCGCTCCCGGTGTCGGTCGCGCTCCCGGTGTCGATCGCGTTCCCGGTGTCGATCGCGTTCCCGGTGTCGATCGCGCTCGTGGCGTCGGCCGCCGGGCCGGTGTCGGACGGCGTCGCGGTGTCGGCCGCGGCCTCGGCTCCGCCGTCGCTCGCGTCCGCGGCATCACCCGCGCTCGCCGTGTCGGCGGCGTCCGCGCTCGCGTCCGCGCCCGCGTCCGTGGCCTTCGCGAGGCACGTCCCGGAGAGCGCGTCGCACGCGCCCGTGGTGCAGTCGGCGTCGGCCCCGCAGCTCCCCTTGCAGCTCTTGGCGTCGAGGCACTTGAGCGCCCCGGCGCACGCGCCGGTGGTCGCGCCGCTGCACTGCTCGCTCATGCCGGTGCAGCGCCCGCCGCTCGTCAGCTGGTTGCCGAGGCACGTGCCGCCGCAGACCGTGTCGGCGGGCTTCCAAAGGCAGCCCGAGGCGCCGCACCCGCTCGCGCACTCGCCCTGGCACGCGCCGCGCGGATCGGTCGCGCCCACCGCGACGAGCGAGCACGCGCCGAGGCTCGAGGGCTTCGCGCACGTGTCGCACGGCGCGCCGCACGCGCTGTTGCAGCAGTAGCCGTCGACGCAGAAGCCGCTCGCGCACTGCCCGTTCGCCGTGCACGACTTGCCGTTCGGCTGCGCGGTCACGCAGGCGCCGCCGCTGCACCAACTGCCGTTGACGCAATCGGCGTCGGCGCCGCAGCTCGTCTTGCAGGCACCCGCCGCGCACGTGAACGGTGCGCACGACGTCCGTGCGCCGTGCGGCGAGCCCGCGACGGCGGTGCACGCGCCGACGCTGCCGGGGACGTCGCAGGCCTTGCACTGCTCGCCGCACGCGGCGTTGCAGCACACGCCGTCGACGCAGTTGCCGGACGCGCAGTCGCTGGCGGTGAAGCACGCCGTGCCTTGCGCGAGCTTGGTCGCGCACGAGCCGTAGATGCAGGCGAGGCCGCCGAGGCAGTCGGCCGTGGTCGTGCACTTGGTGATGCACCCGCCGCCGTAGCAGCTCGCGAAGGGGGCGCAGGAGCGTGGCGCGTGCGGAGCGCCGGTGACGATGCTGCAGAACCCTTCGCGACCCGGGACGTTGCAGGCGCTGCACGTCTCGCTGCAGGCGCGGTCGCAGCAATAGCCGTCGACGCACGGGCCGCCGCCGCAGTCGGCGGTGCCGGTGCACGTCTTGGCAGAGAGCACGAGCAGCTCCGCGGTGTTCAGGCTCTGCGCGAGGCCGAACGTGCCGCCCGCGCCTCCCGCCGCGAGCACCCGCCCGCCCTGCAGCGGAACGAGCGCGTGCGAGTCGCGCCGCATCGACATCTTCGGCCCGTCGGACCAGCCGGCCGCCTCGTCGTAGATCAGCGTGTCGGGCGCGGTGCCGACGTTCGTCACGAGCACGGCGCCCGAGGCGAGCGTGAGCGTGCGATGCCCGTAGATCGGCTTGGTCGTCGGAAGGATGGTCCAGGTGGCCGTCGACTCGTCGTAGAGCTCGGCGCTGATGGTGCCGCCGGAATCGCCGCCGGTGAGCAGCACCTTGCCGCTCGGCAGGAGGTTCATCGAGTGCCCCGAGCGCGCGCCCTTCATGTCCGTGGTCGCGGACCACGTGTCGTTCGTCGGGTCGTAGATGCGCGCGTACGGGGTGTTGCAGCAGCCGCCGCTGAGGAGCACGCGGCCGCTCCTGAGCACTACGGCGGCGTACGAGGAGTGGGTCGTCGGCTGGCTGGCCGCGCGCGCCCAGGCGTCGGTCGACGGATCGTAGACCGCCGTCTCGCCGTTCCCTCCGCCGAGGCCGAGGATCTTGCCGTTCGGGAGCACGAGGAACGTCGGCGTGTCGAGGTTCGCGGGGATCGTCTTGAGCGCGGAGGACGCGCCCGTCGCGGGATCCCAGAGCTCCGAGCTCGTGCCCGCGCCGAAGGCGCCGCCCGCCCACAGCACCTTCTTCTGGACCGGAAGCCAGATCGGCGTCGCGTACGGGCGGTTGCTCGCCGTCCCGGAGGCGACCGACCAGCGATCGGTCAGCGGGTCGTAGAGGTCCGGCGCCCCGGGGTTCGGCGACGCGAGCCCGGGGAATACCGCGACGCGTCCGTCGGCGAGCGTGACGGCGTGCGCGTCGCTGTGGTTGCTCGCCAGCGTGTCGAACGTCGCCGTCCAGCCCGGATCGAGCGCGATCGGGAAGGCGAGGTCGCGCACGTCGAGGCTCGCCGTGAGCACGTACGCGTCCCCGTGCGCCGCCAGCGCGAGCGTCGGCGCGCGCGTGGTGCCCTTGGCGTCGATCGCGAACATCGCCGTGGAAGCCAGGCGCACCTCCGCGCCCTCGAGCACCTCCACGCGCCCGTCGCGCAGCCGCACCGCGGTGACCGCAGGGCCGGCGCGCAGCGTCCAGGAGAAGGTCGAGGCGGCGGAGGCGGTGCGGAGCAGCCGCAGCTCCTCGACGCGCTGGCCGTCGAACGACTGGACGAGGTCCCAATCGGTCGTCGGGTACACGACCGCGCCCTCCACCACCTCGCCAGAGACCCGCTCGGCCGCAGTCTCGATCTCGAGCGACACGCCAGGGCGGTCGGCGCGCGCGATCCCGACGGCGCCATCGGCGCGC
>CAIXWQ010000652.1 GCA_903923175.1 uncultured delta proteobacterium | reverse complement strand
GGTGTCCGCCGAGAGCGTGCAGTACGGCTCGATGTACGTGCACACCGACGTGACCGCGGTCTTCCCGTGGATCACCTACGCGCTGCTGAGCGATCCGGCGATGCGCCGCACGCCCGGGCGGCTCTACTCGGCGCGCAAGGTGGCGGTCGAGAACCTCCAGCGCGCGGTCGACGAGAACCGTCGCGAGCTGCTGAAGACGATCGACTACCCGCTGCCGAAGGCTTCGAAGAAGAAGCGCTGAAGGGCGGCGCGTTCGGCGCGCGCGGCGGGGGCGTCACCGCGCCTGCGCGCGCCGGCCCGCGCCATGCGATGCTGGCGCGAGGAGCCCGAATGGCCGACCGTCGTCTTCGAGCGTCGCGACCTCCGACCCGCCGGGCGCTCGCGTGCGCGCTCGCGGGCGCGCTCGCCGTCCTGGCGCTCACGCCGCGCGCGCGCGCCGACGAGCTGAGGGACGGCGTCGGCGCCGCGCTCGTCGGCTTCGGCGGCGTCGCCTCGCTCGATCACGGGCTGCGGGCGGGCTCGAGCGAGCCCGATCTGCTCGCGAGCCGCGACCCGCGGCTCGAAGGGACCGGCGGGTTCGGCGGCGCCGGGGTGCGCGTGCTCGTCGTCGTCGAGCGCTACCGGTTCACGTTCGAAGAGGCGGTGTTCGGCGTCGGCGGCAGCCGCTATCGCCTCGACGGCGCGCCGCTCCCGGCCTCCGTCTCGAGCGACGCGAGCGGGGCGTGGGGCGCGCACTTCTCCGTCTCCGCAGGGCGCCAGTTCGACCTCGGCCCGCTCTCGCCGTACGCCGAGCTGCGCGCGGGGACGGCGTTCACGGCCACCACCGTGAACCTCCGCTCGGCCGCGTACGGCTATCTCGGCGCCACCAACTACACGACGTTCCGTCTGCTGCTCGCGCCGACGGTCGGCGCGGTCTATCGCCTCGGGCGCGGGGCGTTCGTCGACGTCGCCGTCTCGGGCGACGTCACGGGCCCCGAGCGCTTCGGCGCGTCGATCGCGCTCGGCGTGTGGCTCGGCTCGCCGCACTACGGCCCGCGCCGGCGCGGCTGGCACTGGTGAGGCTGCGACCCCGGGCTCGCGCGAGCCCGGGGCGCGAGGCTCACTGCACGAGCACCAGCTCGAGCGCGTGCGAGCCGTCGGCCGGATCGACCGCGTACGCGATCGCGCCGCCGCAGCCGGTCGAGAGCACGCTCTGCGGGAACGCGCGCGGGCCGCGCGTCTCGTTCGCCAGCTGCTTCTGGACGACCGCCGTCCCCTGGCCGTTGAACGCGTACGCGCGCAAGCGGCGGTTCGACCCCGTGCTCCCCGTCGGCGTCGCCGAGACGAGGTAGATGGCGCTCCGATCCTGGCCGCTGTCGCGCGGCGCGATCGTCGGCACGCTCGCGAAGCTCGCGTTCGACTCGTCGGCGCTGATCACCTGCACGATGGCGGGGGCGCTGCCGCCGCCGAAGTCGTGCGCGAGCAGCGGGATGGTGGTCATGCCGTCGGTCGCGTCGTTCGAGGCGATCGTGAAGCCGCCGGCCCCGTCGACGTAGGCGCCGGTCGGGTTCGGCGTGCGCATCTCCGAGCCCGCGTTCGAGACCGGGTTCCAGCCGCCGGGCGGCGAGGCGCTCGGCGTGACCTTGCCCATCTGCGAGACGAGCGGCTTGCCCATCGAATCGTTGATGCCCGCGAGGGCGAAGAGCCCCCAGGTGCCGCCGTAGAAGCGGACGACCGAGCGGTTGCCGCCGTCGAAGGTCCCCGCGGGGCCGCCGAGCAGGTTGCTCCCCGGCGACCACGCGTCGGTCAGGCGCACCTTGAAGTCGAGCTCGTTCGCGTCGACGTTGCCGCGCAGGGCGACCGGGTGCTTGGCGTCGAGCGCGACGACCTGGGCGTAGTCGGCGCCGTTCTGCACCGGGCCGACCTCGAGGTCGACCGGATCGCCCCACGCCGGCGGCGACGCCGTGCCGTCGTAGACGCGGGTGATGGCGTGGAACTCGCAGTCCTTCGCCGCCGTCGCGCACCCCGCCACCCACCCGACGAACTCGACCTTCGAGCCGTTGAGCGTGAAGAGATACGGATCGGCGACGCCGCCGCGGAACGGCACGACGCCGTTGGCGGTCGGCAGCTTCGAGAGCAGGCGCGCCGCGGTCCACCCCGCGGCGGCGGTCCACGTGCTCGTGACGACCTGGCGCGTGTCGCCCGCCCCCTCGAGCCCGACGAGGACGATCGAGCCGTCGTCGAGCAGGCGGCCGTCGGGCTGCGCGGTGCGCGCTCCGACGTCGGCGCGCGCGCGCGGCATGCTCCACGCGCCGGAAGGGCTGCGGGTGCGCACCGAGGGGCCGCCCGTGCCGTGCCACACCATGAGCACGTACGTGCCGTCGGGGCGTCCCATCGGCCTCACGAACGGCGCGCCGGTCCCGCCGTCGAGGTCGAGCGACTCCGGCGTCGACCAGCTACCGCGCGGGCCGCCTTCGTCCGGGTGGTAGACCGTCGCGCCGGAGAGCGGAGCCGTGGTGCTGCGCATCCGCACGACCATCACGCTGCCGTCGGGCGCGCCGGCGTAGGTGACGGCGTCGGCGTCGGTCGCGGGCATCGCGCTGCCGGGGCCGGTCGCCTCGGGCGACCACTTGCCGTGCTGGTAGACGCGCAGCCGGTTGCCGTCGGCCACGTTGCCGCGCCACTGCGCGACCACGGCGCCGTTGTCGAGCGTCGTGAGCCGCAGGCCGGGCCCTGCGTTGACGTTGTCGGCGTCGACGTCGAGCCGCTCGTCCTCGGCCGGCAGCCCGGTCGTCGGGTCGATCGTGCGCGCGTAGATCGCGTAGTGCCCCACGGTGTCGATCGCCTCGGCGAAGACGACGAGGACGCGACCGTCGGGGAGCCCCGCGACCGACGCGGTCGCGACGTTGCGGAGCGAGTCGGGGTTGTGACTGACGCGGACGGCGAGCCCGAAGGAGGGCTGCTTGGTGCAGGTGACCGGACCCGCGTCGGGCACGTACGTGTCGGGCGTCGCGTCGGGGACGACGGGCACGTCGGCGATGGCGTCGCCCGCGTCGCCCGCGTCGTCGCCGGCCACCGGGCCACCGCTCGAGCTGCTGCTGCAGTGCGTGCCGGCCGAGAGCGTGAGCGCCGCGGCGGCGAGCGGGGCGAGGGGGGCGAGGATGCGCGTCATCCCCCCGAAGTAGGTTCGGAGACTGCGCATCACGGGCCTTTCAGGATGTCCATCGAGTGGAACTTGACGTTGGAGCCGGAGGCGTACGCGCCGACGTCGCCAGAGGCGATCCAGCGCGACGACGGGGAGACGGTGAGCTTGATCGCGTACTTCGGCTCGCTCGAGCGGAGCCCCGAGGGGGCGAGCGGGTTGAACACCCGGCACTCGACGTCGCCGGGGTTGGTGCCGCCGTCTCCGCTGCCCGGGGTCACCGTGATGCGGATGCCGATCTTGTCGCCGATCCCGTGCGGCACGTCCGCGGGGAACGGGAGCTCCGAGGTGTTGGCCGTCCCGCCGTCGTAGCCGAACGCGTTGACGTTGCAGGGGCCGCCGTCGCAGCTGCCGCCGGTCGCGGTGCGCAGCAGGTAGAAGTACCCGACGCTGCCGACGCCGCAGAGGAAGAACTGCTTTCCGGTGGCGCCGTCGACGCGCGCGATGAGGCCGGCGTTGGGGAGCGAGCCCCCCTCGCTCACGATCGACATCACGGTGGTGACCGCGACGCCGGAGCTCCCCGCGGACGCGCCGACGCCGACCGGGCCGGTGATGAAGCGCAGGTTGGTGCCGGCGTCGGGGTTGTCGCTCGTGCTGCCGCCGAGGATCGAGTTGCTGTCGGGGGCGAGCGCGAACGCGCCCTCCGAGGGGCCGTAGTAGTTCCAGATCGTGCCCGGCGTGTACGTGTGGAACGGCTCCCACGCGAGCCGCGTGGTCAGCCCGCCGAGCAGGTTCGAGTCGCAGGCGTCGCCGACCTCGTGGCCCGCGAGGCCCGGGTTCGGGACGTTCGGGCAGTTGTCGCACTCGTCGGGGACGCCGTCGCCGTCCTCGTCGGGGCCGGTGCAGACGCGCCCGTCGCCGAGCACGTAGGGGCCGGTGTCGACGGGGCCGGTGTCGACGGGGCCGGTGTCGACGCCGCCGTCGCCGGCGTCGCCTCCGTCGGCGGCCGTGAGATCGCCGGTGGTGTAGGCGGGGAACGAGCACCCGAAGGCGAGCCCCCAGATCGCGCACACCGCGCCGAGCAGGCCGGCCGTCGCGCCCAGTGCCACCGTCGAACGTCGCCTTCGCGGGGGAGAAGGAAGTCGCATGCCGTCGGGATCATGCCCGATTTCTCAGCGCGATTCTCGTTCTTTGCCGTCGGTGGGGTCGGAGCCGTCGTCGCCGGCGCCTCCGGGGCCTCGTTTGCGCCTCTTACGTCGAACCGCCGAGCCTGCGACGAGCGCCGTCGAAGCCGCGAGCCCGAGCCATTCGACCGGGCCGCCCACCTGGGTGCAGGCGCAGCTTCGCTTCGGAGAGCCGCCCGGATCCGCGCGATCCGGGGGGCCGGGGGCCGGTGTGGGCGCGTTGGGGCCAGCCTGCACCGCCGGTGCGCCGCCGGTCGCCGAGGGGGGGGGGACGCCCGCGGCGACGTTGCAGCCCCAGCCGCCGGCGCCGCCGTTCGGGAAGGCGCAGCGCTCGAGGAGCGAGCCGTCGGGGCGCAGCGTGGTCAGCAGCCCGCTCGTCTTCGTGAGCTCCACGCGCAGGAAGTGGAACGTCGCCTCGAAGCGGAGCGAGCCCGGCTCCTCGCGATAGCGCTTGTAGAGCGGCGCCCCGCCGCCGCCGGTGATCACCCAGCGCAGCCCCGAAGTCTCGCCGCGCTCGTAGACGTGGTCGTGCCCCGAGAAGACGACGTCGACCTTGTGCGCCCGGAGCAGCTCGGGGACGCGCGCGACGCGCAGCGCCGGGTTCCCGCCGTGCGGGCCCGACGAGTACGGCCCGTGGTGGAGCACCGCGAAGCGCCAGGCGAGCCCCGGCTCGGCGTCGGCGGCCGCGAGCGAGCGCTCCAGCCAGGCCAGCTCCGCGCTCGCGAAATCGTCGTGGGCGTCGAGCACGAAGAACCGCGCGCTCCCCCAGCGGAACGAGTACCACCGCTCCTGCGCCTCGAGCGGCCCCGGCACGCGGAACGCGCGCGCGTAGCGGAGCGCGCCGTCGGACATCGGCATCGAGATCTCGTGGTTGCCGATCGCGGGGAAGAGGCAGCGGCTGCGCAGCAGCTCGCGCTCGATGGCGAAGAAGCCGTTCCACTCCTCGACCTTGCTGCCGTCGTAGACCATGTCGCCGGTGTTCACGAGGAACTCGCCGGGCGTCTGCGCGATCTGCCGCACGATCGCCGCGTGCGCCGCGGCGTCGCTGCGATCGTCGCCGTACATCACGAACGAGATCGGGCGGTCGTCCTCCGGCGCGGTCGTGAAGGTGCCGCGCTCGAGGAGCCCGTCGGCCTTCACGAGGTAGCGGTAGCTCGTCGCGGGCTCGAGGCCGTTGGCGACCAGCTCCTGCGACGGGCTCACCGGCCCCGTCACGGTCGCGACGGGCGCGTCGGTGTCGGGGCCCGCTGCACCCTTGCGGATCTCGAGCGAGGTCGGCAGCGCCTCACCGAGCTCCAGCATCACCGCGGCCTGGCGCGAGCCGAGGTCCTGGACGTACGGGCCGCGCACGACCGTCGCGGCGCGCGCGGCCGGCGCGAAGGCCGTGAGCGCGACGAACGCGCCGGCGCCGAGCGTGGCGCCCAGGATCGACCGGGCGACGAGGGGCGAAGGGCGAGCGCGCATCGAGCCGTCCCTTTTACAACGGAACCGCGGCCGCCGCAGGTCCGGACGCGCTGCGGATCAGCGCGAGCCAGCCGAGCTGGGCGCGGGGGCGACGGAGGGTGCGACGGAGGGCGCGACCGGCGGCGTGACCGGCGTGACCGGCGTGACCGTAGCGGACGCCGAGCCCTCCGGCGGGGGCGTGACCGACGCGGCTCTGGTGCGCGCCAGCCCCCGCAGCGCGTCGAGCGCCTTGTGCGTCGCCTCCAGGCGGTCCCACGACGCGGGCGCCACGCGGAGCGCGCGGTCGAGATCGTCGATCGCGCCGCCGAGATCGCCCTGCTCCTCGCGGAGCGCCGCGCGCGTGACGAAGACGTCGGGGACCGAGTCGTCGAAGCCGATCGCGCGGTCGATGTCGCGCCGCGCGCGCGCGAGGTCGCCGGCCTCGTGCGCCTCCTGCGCGGCCTCGAGCGACTCGAGCGCGCCGATCTGCGCGCGCTGCGTCGGCCAGCGTCGGCAGGCGGCGGCCGCGACGAAGCCGAGGACCGTCAGCGCCATCGCCCACTGGATCCAGTGCTCTGCGCGCTCGCG
>CAIXWQ010000651.1 GCA_903923175.1 uncultured delta proteobacterium | reverse complement strand
CGTCCGAGAGCTCGAGCTCCAGGTTTCGCGCGAGCCCGAGGCCGCCGCCCTTCATGATCCCGTCGGCGAGCGCGTCGATCGCCATGCCGCCGTACTGCGACGACGAATCGCTGCCGGCCGCCTTGGCCGCGGTGAGCACCTGGCGCACCAGCACCGCCTCGAACTCCTTGGCGACCTTGGCGATCTGGGCCTGCTTCTTCGCCGCCGGCGACGAAGCGTCGCGCGTCCCGTCCGCCGCGATCGGGGAGGGGGACGCCGCGATGGCGCGGTTCGCGTGGGTCGCGCTCACGCTCATTGCACCACCACCTCGGCCTCGAGCGCCCCGGCCGTGCGCAGCGCCTGGAGCACGCTCGAGAGCTCGCGCGGCGAGAGCGACAGCGCGCCGAGCGCGGCGGCGACGTCGGACAGGGTGGGGGCGGCGGGGACGTACTTCACGTCGCGGTTCCCCTCGCGCGCCTCGACCTCGCTGTTCTTGGTCACCACGGTCGAGCCCGCGGCGAACGGGGTCGTCGGCTGGCTGACGGTCTGCGTCTCTTTGATGACGATCGTCAGCCCGCCGTGGACGATGGCGACCGGCGACAGGCGCACGTCGCCGCTGGCGACGATGGTGCCCGTCTTCTCGTTGATCACGATGCGCGCGCGGCGCACCGGGGTGACCTCGATCTCCTCCATCTCGGCGATGAACGCGATCGGCTTGGCCGAGTAGGCCGCCGGCAGCTTGACGAGGACCATGCCGCCGTCGCTCGCGCTCGCCACGCCCGCGCCGAACTTCTTGTCGATCGCGAGCACCAGGTTGTTGGCGAGCCCGAAGCCCGGCGTGCGCAGGTCGAGCTTCAGCGCGCCGTTCGTGATGAGCGTCGCGGCGACCTCCTTCTCGACGATCGCCCCCTCCGGGATGCGCCCCGAGGTCGTGGTGCCGCTCTTCACGGAGCTGCCGTTGCTCCCCTTGGCGTCGAGGCCGCCGAGGATCAGGTTCCCCTGCGCCGCCGCGTACGGCTTCTGATCGGCCCCCTTGAGGATGGTCTGCACGAGCGTGCCGCCCACCAGCGACCGGGCGTTGCCGATCGAGGAGACGGTGACGTCGATCTTGGTGCCGGCCTTGGAGAACGCGGGGAGCGTCGCGGTCACGATCACGGCCGCCACGTTGCGCAGGCGGATCTGCGTCGGGTCGATCTTCACCCCGAGGCGCGTGAGGAGCGACTGCACCGACTGCCCGGTGAAGGGGACGTTGGTGTCGTCGCCGGTCCCCTGGAGGCCGGTCACCAGCCCGTACCCGATCAGCTGGTTCTCGCGCGCGCCCGAGACGTCGGCGACGTCGCGGATCTTCTCTGCGCGGGCCTGCGGCAGCCCGCAGATCATCGCGGCCAGCGCGACGAGCGGGAGCAAGCGGAGCCAGGGTCGCTGACGCATGGGGTGGACCTCATGTCCGAAGGGGCGGTGGGACCCGCGGCTCGAGGCCGCGGGTTCGATGGGCAGGCCCGTACGAGCGGGCTCCCGACTGCAATCACGGTTCCAGGCCACGAGGGGCGCTCGGCTCGAGGCCCCGGCCTCGGCCGGTCTCGATCGGTATCGGCCGTGCGCGCGACGCCGCTCAGAACGGGTTGATGAACTCGAAGAAGCGCGACAGCCAGCCGCGGCGCGTGGTGTCGGCGAGGTCGCCGTTGCCGGTGAACTCGATCTGCGCGTCGGCGAGGCGCCCGGAGGAGACGGTGTTGTCCTGCTGGATGTCGCTCGGCCGCACGAGCCCCGAGACGTACAGGTGGTACTCCTCCGCGTTGATGAGGATGACCTTCGTCCCCTCGAGGTAGAGATCGCCGTTCGGCATCTCCTTCACGACCCGTACCGCGATGCTGCCGGTCAACACGCCGTGGCGCTGGGTGTCGCCGGCGCCCTTGAAGCTCGACTTGCTCGCGTATTCGAAGAGCTTGCTCGGATCGAGGTTCGGGTAGGCCTTCTTCAGCGCGGGGACGATGCCGAGGAACGCGCTGACGCCGGCGCTCGAGGAGTTGTCCTTCGAGAGGTTGGTGCCGGTGTTGCCGGTGGCG
>CAIXWQ010000650.1 GCA_903923175.1 uncultured delta proteobacterium | reverse complement strand
GCCTCGGCTGAGCGCGCGCGGGACGTGCGGGGTTGATGAGGCGCGCCGAGACGCGCCGCCTACGCCCTGCGTCGGCGCACGCGGCGCATCACCGCGCCGAGCAGCTGCCGTTGCTCGTCGTGGCCGATCGCGCGCCCCACGAGCAGGAAGCCCGCGCCGAACACCGCGCAGCCGAGGAGCACCGGCACCAGCCCGCCGACGTAGGGGAGCCGCGGCAGCCCGAACGCCGCGGTGGCCGCGAAGAAGGCCGCGATCGCGGCGAGGCACGACGAGATGGTGCTCTTGGCGGCGCTCAGCGCGAGGTCGCGCGCGTGCAGGTCGGGCAGGGCGCGGTGCAGCGCGATCAGCAGCAGCGCCATCTGCACGAACGACGAGCCGGTGACCGCCCACGAGACGCCGACCGCGCCGAGCGGGCCGCGCAGCGTCAGCGCGATCGCGATGAACGCGAGCAGATCGAGCCCGCTGATCAGCACCGGCGTGCGCGTGTTGCCGAGCGCGTAGAACACCGGGACGACCTGGCGCACGACCGCGACCAGCACCACGCCGAGCCCCTGCACCACCAGCGCGCGGGTCGTGCCGTCGACGCTGGCCGCGTCGAACGCGCCGCGGGCGAAGGCGCCGATCACGATCGGCCGCGCGAGCGCGACCAGGAGCGCGGTGGCGGGGAGCGCCACGAAGAGCGCGAGGCGCAGCGCGTGGGCCGCGGTCTTCGCGACCTCGCGGCGATCGCCCTTGGCGACCAGCGACGAGAGCGAGGGGAGCGTCGCGGTCGCGAGCGCGAGCGAGAAGACCCCCTGCGGGAAGTCGCAGAGGCGCTGCGCGTAGTAGAAGTAGCTGTTCGCCCCCTCGCCGCACTCCGAGAGGAAGCGGCGCGACAGCACGAGGTCGACCTCGTAGATCATCAGGCCGAGCGTCATCGGCAGGATGCGGCGCACCACCTCGCGCACGTCCTGGTCGCGGAAGATGCCCAGGTCGAAGCGGAGCGCGCCGCCGAAGCCCGCGCGGCGCAGCTCGGGGAGCTGGGCGACGACCTGCAGCAGCCCGCCCACCAGCGCGCCGACCGCGAGCGCGAAGATGGGGTCGACGCCGCGCGCGAGGAAGACGGGCGGCAGGGCGAGCGCGCAGGCGATCATCGCGACGTTCAGCAGGCCCGGGGCGAACGCGGCGACCCCGAAGCGGCGGCGCGTCTGCAGGGCGCCGGCGCCGAGCGCGGCGAGCCCCATGAAGAGCAGGTACGGGAAGACCACGCGGGTGATCGCGACCGTCTTCTCGAAGGCGCCGGCGCGCGCGTGGAAGCCCGCGGCGAAGAGCTCGCACAGCCAAGGAGCCGCCGCGACGCCGCCGACGCAGGTCACGATCAGCACGATCCACATCACGCCGCGGAGCTTGGCGTAGAGCGCCTCGGCGGCGCGCGGGCCGCGCTGCGCCTCCACCTTCGCGAGCACCGGGACGAAGCTCGCGGAGAGCGCCCCCTCGGCGAGCAGCTGGCGCAGGGCGTTGGGGATGGTGAACGCGACGAAGAAGAGGTCGGTCGCCGCGCGCGGGAAGAGCCCGGCGAAGACGAGATCGCGCGCGAGGCCGAGCACGCGCGACAGCAGCGTGCCGAGCCCCACCACGCCGGCGCGCTTCGCGATCGCGCCGCGATCGCGCGACGCCTCCGAGCGCGCCCCGAGATCCGCCCGCGATTCGGGCGCAGGCGAGAGCTCGCTCGGGCGATCGGTGCTCGCGGCGGCGGGCTCGGCCATCGGCTTCACTAGCTACACGTGTCCGGGACGAGCGCCGAACAAAACGCGCGTCACTCGGGCCCTCCGCGGAGCCGCGGGAGGCGGCGATCGGGGGAGGGAGGTCGCGTGTCGAGGTGCACGACCGGGGCGGGGCACCCCCGCCTCGATCACGGTCGGGTGATCACGCGCGTCCCCGGGTTCGCGTCGGTCGCCCAGACCGCGTGCCAGCCCTCGGGGATCTTCGGCTCGGTCCAGAAGAACATGCGCTTGCTGTCGAGCGGCGACATGTTCACGCAGCCGTGCGAGCGCACGCGACCGAAATCCGAGTGCCAGAACGCGCCGTGGATGGCGTAGGAGGTGTGGAAGTACTGGACGTAGGGGACGTCCTCGATGCTGTACAGCTCGCCCGAGGTGTCGCCGTCCATCGTCGCGGCGACGTGCTTCTCGCGCACGCGGAACGTCCCCTGGACCGTCGCCATCTTCCCCTTCTCGTTGGTGCCGTCGCGGCCGGTCGAGACGAGCGTCGTGAAGACGGGTTTGTCGCCCTCGTAGGCCACCAGCCACTGCCCCTTGATCGAGACGTCGATCCACTTCTCGCCGGGCTTCAGATCGGTGGGCGGCGCGACCGTGTCGACCTTGGTGAAGTCCATCGAGCGGACCCAGCGACCGTCGTTGGTCGGCAGCCACGTCAGGCCGCCCTGCTTCACCTCTTCGAAGCCCGGGGCGGTCGACGCGAGGAGGCGCACCGCCGTCTGGCGCTTGAGGTGATCCTTGGTCGCCTTGAACGACTTCTTGTCCTTCGACTCGTAGATCGCGGCGTTCGAGGTCATCGCGAACGCGACGGGGAGGGCCCACTCGCCGGTGAGCTCGACCCCCTTGAAGTCGGACGGCTTCACCATGCTCACCGAGTCGGCGGGCGCGACGAGCCCCATGGTCGTGCGGTGCCAGGTGCGGCCGGCCCACGCGAAGGTGCGATCGATGGCGATCGCGAACCCCTTCGCCATGCGGCGGGCGACGATCCCTTCCCCCTCGACCGTGTCCTTGAGCGAGATCTCGCCCTTGCCCGCGTCGCGCTCCCACCACGCGCCGACCTCCGGGGCGGCGACCCCCGCGTCGGCGAGCAGGTCGACCGCGCCGTTCGCCGCGTCGGCCGACTCGCCCTCGGCGCCGCCAGGCTTGTTGTCGGACTCGCCGTAGGGGGACTCCTCGTCGTCCTTCTTCGGCTTGACCTTCTTGGGGGCCGGCTTGAGCCAGGGCTCCTTCTCGAGCCACTGATCGCGGTTCGGGACCTTGCGGTAGAGCGGGGCGCCGTTGCGCCAGTTGAAGGCGTACTTGTACGGCAGCAGATCGGTGAAGTTCGGCGGCGCGGTGGCGAGGCGCACGGCCGGCGCCTCGAGGTTCAGCGAGCCTCCCCCCTTGTCGAGGCAGACGTAGCCGCGCGGCTCGACGGTGACCCACCCCTCCTTGCACGCGTTCGTGACGACGCGCTTCACCTTCTCGCCGGTCACGCCGCCCGCGATCGCGACGCGGCCGCCGGCGCGCAGGTAGCCGATGCGCATCGAGGAGAAGTCGGGCTTCTCGAACACGAAGGTCATGAAGTGCGCGGCGCCGAGCATCGGCCCCTTGGGCTTCTCCTCGGCGGAGGCGTCGTCGACGAAGGCGTCGGCCGGGATGGCGACCAGGTTGTTGCCGCCGCCGTCGCTCGGATCGACCAAGCCCTGCGCGATCGGAGCCGGGCCCGGCTCGTTGCCGCCGGCCGCGCCGCCGCCGCCGCTCTTGCTCGCCGCCACCGTGCCGCCGGGCTGCGGGGGCTCGCCCGCCTTGCCGCAGGCGGCGAGGACCATGTACGCCGCGACGCCGCCCGCGAGCAGGGTCACGGCCGGCAGGGCCAGCGACGTCTTGCGCGCGGCGGGGCGCGCTTCACGCGCGGGACGCGCTTCACGCGCTTCACGCTCGCCGCGCTCCTCTTGCTGGCGCGCGCGGGACGCACCACGCCCGGCCTGGTTCGGCGCGGCGGAGGTGGATCGCTTCTTCGGTGTCGGC
>CAIXWQ010000649.1 GCA_903923175.1 uncultured delta proteobacterium | reverse complement strand
GTCGGTGCGGGGGTCGGGGCGCCCGCGTCGGTCGGTGCGGGGGTCGGGGCGCCCGCGTCGGTCGGCGTCGGCGTCGGCGTCGTCGAGGACGTGCCGGTGAAGAAGTCCCACGCGAGCTGCGTCGAGCAGAGCCCGACGTCGAGGACGTAGGCGCCTGCGGTGCCGCAGCCGTGCGACGGGTCCACCGGCGTGCCGTGCCCCATCCCCGAGATCGACCAGCGCTCGACCAGCGTGCGCCCCGAGGCGTCGCGGTACTCGGTGTGCGTCGCCTTGCCGACCGTCGTCGTCGCCGCCGCCGTCGCGCTGATCCCTTGCACGCCGGTCCACTGCAGCACGCTGTCGGCCGCGTTCGCCTCCGCGACGGTGTAGTCCGAGCTCCCGTGCCAGATCGACACGCGCGGCCAGGGGCCCGCGTAGCCGGAGTCGCCCGCGCGCGCCGCCGCCGTCCAGGCGCTCGCCGACTGGCTCTTGCCGGGGTTCATGCAGGAGTACGCGTCGCTCTGCGAGTGCGCGCAGCCGTACGGCAGCCCCGACATGACCGCGCCGGCCGCGAAGACGTCCGGGTAGGTCGCGAGCATCACCTCGGTGAACGCCCCGCCGGCGGAGAGCCCGGTCACGTACACGCGCGACGCGTCGACCGAGTAGGTCGCCTTCACGTAGTCGACCATCTGCTTGACGGACAGCGCCTCGCCGCCGCCGCGCTGGATGTCCGCGTCGCCGTACCAGTCGAAGCACTCGTTGCCGTTGTTGCTCGAGGTCTGCTGCGGGTAGATCACGTAGACCTTCTCGCGATCCGCGAGCGCGCTCCACCCCGCGCCCTCGTACGCCGAGGCGCTCTGCGTGCAGCCGTGCATCGCCACCACGACCGGCGCGTTCTTCGGCATCCCCGCGGGGACGTAGAGGAACATCTGCAGCGCGCCCGGGTTCGAGCCGAAGCTCGCGACCGAGGTCATCGCGGCGGTGGTGGCGGAGACGTCGCCGTCGGCGCCCGGGCTGGCGCCGCAGGCGATCAGGCTGGTGAGCGAGGTGAGCGAGAGCAGAGCGAGGAGCGTCGGGGTGCGCATGGCGCGGCCTTCAGCACGGCGCGTTCCAGGCGCGCGGAGCGCGATCTCCCGAGAGAACCGCGGTGCGTGCGACGCGCGCGTCGCGGTCGATCGTCCGCGCAGGTGCGACCGCCGCGTCGCAGCGCGCGCCCGCGGCCCGGCGTCGAGGTCGCGCCGTTCTCGACGTCAGGGCCCGTGAGCGGGCGCGCGAGCCGTTCGTGACGCGCGGGGTCGTGAGTCACAGGCGAGACCGACCGCGCCTCGAATCCTCGCCATTCTGGTGAATTGGCGGGATCTCACCCCGAGATTGGCAAAAGCGGAGCGCGCGCGTCTCGGCACCTCAGCCGTGAGTCCGGTGTGCCGTCATTGGCAGATTCGAATGTCGAGGACGGACGTCGCGCGCGTGATATCGGTGGAGCAAGCCAGTCATCGGCGGAAAGAGGTCAGGAGCATGCGGAGAGTTGCGTTGACGTCGCTCGGTCTCAAAGGGCGCGGCACGTCGCTCGCGCTGTTGCTCGGCGCGCTCGCCGCGGCGCCGGTCGCGACGGGGTGCGGAGGGAGCACCGACTCGCAGCTGGTCGAGCTCGATACCGGCGCGGACGCGCCCGCCGAGACGAGCGACGACGCCGTCGCCGACACGAGCGACGCGGCGGTCGCCGAGACGTCCGCCGAGACGTCCGCCGAGACGGGCGCCGCGGGCGACGCGTCGCCCGACGCGGATGCCGGTGCGAGCGACGCGGCCGGGGACGCCGACGCGTGCGTCCCGACCGGCCCCGAGCTGTGCAACGGCCTCGACGACGACTGCAATGGCCTCATCGACGACGGCGATCCCCAGGGCGGCGCCGCCTGCGCGACCGGGCTCAAAGGGGTCTGCGCGACCGGCCTGCAGCACTGCGTGAAGGGGGTCGTCGGCTGCACGCCCGATCACGGGCCGGGCGAGGTCGCCGAGAAGTGCAACGGCCTCGACGACGACTGCGACGGCTTCATCGACAACGGGCTCCCCACGCAGCCCTACTACAAGGACGACGACGCCGACGGCTTCGGTACGACGGCGACGCTCCAGGCGTGCGGCCCGGTCGCCGGGTACGCGGCCGCGTCGGGCGACTGCAACGACCTGAACAAGGACATCCACCCCGGGGCGACCGAGGTGTGCAACGGCATCGACGACAACTGCAACGGTCTCGTCGACGAGTTCGTGTCCAAGCCGACCTTCTACAAGGACAACGACGGCGACGGCTGGGGCGGCACCACGTCGACCACCGCGTGCACGGCGCCGGCCGGCTACGTCGCCGACTCGGGCGACTGCAACGACTTCAATCCGAAGATCTACCCGAAGGCGCCCGAGACCTGTAACGACGTCGACGACGACTGCAACGGGCTCGTCGACGACGGCGTCGCCACGGTCGCCGTCTATCGCGACGTCGACGGCGACACGTTCGGCGCGGTGGGCGCGGTCGCGGTGCAGCACTGCCTGTACGGCGGCACCGCGCCGCCGCTCGGCTACTCGCTGGTGAAGGGCGACTGCGACGACAGCAAGTCCACCGTGTACCCGGGCGCGCGCGAGCTCTGCGACGGCGTGCTGAACGACTGCAACTTCGCGTCGATCGGCGCGGACTACCAGTGCCCGAAGGCGTGCGCGGGGTGGCCGCAGATCGTCGGCGGCAACGCCGGCGTGGTCGCGACCGCGCAGCTCGACGGCGACAACGAGTTCGAGGTCGTCACGCAGATCGCCGGCACCGTGCGCGCGTTCGAGCACAACGGCGCGCCGAAGTGGTCGGCCTCGCCCGGCGGCGCGAACTACAGCTACCCCGCGCTCGGCGACCTCAACGGCGACGGCTGGCTCGACGTCGTCGTCCCCGGCCCCGGCGTCGTGAACGTGCTGAGCGGGCCGACCGGCGCGGTGCTCGTGTCGATCCCGTCGCCGAACGCGCAGGTCTACTACGGCGCGAGCCTCTTCGACGTCGACGGCGACGGCTACGTGGACATCGTCCCCTCCGGCGGGCCCGGGATCGATCTGCTCCTGATGGGCCCCGGCGCGACGCTCAAGAAGCGGGTAGCGCTGGCCGCGCCGACGGGCGAGGCCGCCTTCTCCCTCGCGAACTCGCTCCTCGCCGATCTCGACGGCGACGGCGTCTCGGAGATCTCGGCCGGATCGTCGGGCTGGCAGTGCGGCGGCACGCCCACCAGCTGTCGTGGCCGCTTCTACTCGTTCCACGCCGACGGCTCGCTCTTCAACGATCCGACCTGGACGAGCACGACGCTCCCCTGGTTCAAGGTCAACGCGTTCCCGAGCTCGTACGCCGGCGAGGGGCGGTTCCCCTCGTTCGCGGGCGTCAGCGGCGACGGTTCGGTCCAGGTGCTCCAGGGCTTCAACGACAAGAACTACGTCTGGAAGCTCGACGGCACCGAGCACGCCGCGTCGGGCACGCTGGATCCGACGTTCCTCGCGCCGGTCGAGGCCAACGGGACGCTCACCACCGACGGCCACCTGGTCGCGCAGGGGGGCGCGGTCGTCGACCTCGAGGGCGACGGCAAGTACGAGGTCGTGAAGGCGGTCTCGGGCGGGCTCGGCGTGTTCAGCGGCGGCGTGATGATGGACGGCTACCCCATCCCGATCGGGGCCTCGCCGCCGATCGTCGCCGACATCGACCGCGACGGCGCGCTCGACATCCTCTGGCTCGGCGCGAACAACGCGGTGAACTGCTGGACGATGGCGCCGAAGACCTACTCGGCGGCGCGCGTGCTCCACCCCGGTGGGTACGCGACGATGGGCGCTGCGGGGATCTACCCGACGAACCAGCTGGATCCGTACGAGCCCAACCAGCCCTCGGACACGGCCCTCGATCCGACGACGAGCACCACGCCCGGCACGAGCTTTCGCGCGTTCACGCCCTCGGGCATGCGCGACCGCTGGCAGTCGGGCGCGAGCGGCTACCACGAGCTGCGCGCGCTCATCGGCAAGAAGGGAGACGTCGACTACTACTACCTGCCCGGCGCCGGCTACACGTACGCGAGCGTGCAGTCGCTCGTGCCGTCGAGGCTCTCGCTCGACGCGACGCTGTACGTCTACACGGGCTCGGGCGCCTCGACGAAGTACGCCTGCCAGGTCGCCGTCACGAACACCACCAGCACGAGCCTCAACTACCACCCTGTCTCGGCCACCGGCACCTGCCCCGCGGGGTTGGCGGTGACGGGCTTCCTGCTGAAGATCTCGGGGCACGATCCGACCAAGGATTTCGGGGCGTATCCGTACCTCGTGAACTTCCCGTGGCGATGACCGCACTCGACGCTCAGGGCCGGAGCCAGGTCCCCCGCAGGGGGGGCTTCGCGCAGGCCCTGAGGCTCGCGCCGCTGCTGCTCGCCGCGTGCGCGTCCGGGGGGACCGTCGACGCCACCGGGGCGAGCGACGCGGGTGGCGACGCGTCGATCGACGCCGGCGGCGACGACGCCGGTCTCCAGCTCGACGCGCCGGCGCTCGAGGACGCCGACGCGTCGCCATTCACCGGGTGCGCCACGGCGACGTCGGAGGCGCACCTCGTCCCGCTCGATCTCTACGTCATGCTCGATCAGTCGGGCTCGATGGTGGGGCCGAAGTGGACGAACGTGACGACGGCGCTGACCGATTTCGCAGGGGTCGCCTCGTCCGGGATCGGCATGGGGCTGCAGTACTTCCCGCTCTCCGGCGCGAAGGTCTGCGACTACTCGGCCTACGAGACGCCGGAGGTCCCGATCGCGGCGCTCCCGGCGGGCAAGAAGGCCATCACCGACTCGCTCGCCACGCACGTGCCGACGGGCGAGACGCCGACCCTCCCGGCCATCCAGGGGGCGCTGTCGTACGCGGCGACCTACGCCGCGGCGAACCCCACCCACGTCGTCGCGGTGGTGCTGGCGACCGACGGCGAGCCCAACATCTGCGGCTCCACCGCGGCGAACGTGGCGCAGGCCGCGGGGCTCGCGGCCAAGGGGACGCCGAAGATCCGCACGTTCGTGATCGGGGTGGGGAAGTCGCTCACGACCCTCGATCCGATCGCCGTCGCGGGCGACACCGCGCACGCCTACCTCGTCGACGACTCTGCCGCCGCGGGCTCGCAGGGGTTCGTCGACGCGCTCCAGGCGATCCGCGGCACCGCGGTCGCCTGCGAGTACCTGATCCCCGTGTCGCCGGCCGGCACCATCGACTTCGACCGCGTGAACGTCGTGCGCAGCTCCCCCTCCTTTGCGCCCTCGCCGCTCGGCAAGGTCGCCGACGCGTCGGCGTGCGGCGCGAAGGGGGGCTGGTACTACGACGATCCGGCGGCGCCGACCGCGGTGAAGCTCTGCCCGGCCGAATGCGACGCGACGCGGGCCGACACGTCGGCGCGGATCGACGTCGTGTTCGGCTGCAAGACGCTGATCCAGTAGAACGGCGCGCGCGGGCGCGCGGGCGCCGGCGCGCGGCCCCGATCCTCCCCTCATTGACGCTCCCGGCTCCTCGGCGGAAAACCGCAGGATCATGGCGGGATCGACCTACGCAGTGATCATGGCGGGCGGCTCGGGGACGCGGTTCTGGCCGGCCTCGCGCACGCTGCGGCCCAAGCAGCTGCTGCCGCTCGTGGGCGATGCGTCCGGCGCCGCAGCGGGCGAGCAGG
>CAIXWQ010000648.1 GCA_903923175.1 uncultured delta proteobacterium | reverse complement strand
CCTCCTCGAGGAGCCGCGCGAGGTTGGAGCGCAGGTCGTCCTTGCTGCGCGAGTAGTAGGCGAACAGGACCGCGATCACCTCCTCCGGCAGCCCGAAGAGGGCGAAGACGTCGTGCTCGACGTCGGAGCAGAAGGGGCGGATGCGGGCCAGAGAGGCTTCGTCGAGCGGCATCGGGCAAGCGGGTTAGACGGTCCCGCGGCGCGCTGCGAGCATTCCCGAGGCTCGCGCCGAGCCGTACCGTCGCGACGGACGGCTGCAGCAGGCAGCGCGCGGGCGGGCGCCGAGGGCAGCCTCCGGGTCCGCGCGCGAGCCTTCGCGGGCGCGCGGGCGCGCAGGCCCGGACGCGAACGCGAGGCGATTTCAGGGCGTAGATCGTCCCGGGCGCTCGTACGTCGAAGCACTCACCGCCACCCGCGCGCGCTACCCCGGGTGGGGATGCAAGTCGCAGCCCACTGTAAGGTCGCCACCGAGGCGCGCGCTGTGCGGGGAGACGGCTACCATCCTCGGCGAGGCCCATGCACCCAGCTCAATCTCCGCGACTCCGTTCGGCGCTCTTCGTGGCGCTGGCGGGAGTCCTCGCGCCCACGCTTCTCGCCTGCGGCGGCAAAGGGGCGAACAACCCCGCGACCGCCAACTTCTCCGGTCCCGCGCAGCAGCGTCGCTCCGACGCCGCGCAGCGCGAGGAGGTGTCGATCACCGTCTACAACTCGAACTTCGGCCTCGTGCGCGAGATCCGCAACGTCGACCTCGCCCAGGGGATGAACGCCCTCGAGTTCGCCGACGTCGCGGCGCAGATCCAGCCCGAGACGGTGCACGTGAAGTCGCTGGTCGACGAGCAGTCGCTGCGCATCTTCGAGCAGAACTACCGCTACGACCTCCTCTCGCCGTGGACGTTGCTCAGCAAGTACGTCGGCAAGAAGGTGAAGGTCGTCCGCTGGAACGAGAAGACGAACAAGGACGAAGAGCTCGAGGCGGAGGTCCTGTCGAACCAGGACGGCGTGGTGCTCAAGATCGGCGGCGAGATCACCTACGGCATGCCGGGGCGGCTCGTGTTCCCCGAGCTGCCGGCGAACCTGGTCTCCAAGCCGACGCTCGTGTGGATGCTCGGGAGCACGCTCCAGAAGCAGCGCCTCGAGGTCAGCTACCTCACGCGCGACATCACCTGGAAGAGCGACTACGTGCTCGTGGTCGACGACGGCGACGCGAAGGGCGATCTGCAGGGGTGGGTCACGCTCAACAACCGCACCGGCAGCTCGTACGAGAACGCGAAGCTGAAGCTGGTCGCCGGTGACGTGCGCAAGCTCGCGCCGCCGGACCAGGACTATGACGGCATCGCCGACGACGAAGCGCCGATGGCGCAGGCGCCGCCGCCGCCGCCCGAGTTCAAGGAGGAGGGGTTCTTCGAGTACCACCTCTACACGCTGAGCCAGCCGACGTCGGTGAAGGACAACGAGCAGAAGCAGATCTCGCTGCTCGAGGCGAAGGGGATCACGCTCAAGAAGCAGCTGATCTTCCGCGGCACCGACTACTGGTACCGCAACTCGTACGGGCAGGTCGCCAGCAACCAGAAGGTCGGCGTCTTCCTCGACATCGAGAACAAGGAGCAGAACAAGCTCGGCATCGCGCTGCCCAAGGGGATCGTGCGCGTCTACAAGGCCGACAAGTCCGGCGCCAAGCAGTTCATCGGCGAGGACTCGATCGACCACACGCCGCGCGACGAGAAGGTCCGCATCAAGATGGGCGAGGCGTTCGACGTCGTCGGCGACCGCAAGCAGACCGACTGGAAACACCTCGGCGCCTGCACCTCCGAGTCGGCGTGGGAGATCTCGCTGCGCAACCACAAGGACACCGACGAGCAGGTGCTCGTGGTGGAGCCGACCGGCGGCGACTGGGAGATCCTCGCGTCGAACGCGACCGCCACGAAGGAGGACGCGCACACGTTCACCTTCGACGTGAAGGTGCCGAAGCGCGGCGAGACGAAGATCACCTACCGCGTCCGCATCCGCTGGTGCTGACCGTGAGCGAACGAGGAATGACCATGAACCGCTTCCACTCGAGAGCTCCCGGCCTCCGCCCCGCCCTCGCCCTGCTCGCGCTCCTCGCGAGCGTCGGCGTCTCCGCCGCGTGGACGTCCCGCGCCCCCGCGCAGAACGCCGCCACGGCGGCGAAGATCTCGACCGCGAAGGACCGCAGCGAGGTCTCGATCACCGTCTACAACTCCGACTTCGGGCTCGTGCGCGAGGTGCGCGATCTCGACCTCGCGCAGGGGCGCGTGGCGCTGGAGTTCCGCGACGTCGCCTCGCAGATCCAGCCGGAGACGGTCTCGATCAAGGGCGCGACCGCCGACTCGCTCAAGGTCTTCGAGCAGAACTACCGCTACGACCTGCTCTCGCCCGAGACGCTGCTCGCCAAGTACGTCGGCAAGAAGATCAAGATCTACCGCTGGAATCAGCAGCTCGGGAAGGAGGACGCGTTCGACGCCGAGGTGCTCTCGGTGAACGGCGGCCAGCCCGTGCTCAAGATGGGCAACGAGATCACCTACGGCTTCCCGGGGCGCTTCGCGTTCCCCGAGGTGCCGGCCAACCTGATCGCGAAGCCGACGCTCGTCTGGATGCTCGACGCCAAGCAGGCCAAGCAGAAGGTCGAGGTCACGTACCTGACGCACGGCATGAACTGGAAGGCCGACTACGTCCTGTCGCTCGACGAGACCGACACCAAGGGCGACCTGCAGGGCTGGGTCACCCTCACCAACCACTCGGGGACCTCGTACGAGTCGGCGAAGCTCAAGCTCGTCGCGGGCGACGTGAACCGAGTGCGCCCCACGTATCCCGGCTACTACGCCCCGTCGGGCGGCGCGTTCGCGAAGTCGGCCATGGACGCCCCCTCGTTCCACGAAGAGGGGCTGTTCGAATACCACCTCTACACGCTGAGCCAGCCGACCGACGTGCTGCAGAACGAGCAGAAGCAGGTGAGCCTGCTCGAGGCCAAGGGGATCACGCTCGACAAGAAGCTGATCTTCTTCGGCCAGCAGTACTGGTATCGAGGCAGCTACGGCGAGGTGATGGCGAACCAGAAGGTCGGCGTCTACCTCGACATCCAGAACAAGGAGCAGAACAAGCTCGGGATGCCGCTCCCCAAGGGCATCATCCGCGTCTACAAGGCCGACAAGGCCGGCCAGAAGCAGTTCGTCGGCGAGGACAACATCGACCACACCCCGCGCGACGAGAAGGTCCGCGTGAAGATGGGCGACGCGTTCGACGTGGTCGGTGATCGCAAGCAGATGTCCTGGAAGCCCTTCGGCTCGTGCACCTCCGAAAGCGAGTGGGAGATCTCGCTGCGCAACCACAAGGACACGGCCGTCACCGTCGAGGACGTCGAGCCGATCGGCGGCGACTGGGAGGTCATCTCCTCCTCGATTCCCCACGTGAAGAAGGACGCCTTCACCTTCACCTTCGACGTGAAGATCCCCGCCAAGGGCGAGACCAAGGTCAAGTACAAGGTGCGGGTGAAGTGGTGCTGAACCGAGAGCGTTTCCCCCGGCCTGAAGCCCAGGGGCACTGGCTGACCGGAGCTCTCGCCTCACTCGCGCTCGTGCTCCTCGCAGCCCCCGCCTCCGCCGCGACCCCGAACAGCATCTCGACCGCGAAGGATCGCAGAGAGGTCTCGATCTCGGTCTACAACGGCAACTTCGGCCTGGTGCGCGAGGTGCGCGAGCTCGACCTGCCCAAGGGGCGCGTCTCGCTCGAGTTCCGCGACGTCGCCTCGCAGATCCAGGCCGAGACCGTCTCCATCAAGGGGGCCACCGCCGACTCGCTGCGCATCTTCGAGCAGAACTACCGCTACGACCTGCTCTCGCCCGAGACGCTCCTCGCCAAGTACGTCGGCAAGAGCATCAAGGCCTATCGCTGGAATCCCGTGCTCGGGCGCGAGGACGCCTTCGACGCGGAGGTCCTCTCCGTCAACGGCTACCAGCCCGTGCTCAAGATCGGCGGCGAGATCACCTACGGCTTCAATGGCCGCTTCGGCTTCCCCGAGCTGCCCGCCAACCTGATCGCCCACCCGACGCTCGTCTGGAGCCTCGAGAGCACCCAGCAGAAGCAGCGCGTCGAGGCCACGTACATGACGTACGGCCTCAACTGGAAGAGCGACTACGTCCTCGTCCTCGACGACTCCGACACCAAGGGCGATCTGCAGGGCTGGGTCACCCTCACCAACAACTCCGGAGCCTCGTACGAAGACGCCAAGCTCCAGCTCGTCGCCGGGGACGTCAACCGAGT
>CAIXWQ010000647.1 GCA_903923175.1 uncultured delta proteobacterium | reverse complement strand
GCGATCGCAGCGCCAGGCGCGACGGGCGCGGCGGCGGACGCGCGTCGGAAGGCCTGCGCGTGCGCCGCGAACGAGAGCATCACCTTGTCGGCGCCGCGCTCGGCGGCCTGCGTCGCCGGGGCGACGGCGTGGGCGCGGGCGTCGTGGTCGAGGACCCCCAGCACGCCGAGGGCGCCCACGGAGGCGACGGCGGCGCCGACGAGCGTCGCGAACAGCGCGCGGCGGACCCGCGTCGGCTTGCGGATCGGGACGGTCTCGTCGGTCCGCGGCGGGGCGTCCGTGCTCAGGGCGGCGTCCGCCTCGAACCAGCCCGCGTCGTCGCCCGACTTCGCCGGCGCGGCGGCCTCGAGCTCGACGTCGATCGCGCCGACGCTCGCCTGCTCGGAGGCGCCCTGATCCAGGTTCGCCTCGACGAAGAAGGTGCCGAAGCACGCCTCTTCGAGCGCCTCGCGCATCTCGGCCGCGTCGGCGTAGCGCCCGGCGGGATCCTTGGAGAGCGCCCGGAGCACGACGCGCTCGACGGCCTCCGGGATGTCGCGCTCGGGGGCGGCCGCGCGAGGGGCGACCGCGACCTCGCGCAGGTGCGCGGACATCACGAGGATCGCCGAGGGCGCATCGAAAGGCGTGCGGCCCGTGAGCAGGTTGTAGAGCACGCAGCCGAGCGAGTAGAGGTCGGCGCGCCCGTCGACGGTGCCGCCCGTGATCTGCTCGGGCGCCATGGTGTCGGGGGTCCCGAAGATCGCGCCGGCGCACGACAGCTGCGGGTCCTTGCCGTCGCCCGGAAGGCCGTCGAAGGCGCTCCCCTTCGCGACGCCGAAGTCGAGCAGCTTGAGCCCCATCTGCGCGACGGGCGGGCGCGCCGCGTCGGCGGTGCCGCGATACGTCAGGAACAGGTTGCCCGGCTTGAGGTCGCGGTGCACGAGCCCGGCTGCGTGCGCGGCTTCCAGGGCGCGGCAGGTCTTGATCGCGAGCTCGCACGCGTCGCGCCAGTCGAGCCCCTTCTCGCGGTCGAGGTAGGCCTCGAGGGTCTCGCCGTCGAGCTTCTCCATCGCGAAGAACAGGCGCCCGGTCCACTCCGTGTCGCCCACCTCGCCCAGCGTCTGGCCGAAGTCGTAGACCTGGACGAGGTTCGGGTGCGACAGCCCCGCGATGGCGCGCGCCTCGCGGCGGAAGCGCGCCACGAACTCCGTGCTCGACGAGTGCTTCGACTGCAGGATCTTCACCGCCACGCGCCGGCCGAGATCGACGTGCTCGGCCTCGTAGACCACGCCCATGGCCCCTTCGCCGAGCGGGCGGATCAGGCGGTAGCGCGTGCCGGGGAGGCCGTCGGGGACGCCGGTCAGCCGACCGCTCGGCGTCGGCGAGCGGCGCGCGGGCGACGGCGAAGGCGACGCGGCCTCGCCCAGCTCCTCGGACAGCGAGCGACGCGCGCGGGCCACGAGCCGCGCGAACTCGACGCGCGAGGCGGCAGGCTCGGTAGGGTAGAGGCGCGCGAGCAGGACCTTCACCCGAGAGCGCACGCTGCGCTCGTCCATCGGGCGGCGCGGCGCCGTGCCGAGCAGCCCGGCGAGCGCCTGGGCGGCCTCGCGGGCCCGACCGCACCGAGCCGACGGGACCGCCTCGGTCAGCCAGCCGATGATCCGATCGAGCTCGGCCGGCACGGTGCCGTCGCCCAGCGAGCCGAGCACCGGGTCGCCGGCGAGGCGCGAGGGCCGCAGCCGCCCCGAGCAGACCTGCGCGACGTGATCGTTCGCGTCCCCCTCGAGGTAGCGGCGCCCGGCGACGAGCTCCCAGAGCATCACGCCGAGGGCGTAGAGATCGGCGCGCGGGGTCGCCGACTCGCCGCGGGCGACTTCGGGCGCCACGTAGCCCGGCTTCGCGAGCACGGTGCCCGAGACGGTGTGGCAGCGGCGGTTGTCGCCGCGCGCGGTGCCGAAGTCGATGAGCTTCACGTCGCCCGAGAAGCCGACCATCACGTTCTGTGGCGACAGGTCGCGGTGCACGATCCCGAGCGGCGCGCCGTCGGCACCGGTGCGCTCGTGGACGTGCGCCAGCGCGGAGGCCATCTCGAGCGTCACGGCCACGGCGTCGGCCCACGCGAGCGGCTTGCCGAGGCGCGAGAGGCGGGCACGGACGTCCGCCAGCGAGCGCCCTTCGACGTACTCCACCGCGACGTACGGATCGCCGTGCTCGTCCACCGCCGCCTCGACGATGCGCGCGACGCCGGGATCGTCGAGCTGCGCCTGCACGCGCGCCTCGTCCATGAAGCGCGCCAGGAACGACGGATCCTTCTTGTACTCGCGCCGGATGCGCTTCACGACGACGGGCCGCTCGGCCCCCTCGATGCCGATCGACGTCGCGAGGTAGACCTCGCCCATGCCGCCTCGGACCATCAGCCGAAGCAGAACGTAGCGACCGAGCAGACGCGGGAGCACGTCCTGGTCTTCGTTCGCGGCGGTCGCGGCGGTCGCGGGGCGGGTGGCGGCGTCCTGCATGGACCCAAGGTGACGATGTAGGTGCGACGCATACAACTTTTCGATTGACCTTTTTTTCGAGGCGTCGGATGCGTCCCCGCGAAGCTTCTCGAATCGACTTGCGAAACACTCTCTCAAGTATCCGAATTGTGTTATGTATTGCCGTGTTCATGTCGATCCATGAGCAGCGCTCCGCGGGGATCCTCTAGAGTGCCAGCGATGACGGTTTGCCCTTGGTGCAAGGCCTCCAACCCGCCTGGGGCCGCCCAGTGCCTCAAGTGCGGCAAGCGGGCCGCCGACCACCCCTCGATCGCGATGGGCCAGCAGGGCGATGACCGCTTCGACGACATGGACGAGGGGCAGGGCCCCGCGCTCGACCTCGAGCTCGGCGTGGCCCAGGGCGCCCGCAGCGGCGGCTCGGGCCTCCGCAGCTTCGGCGACGATCCGCTCGACGGCGACGATGACGAGGACGCCGGCCCCGCGCCCGCGCTCCAGCTCGACGCCCAGGAGCTGCCTACCCGCGCGCGCCAGCGCTCTCCAGAACCGCCGCCCGTTCAGCCGTCGACACCCCAGAAGCTGCAGCTCCCGCGCTCCGGCAAGCTCAAGACGGCGGGGGGCGGCGCGGCGGGGCCGCCGGAGTCCGTCGGCGAGGGCGGCGCGGCAGGCGCCCACCCGGCGCGAGCGAGGCCTGGCGCGGCGCTCGAGATCGACGCGTACGAGGTCCGCGCGCTCGCCGACTACGGAGAGGCGCCCCACGGGATCCTGCAGAGCGTCCCCTACGCGGTGCGCGTCACGCTCCGGCAGCGCGAGCTCCGCCGCGCGCTCGCGGGCGTCCGCGCTGCGCTCAACGAGGGCGAGAAGCGCCGCGACGATCGCCTCGTGGAGCTCGGCCAGGTGATGCGCCCCGAGATCGAGGGGAACCCCGATTTCGCCGCCGCCGCCGCGCCGCTCGCGAACGCCGAGAAGACGAAGCGCGCGCGCGAGGAGGGGCTCCAGAGCGCCAGCGGCGAGTTCCGCCAGCGCGTCGGCGCGATCGACCAGGAGATCGCCGGCCAGGACGCGCCGCTGTCGCGCGGTCGTGCAGAGGCCGCGGAGCGCGAGAAGGCCTGGGAGGCGGCCGAGGAGCTGCGCAAACGCCACGAGGCCCGCCGGAAGCGCGTCGAGATCGAGGTGCGCAACGCCCAGGCGAAGCTCGAGCGCGCGGAGACGCCGCCCGGAGAGAAGCAGCAAGCGACCGCGCTGATCCAGGCGGCGCAGGGCGAGCGCGCCACGCGGGCGGCGGAGGAGAAGCTCGCGACCGATCAGGCGCGGGACGCCGAGGCCAAGCTCGCGCTCGCGCGCCGCGCCGTCGCCGAGGTCGAGGCGAAGATCGCCGAGCTGCGCAAGCGACGCCGCGCGGTCGAGGACGAGTTCGCGCGGCAGGGCGCCGTGCGCATGGAGGGGATCGACGCGGCCTCGCGCGAGGTTCGCGGCGCGCTGCTCGAGATCGGCCGCCGGCTGGCGAAGGGCGGGCTCGATCCGGCCGGCTACCGCGAGGCGTCGACGCACGAGAGCGCCGAGCGCATCCGCAAGCTCATCGCCGAGGCCGAGGCCCAGGTCTCGAGGCTGCAGTACGACCTCGAGAAGCACCTGCGCGCGCTCGACGCCGCCGACGACGGCGCGCTCAAGAAGGGGCGCATCATCCTCGTGGCCGTCGTCGTGCTGCTGCTCGGCTCGTTGATCGCCTGGCGCGCGCTCCGCACGAACCCCTATCTCGAGCAGCAGAAGGGCGCCCCCGCGGCGACCTCGACGAAGTAGCCCGTGGCCGAGCGGGTCCGCGTCAAGGTCTGCGGCGTCACGACGGTGGCCGACGCGCTCGCGTGCGCCGCGGCGGGCGTCGACGCGATCGGCCTCAATTTCGTCCCTGAGAGCCCGCGTTTCCTCGACGATCTCGCCCTCGCCCGACGCATCGTCGAGGCGCTCCCTCGGTCGATCGTCTCCGTCGCCGTGGTGGCCGATCCGACCGCGGCCGAGGCCTCGGCGCTCCTCGCGGCGACGGGCGTGGGCTGCCTGCAGCTCCACGGCGAAGAGCCGCCCGCGCTCGTCGCGCGCTTCTTGCCGCACGCGTACAAGGCCCTGCGCGTCGCCGACGCACAAGACGTCGCGCGCGCCGACGACTACCCCGGTGACTACCTCTTGGTGGACGCCCGGGTGGAGGGGCGGCTGGGTGGCACGGGGCAGCGCGTCGACCCGACGCTCGTCGAGCCGCTGGCGCGTCGGCGCAAGTTGACCCTCGCCGGCGGCCTCACGCCCGAGAACGTGGCCCGCGCGATCGCGGCCGTACGCCCCTACGCCGTCGACGTGGCGAGCGGCGTCGAGCCGGCCGGCGCGCCGCGCCGCAAGGATCTCGCGGCCGTTCGCGACTTCGTGGCTGAGGTCCGGCGCGCGAGCGAGCGTTGAGGTCGAGCGACACGTGCGCCGCCGGGCAGGGCGGACGTGGTGCGAGGCCCTACCGACGCGCCGATTTTGACCGAGGATCGCCCCCGATCTACGGTGGGGCGGTGACCGACCGGACGTCCGACGCACTGGCGCGCTTCGTCCGCGATTTCGAGCCCGGCGCGACGCTCTTCCGCGAAGGTGAGCCGGGCGACGAGATGTTCGTCGTCCAGGCGGGCCGGGTGCGGATCACCAAGCTGGTGGCGAACGGCGACCGCGTGCTCGCGACGCTCGGCCCCGGCGAATTCCTCGGCGAGATGGCGATCCTCAACGCCAAGCCGCGCACCGCCACCGCGCACGTGACCGAGGAGGGCCCCGCACGGGTGCTCGTCATCGACGCGCGGCGGTTCGAGCAGATGGTCACCAACAACCGCGAGATCACCCTGCGGCTGATCAAGAAGCTCGCGTCGCGGCTCGCCAGCGCCGACTCGCTCATCGAGATCCTGATGCACAAGGATCCGAAGGCGCGCGTCATGCGAGCGCTCTCCCGGCACGCCGAGGCCTTCGGCGAGCCCGTCCCCGAGGGGCGCCGCGTGGCGCTCACGCCGGAGGAGCTCGCCGCGCAGGTCAACGTCGAGCTGAAGGACGTCGAGGAGGTGCTCTCGCGGCTGCGGCGTGTGCGCGTCGTCTCGCTCGACGAGCGGAGCAACATCATCGTCCACGACGTCGACCGCCTGATGGACTTCCTGGAGTTCCTCGAGATGCCGCAGAAGTTCGGCGGCGGGGAAGCGGGCGCGTGACCTCCGCTCCTCGCATCCGCCGGCCGATCGAGCTGCTCGTCGTGGGCTGCCACGGCGGCGAGACGCCGAAGCACCGAACCAGCGGGTTCGTGCTCAAGGCGCGCGGCAAGAAGCTGGCGATCGACGCCGGCTCGCTCACCAGCGGGCTCACGCTCAAGGAGCAGAACTCGCTCGATGCCGTGCTCGTCTCGCACGGTCACATGGACCACCTGCGCGATCTCGCGACGCTCGCGGACAACCGGTGTCAGGCGAACGCGCCGCCGCTGGTGATCGCCAGCACGAAGATCACGATCGCCATCCTGAAGAAGCACTTCTTCAACGGGCTGCTCTGGCCCGACTTCTCCAAGATCCCGAGCGCCGCGCACCCGACGATCGTCTACCAGACGCTCAAGCCGGAGGTGCCGACCGACGTGGCGGGCTTCGAGGTGCGCGCGATCATGGTGAGCCACACCATCGAGTCGGCGGGGTTCCTCGTCCGCGTCGCGGGAGAGCAGGGCGCCATCGCCTACTCGGGCGACACGGGACCGACCGAGCGGCTCTGGGAGATCCTCAACGAGGCGACCGATCTCCGGGCTCTGCTCATGGAGGTCAGCTTCCCCAACGATCAGGAGAAGCTCGCCCACGTCAGCGGCCACCACACGCCCGCCTCGCTCGGCCGCGAGCTCAAGAAGCTCGAGCGCCGCCGCGAGCTGCCGACGTTCGCGTACCACATCAAGCCGACCTTCGAGCGTCAGGTCGAGCGTGAGCTCACCAAGGTGAAGGACGGCGTGGACCTGTCGATTCTCCGGCTCGGCGACGAGTTCCTGCTCTGACGCCGGACGCCGCGCGCCGTCACGAACCCTGCGGATACGCCACCGCGCCGTAGGCGACGGCGAGCCCGGACTCGCCCGCGACGTCGGCGCTCGAGGCACGCGCGACGACGCTGCCTCGCGTCACGTCGAGCGCTCGCAGCGCGTGCATCGCGACCAGCGTCGCCGAGAGCCCGCACATCTCGACCGTCGGCCCGGGCCGGCCCATGCGGGCCTCGATGGCGTGGATGAAGCCCTCGATGTCGAGCGCCGCGAGCGCGTCGAGCACCGGGCTCGAGACCGCGTCGAGCTCCGTGCGCTCCGCGTAGTGGCCGAGGTTCGAGGTCGCGATCAGCGTGACGCCGCGCCCCTTGCCGACGATCGCGTCGGCGATCGACGCGCCGATCCGCGCCGCGGCCTCGGGGCGCAGATCGTGGAACTGCGTGGGGACGATCGAGATGCGTGCGCGGGCCGTCAGCAGCAGCGGCAGCAGGACCTCGATGGCGTGCTCCTCGTCGAACGGAGCGCGCGCGTCGGTGAGCCCGCCGAGCGAGCGGATCGACTCGGCGAGCGAGCCGTCGATCGGGACGATGCCGCCGGGGACCGCGAAGCCGCCGTCCGCGACGATGGCCGCGCGCGGTCCGCGGCCGACGTGGTTCGGAGCGAGAATGACCACGGTCTCCTCGAGCGGCCCGACGGCGAGCGCGGCGCCGACCAGCGCGCCGACGTACGACAGCGGTCCATGCGGCACGATCGCGCCGACGAGCGGCTTGGCCGAAGGCGCGGGCGCCGGCACGTAGCCGCGACACGCCTTGCGGAGCGCCGCTTCGTCGGCGGGGTACATCGCGTCGGCCCACCGGAGCGGCCGGACCTGACCCGCGACCGCCGACTTCGGAGGCGTCCAGGCGCGAAGGCGCACCGACGGGGTCTCGTCCTCGAGGGGAGCCGAGCTCGCGCTGGGCGGCGGCGGATCGTCGCGCTTGATCGACATCGTCGTGGGCCGTTCGCGTCGCGCGATCTGCGCGCGACCCGATGGATGTACCGACACGCGCCGGCGGCGGGAAGCCGGCTCGAGCCCGCCACCGGGATGGACCGATCCGGCCAGCGGCGGAGCCCGCCGGCGCCCGGGAATTCCTGCCCCATTCGCTTAGTTTACATAATGTATATTATGCGCAGTTCGAGTGTCGGAGGCCGGGGGGATCCCCTGGAGACCCCGAGCCGCGCACCGGCGCCCGGCGCGCGCGGTCGTGGGTCTTCGCGCTCGCTCGCCCGGCTCGTCATCGGCGCGCCGGGGTGACGCCGCGACCTGCGTCGAGCAGCCCGGCCTCGAGCATCGACACGTAGCCGTCGCGCGCGACGACGACGTGGTCCAGCAGCGCCACGCCGAGCACGTCGGCCGCCTCCGCGACGCGCTTGGTGAAGAACACGTCCTCGCGGCTCGGACACGGGTCGCCGCCGGGATGGTTGTGGACCAGCACGAACGCGTGCGTCGACTCGCGCACGACCGGCCGCAGCACGTCGCGCGGCGTCGTCGCGCACGCGTGCAGCCCGCCGCGCGCGATCATCCGCTCGGCGACCAGCCGGTTCTTGGCGTCGAGCAGCAAAGCCCACAGCTCCTCGTGCGCGAGGTGTGCGAGCCGCGCGCGCCCCCAGCGCTCGACGTCCTCCGACGACGACGCGACCGGGCCGCGCTCCTTCGCGCGCCTCGCCACGCGCAGCCCGACCTCGATGGCAGCCGCGACGCGCGCGCCACGCGCGAGGCCGAGTCCGTGATCGTCGGCCAGCGCGGACACGCCGAGGCTCGCCAGCCCCTCGAGCCCGCCCGCCTCGCGGAGCAGCCGCGCGACCCGTGGCTCGAGCGGCTCGCCCACGACGCCGCGCTCCACCAGCAACGCGACCAGTTCTCCGTCGTCGAGGCGCTCGACCCCGAGCTCTCTCGCGCGCTCGCGGATGCGTGGCCGTTCGGGCGGCTCGCCGGGCTCGCTCGAGTCGAACGGAGCGCCCGCCCTGCCCGACGCCGTCGCCTCGTCCGCTTCCTCCGCCTCCTCCGCCGCGAGCCTGAGCGTCGGGTCGAGGGCCCCTCGCCGCTTCGTCGCCACCCGCGCGTGCGCCTCGCTCTCTCGTCGCCCCGTGATCGACATCCCTCAGCCCTCCTCGCTGTGCGCTCCTCAGCAGCCGACGTGCCGCGTCTCTCCGCCCACGGCGCGTGGAGATTCCCGCACACACGTTCGTGCGCGCGCCGGCGGCGCCGGCGGTCCGCCGGCGGACGTGCGGACACGACCCTCGATCGCGTCGCGAGATTCGCGATCGATTTGTTGACCGTCCGTTCGGGGGTGCGGTAGCGGTCCGGGCGTGTTCAGCGTGAGCGTCTCGGCACGCGACACGCAAGATGCGTGATGGAGAGAGGAGCCCGTTCATGAGCGCAGCGAGGAATCGACGCATCGGCGTGCTGATGGGTGGCTGGTCGTCGGAGCGAGAGATCTCGCTTCGCACCGGCACTGCGGTCGCCGAGGCGCTCGAGGCGCGCGGGCACGACGTGCTCCGCGTCGACGTGGACGAGGACGTCGACCGCACGCTGCGCATGGCCGTGAACCAGTTCGGCATGGACACCGCCTTCGTCGCGCTGCACGGCACGCTCGGCGAGGACGGCTGCATCCAGGGGATGCTCGAGTGCCTCGGCGTGCCGTACACCGGCAGCTCGGTGCTCGCGTCGGCGCTCGCCATGGACAAGCTCAAGTCCAAGGAGCTCTTCCGCCTCCACAACGTCCCGACGCCGCCCTACTACGTCGCCCGCGAGAACGACCTCGCCGATCTCGAAGAGGTCCACGGGAGCTTCGGCTTCCCCGCGATGATCAAGCCCCGCAACGAGGGGTCGAGCGTCGGGATCTCGAAGGCGCACAGCCTCTCGGAGCTCGCCACCGGCGTTCGTCGCGCGCTCGATTTCGGCACCGACGCCCTGGTCGAGCGCTACGTCAAGGGCGCCGAGGTGCAGGTGGGGATCCTCGGCGGTCGCGTGCTCGGCGCGATCGAGATCGTCCCGAAGCGCCCGTTCTACGACTTCACGGCGAAGTACACGCCCGGGATGGCCGAGTACCACCTCCCTGCCCGCCTCTCGCCCACGCGCATGCGCGGCGTGCTGAACCTAGCGGAGCGCGCGGCGCGCGCGCTCGGCTGCGACGGGGCCTGCCGGGTCGATCTGCTCGTGACCGAGGGCGAGAACGAGTACGTCCTCGAGGTCAACACCCTCCCCGGCATGACGCCGACCTCGCTGCTGCCGAAGATCGCCGCCGCCGCCGGCTACGACTTCGGTCAGCTCTGCGAGGCCATCGTCGACCTCGCGAAGCTCCATGTCGGCCGCAAGCGCGTGCCGGCCGCCCCCGCCGAGGAGACCGCCGCGAGCAGCGTACGCCAGGGCGCGCAGGTGCCCGCCGTCGCGGCCTTCGCCCCGCGCATCTCGCGCACCGCGACGCGCGGCCGCTGAGCTCGGCCGATACGAGTGAGTGCGCCCGCGTCACGCGGGCGCGTTCGTTTTTGCCGCCCCCCGGCGTGCCCTAGAGCAGCGACACCCCGACCATGAACGCCATGCCCCAGCGGTGGAGCCGCTCGTCGCCGGCGTTGAGGAAGTCCCAGCTCGGCACGAAGTCGATCGTGATCGCCGGCCGGTGCCCGGCCGTCGCGTCGACCAGGGGGATGTGCCAGCCGACCGCGAACTCGAGGCCGAGACCGGTGTGCGACTCGCCCACGAACTGCGTCCTCGCCCAGCCCGCGCCCACGCGGATGTGCGCGTTCTTGCCGTAGAGCGCGCCGTAGAGCCCGACGCGCGGCGCGAGGCCGGAGCCGCCGCCGGTGATCGAGGCTCGATCGAACGTCCCGTCGAAGAACGCGCCGACGGCGAGGCTCTTCGACTTCTCCACCGGGAAAGCCCAGCCAGCGCCGACGTGGAAGCTCGGCCCGTAGAGGACCTTGGGATCCTGGGTGCCGATCGCCGAGAGGACGCCCGCCGAGTAGCCGAAGCTCGCGTCGACGATCAGGCCGTCGGCGGGGTTCTCCAGCTCGTGCTCGGCCGGTTCGTCGGCGTGTCGGGCCGTCTTGCCGGCGAACGCCGGCACCGCCGCGAGCACGAGGGTGAGCGTGACGAAGGAGCCGAGGGCGAAGGGCGCGCGACGCATGAGCCTCGGTGTACAACGCTGGGCGCGTCCCGGTCACGCGCGTCGAATTCCGCACGCGTTCGGGTTGCTCGGGCCGCGGCCTCCGTGCTACATCGCCCCTCCCTTTCGCGCGGCGCGAGCCGTAGCGCAGGGGCCGGCGGGCGCGAGCCCCTCGGAAACTCGGCCCCGTCGAGCGCAACCCGCGCACCCCGGTGCCTCGAATTCCCCCGAATTCGAGGTCGGTGCGCGGTCGACGGATTCGGCCTCCAACCGAAAGGAGTCGCGCCCGTGTCCAACGAAACCACTGTCACCGAGACCACCGCTCAGGGTCTGCCGCGCCTCGCTGGCGACCTGCCCCTTCCCCTCCGCAGCCTGCTCGACGCCGGCGTCCACTTCGGCCACCAGACCAAGCGCTGGAATCCGAAGATGCGGCCGTTCATCTACGGCGCCCGCAACGGCATCCACATCGTCGACCTCGACCAGACGGCGAAGCTGTTCAAGCGCGCCTACGAGCGCGTCGTCGAAGAGGTGTCGCGCGGTGGCAGCGTGCTGTTCGTCGGCACCAAGCGCCAGGCGCAGGACATCATCGTCGAAGAGGCGACGCGCGCCGGCATGTTCTACGTCACCAACCGCTGGCTCGGCGGCACGCTGACGAACTTCCGCACGATCAAGTCGGGCCTCGAGCGCCTGCGCACGATCGAGCGCATGAAGGAAGACGGCACCTACGGCAACCTGACCAAGAAGGAAGTCGTCTTCGTCGAGCGCGAGCGCGAGCGCCTCGAGAAGTACCACGGTGGCATCAAGAACATGACGTCGCTGCCGTCGCTCCTCTTCGTGGTCGATCCGCACCAGGAGACCATCGCCGTCGACGAGGCGAACAAGCTCGGCGTCGGGATCGTCGCCATCACCGACACCAACTGCGATCCGGACAAGATCGACAACATCATCCCGGGCAACGACGACGCGATCCGCTCGATCAAGCTCATCACGAGCCGCGTCGCCGACGCGTGCATCGAGGGGCTGCAGCGCCGCAAGGACTTCGGCGGCCGTCGCGACGAGCGCGGTGGCGAGCCGGTCGAGAGCGCGCCGAACGCCGGCGGGCCCCAGGTCGTGATGGCGGGTCGTGGGCGCGCGGGCCAGGGCAACGTGACCGGCCAGCGCGGCGGCCGGAACTGATTCAGGAGCAAGATCATGGCCGAAGTGACTGCTGCCCTCGTGAAGGAAGTCCGTGAGCGCTCGGGCGCTGCCATGGGCGACTGCCGTTCCGCGCTGATCGAAGCCGGCGGCGACATCGAGAAGTCGCTCGAGATCATCCAGAAGAAGGGCCTCGCGAAGGCCATCAAGAAGGCCGGCGCGATCGCGAGCGAGGGGGCCATCCACTCGTACATCCACGCGGGCGCCCGCATCGGCGTGCTGCTCGAGGTCAACAGCGAGACCGACTTCGTCGCTCGCAGCGCCGACTTCAAGCAGTTCGCCGACGAGATCGCGATGCAGATCGCGGCGATGAACGCGCAGTACGTGAAGCGCGAGGACATCGACGCCGCGACGATCGCGAAGCAGAAGGACATCTTCGCGGGCCAGCTCAAGGAAGAGGGCAAGCCCGAGGCTGCCTGGCCGAAGATCATCGAAGGCAAGCTCAACAAGTGGATGCAGGAGGCCTGCCTGATCGAGCAGATGTCGATCATCCAGGAAGGCAAGACCGTCGAGCAGGTCCGCTCGGCGCTCGTGGCGAAGCTCGGCGAGAACATCGCCATCCGTCGCTTCGTCCGCTGGGAGCTCGGCGAGGGGATCGAGAAGGCGAAGAAGGAAGACTACGCGGCGGAAGTCGCGCGTCTGGCCGCCGGCGCCTGATCGGCCCCGGGGCGTTCGCCCCGAACGCTTGGAGAGGCTCGCCGCGAGGTGGGCCTCTTCGGCGTTTTGTCGCTTCGTCGGGTGTGCGCGGCGTGCGTAGTGCGGCGGCGCGAGGGAAGTGGTAGCAGGCCGGCTCGTGGCGACCGTACCTGGGTTCGAGCTGCCGACGCGTCCCTTCCGGCACAAGCATCTGCTCGGGATCGAGGGGCTCTCCCGCGAGGACATCCTCCAGTTGTTGGAGGCCGCGGACGCCCTCGCCCCGCTCACGCGCTCGGAGCGCCCCAAAGAGGCCTCGCTGCGCGGCCGGACGGTCGTGAACCTCTTCTTCGAGGCCTCGACGCGTACGCGCACGAGCTTCGAGATCGCTGCCAAGCGGCTCGGCTCGGACGCCGTGAACGTCTCGAGCTCCGGCTCGTCGGTCACCAAGGGCGAGACCCTGATCGACACCGTGAAGAACCTCGACGCCATGCGCGTCGATGCGATGGTCATCCGCCACGCCTCGAGCGGTGCGCCCCACCTCGTCGCTCGTGTGCTCGACGACGCCGGCTCGAAGTGCGCCGTCATCAACGCCGGCGACGGCCTGCACGAGCACCCGACGCAGGCGCTGCTCGACGCTCGCACGATCCGCGAGGCGACGGGGCGGCGCGACGACTTCTCCGGGCTCGTGGTCGCGATCGCCGGCGACGTGCTGCACAGCCGCGTGGCGCGCTCGAACGCGATCCTGCTCTCCACCCTCGGAGCCGAAGTGCGGCTCTGCGCGCCCGCGACGCTGCTCCCGCCCGGCGTCGAGACGCTGAAGCCGAAGGACGCCCCCGGCTTGGTCCGCGCGGTTCAGCGTCTCGAAGAGGCCCTCGACGGCGCGGACGTCGCGATGATGCTGCGGGTGCAGCGCGAGCGGCTGGCGGGCGTGTTCCTGTCGTCGACGCGCGAGTACTCCCGCACCTTCGGCCTCTCGGCCAAGCGGCTCGCCCTCGCCAAGCCGGGCGCGCTCGTTCTGCACCCTGGCCCGATCAACCGCGGCGTGGAGCTCGATGACGGCGTGGCGAACGGCGCGCAGTCACGCATCCTCGACCAGGTCGAGAACGGTGTGGCCGTTCGCATGGCCATCCTTCACCTGCTCGCGGGGCTGCGGGCCTGAGCGCCGCGCACGCTCGGCGGCCGGCGTCGACGCGCAGCGCCGACCCGGATTGGTGAAGAGCGCTGCGTCGGGCTCTGCGCATCGCGCGTAGAGCCCGGCCTCGCGATCAGCGCGGTTTGGCGGCTGCTGCAGGCTTGGCGGCGGGCGTGGCCGCGATCGCCGCGGGGGACGCGCCCCCACCGGTGTTCGCGATCCAGGCGCGCTCGGTCGGGAGGGCCAGCCACGTCACTGCGAGCTTGGTCTTGCCGGCCATCACGCTGGCGCCGGGCACGGCGAGCTGCGCCGGCGGCGGGACTTGGACGTCCTTCGAGGCCTTGAGCGCCTTGAGACCAGCCTCGTCGACCTTGAGGCAAAGGATGCCGTGGCCGGCGAGCTGCGAGAGCAGGCCGTACGGGAAGTGCGTGGCGAAGACCGCCCGGACCTTGGCGATGGCGGCGAGGCGCGCGGAGCGACCCGCCACCTGCCGCACATCGGACGAGTTCGAGCAGAGCGCAGCCCAGGGGCCGACCTGCAGCTCGCCGGGCTTCGACTCCGGGCCGACCCCCTTCCCGGTCGCGCGGCTGGACGGTTCGTAGGTGGTCAGCGTTTCCACGGCCTTGAACGCCATTCCCAGAGGCGGAACCGGAAGCGTCGGGGGCTTCTTGTTCGACCCTGGCGCGTCGCGCCGCTCGCGCACCACGAGCTGATCTTCGGTGGGAAGCTCGCGCGGGATCTGGACCCGCACCGGCCGCTTGAAGGCGCGCGGATCGCCCAGCGTGCTGTGCGCGACGGTGTACGCCAGCGTCTCGGCAGAGACGATGTACGCGCCGGGACCAGGCGCGCCAGGCTCGGTGTCGCTCGTGCGGACCGAGATGCCGATGTCCGTCGACGGCGGCGGGTAGAGATCGCCGTAGGTCGCGAGCCGGTCGGGCTCGACGAGCCGCGCGCCGGTGGCGAGCAGATCGGTGAGCGCGCCCGTCTTGGCGAGGATCTCGAGGATCTGGCGTGACGGAGGCAGGATGAGGAAGTCGAGCCGCGGCCCGATCTTCTTCGACTTGAGGAGCGTCGCGGCGGCGAGGAAATCGCGCGCGGTCGCGGTGCCGTCACCGCCGAGGATGACCTGCGCGACCGGCTTGCCCGCGACGTCGCGGACGCTGCGGATCGCGCCCGACGGGTCGAGGACGAGCGGATCGACGGTCGCGAGGTCGATCGGGATGACCTCTTCGCACGGCGCGCCGGCGTCCGGGACGAGGGCGCGGTGCGCCTTGCTCCGGCGCTGATCGCGCAGATACGCCTCGGTCTTCTCGTCGGAGATGAACAGCGAGCCGGTGGCCCCGACGAGGGGCGCGACCGACGCGAGCACGGCGCGCTCGGCGACGCTGAGGAGCTTGGCGCTCGGGCCGGCGAACTCGAGCACGACCGGCGCGCCGGTGCGGGTCTCGACGTTGCGGACGGTCTCTTCGAGCCCGCGCCGCACCAATTCGTGCACCACGTCCCGCGCGCAGACGAACGGGCGCGTGCGGCCGGAAAGGAGGATCTGGACGCTGCGCGGCGCGCGGAGCCAGGCGCTGCCGTCGACGAGGGCGCGAGCCAGCTGCGACGAGGGCGCGACGAGCGTCAGCATGCCTGCGCCGCCGACCGTCGCGAGGCGCGGGTCGTCGGTCAGCATCAGGCGCCCCGGGGCGGCGAAGCGCTCGAGGTGCACCGCGGGCGGCACGCCGATGCCCGCGCGGGCGAGCGTGAGCGACGAGGCCGTAGGATCGAATCCTGGATCGTCGAGGACGGGCTCGGCCTCTTCGGGACGTGGGTACGCCGAACCGACGCAGCGGCCGTCGTAGATCACGGCGGCCTCGAGCTGCGTCTTCTTCAAGCCGAGCGCGAAGGCCTCGGCAAGCACCCGCGATGGACAACGCGTGAGGACGACCTGATCGACCTTCGCTTTCACGAGGTCGGTCGAAGGCGCAGTCTCGTCCGATCGAGATGCGAGAATCTTCTGAGCCATCGTGCGGGGGGGATCCCCGGCTCTCGCGCGCATCCTGCTTTCGCCTCCGACTCGCTCTTCGTCGTGGGGCGCGCCGCCCGCCCAGCTGCTGCGCGGCGCGCAAATGAAACGCGCGAGAGCCCATGAATTAGGCTGCTTGCGCGACGGCGGGACCGTATCAACCCGGCTCCCACCCGGTCAATCCCCTTCGCGCGTCGAGCCTCCAGTTCTCGTCGGCGCGCGCGTCGAGGCGCGGAACCATCGGGGAAATAGCCTCGTCTTCGTGAACCGAAGTCGGTCGTCTCGACGGCGCATTCGTGCGCGGCCGACCGCCAAGGGGCCCAGCGCGGCTCGGCGGGGTCAGCGCGTCGCGGCGGCGATCGCCTGATCGAGCTCGTCGGGGCTGTAGCCGATGAGGATCTTCCCGCCGATGTCGACGACCGGTATCGAGCCCGCGCGCAGCCCCGCCTTGCGCAGCTTCGCGCGCATCTCCTGCTCGGCGCCGTCGTCGCCCTCGATGTCTCGGTGCACGAACGCGATCCCCTTGCGCTTCAGGTGCTCCTCGACCTGGTGGCAGGGCTTGCACCACTCCGCACCGTAGATGATCGCGACCAGCTTGCCGGGCTCCG